>JBDSDN010000304.1:0-3241 GCA_039920545.1 Ferruginibacter sp. | reverse complement strand
TTGTTTCATCAAAAAAAAGATTCCGACATCTGCAATAACAATAACAACCTTAAAGAAAATAATTGTTTTAATAATACTGAGTGGAAATAATTTTGCTCCAACCCAAAACACGCCCTGGAGTACCGGGGGATAAATAGTATAATAACCAGGTGAGTTTAATTTAGCAAATAGTTGCGGTGTGATGCCTGCAACAGGTTGCATGTGCATTATTTCTGCAGGCAAGTGGCTGAAGGGATTTATGCCCTGGGCAGCCAGGCGACCATCCCATATAAAGCGGTACACATCTTCTGACAGATTAGGAACCGAGAGCAGCAGCAGGAGGCGAAACCCAAGCCCCGCAAGGACCAACTGATTAAAATGGGTAAGGGAAAAAAGCTTGTACAAAACAAAATAAGCAGCAAACAAAAAACAAAATAAAATAATGACCTGGTAAAAATTTTCTCTAGCTGTTTGATAAGTTAGCAGGTAATAAGCCACCGCCACCAGCACAAATAAAAAATAAAGTAGCTGTGGCTTTTTAAGAAGCAGTTTATTGTTCATGATGCATCAGTTGCAAGGTATCCCGATAAATGCTGTCAGAAAGGGCATTGTGTTTCCAATAGTCCAGCCAGATTGTTTTTTTCAACAGGGCTTTTGTTGTCAGCATTTTTTTATTGTTACCGAAGCCATCAGGATAAGATTCCTGCCAACCTAAAATCTGATGTGGAAATTCAGCTTGAAAATAAATTTGCAGTGTGCGGTTATCTTTCGGAAAAAATAAAGTGTACACCCGGGCATTGTTTTCCTTTACAAAACTATCGGATTTGGACAACGTTAGTACAGCGTTTTGTTTGGTCATTTCCGTATGTGATAACCGCTGCCAGAATAATCCGGGTATCACGTCAATATTACCCTGGGGTAGGGTAGCGGGGTTTAAACGGATCCGGGTCCAGAGTTCATCTTCCAGTAAAGCCGCATCTATTTTTTTATCCTGTTCCCCTTCTTTTTCAAAATAAGAATGTAGTTGCCAGTTATAGCTATTGCCACTGAGCTTTAATTGAGAAAAGCTGTGCCCACACCATTCCTGGGAGGTACAGGATGTTTTAATTGTCTTTTCCTCCCCATTTTTTGAGACCGGCGAGAAAACGGAAAGCATCATCGAATAAGGATAAATGCCGGTCACAAAATTTTTTGCTATATTCATTTTTAACACCCTGATCTTATCACTTGAATTTTCCGGCGCATCAAGCTTTACTAATTTATCGCCCGAGAAATCTTCAGTTACAAATATTAAAACCGCTTCGCCATTTCTTATTTCTCCATAGCGGGCCTGTTGTAAGGTAAAACTGCTCAGTTCTGCTTTTCCGGTATACCAGGTTTTTGTAAATTCTTCTGATGGAGGTTCTGCTTTTTGTTTGCAGGAATAAACCAGGCTTGTAATTATTAATAGCAGCAAAACTATATTTACTTTCATGTTACCAATATTTAAATATGGTTGTAATTATCTTGTAACCCGCCAACACTGACCCTTTCAGTGTACCACTGATTTTTGAAAACCCGATACGCTTTCGGTAATTAACCGGCACTTCGCAAATATTCATTTTTAATTTAGCTGCCTTTAACTGCATTTCTACCGTCCAGCCATAGGTAGTATCCTGCATATTTATTTCCAACAGCTTATCATAGCGTATCGCCCTGAATGGACCCAGATCAGTATACTGAATATTATAAATTATTTTTAATAAACCTGTGGCCAGCCAGTTACCAAAAACCTGTTGCATCGTCATGGAGCCCTTTTCTTTTTTCCCCAATGCCCTGGATCCAATCACCAGATCCATTTTATCTTCTACAATTGGCTTTAAAAGTAATGGCATTTCTTCCGGATGATCAGAATAGTCTGCATCAATGAAAATAACAATATCCGGGGAACTGCCTGATTCTTTAAGGTACGTTATCCCCTTAAGGCAGGCAAAGCCATAACCCGGTCTTTTTTCGTGAAGTACAGTTGCGCCTGCATTACGTGCATTTAAATCTGTAGCGTCATTGGAATTATTATTTACCACAATCACCTGTTGCACTAAACCCGGAGGAATATCGTGTACGACTTTTGCTATGGAATTTTCTTCATTGTATGCCGGAATAATAACAACAATTATGGGTTTTTTATTCATTCACTGTAAGCTAAAGTTTTTTTTATTTTTTCCTGTATGCTCCAGACAAAAACCATTAAAAAGCCCGTAAATGCCATCAACAACAATGGAATAATTCCGTAGTTTTTTACATAAAAAGCCGTAATCAATCCAAACAAAAAATAAAAAATAAGCAGTCCTTCAGTAATGGTAAGCCAGTTAATATTATGCCGGGCATACCGCAGGTTGGTCAACTTGTTTTTTACTGCAAGTGAGTTAAATTTCGGCGTGCGTACAAAACCAGATTTAATGCCAAGATATCCCTGCAGAATGCCGATAGAATTGCTTAAAGAAAGCCCTATAAAGAGAGAGACAAAAAGTGGAAACTGAAAAATAAACCCTGACAGCTTTTTTGCAATGCTGCCTTTAGTATTTCTAGCATATGAAATGAAATAATGAAGCGCATAAATAAAAAAACTAATGCCAATAAAGTTTGAAGCTTTAAATAATAAATGGTATTGTGGATAAAATTCTTTTACAAAAATGAGTGGCACAGTAAGCATTGCATAAGTAATGATGCTGATGAAGCCAAAGCTGTAGATTAAGTGAAATATCCCATGCAGTTTTACTGGCCCAGCCAGCGAAGAACTGTATAATGTTTTTAAATTTTTCCTGGCTGTTTCAGCACCCCCTTTGGTCCACCGGAACTGTTGAGATTTTAATGCGCTTACAAGGGGGGGCAGTTCCCCGGCGGTAGTATAATTTTCCAGGTATTTAAATTTCCAGCCTTTCATTTGAGCCCGGTAACTTAAATCAAAATCTTCTGTGAGTGTATCGGCCTGCCAGTTGCCTGCATCAAGTATCGTTTGTTTGCGCCATACACCTGCTGTGCCATTAAAATTTATAAAATAACCTGCTGCATTTCTCCCTTGTTGTTCAATAGTAAAATGCCCGTCCAGCGCCATGGCCTGTAAACTAGCCATTAAAGAGGTTTCTTTATTAAGGTGTGCCCACCTTGTTTGTACCATTCCAATCTCAGGGTCCTCAAAATAAGGCAGGGTTTGTTTTAAAAAGTCTTTGGCGGGGAGAAAATCTGCATCGAATACAGCAAAAAATTCACCATGTGCAAGGCT
>JBDSDN010000303.1:0-13589 GCA_039920545.1 Ferruginibacter sp. | reverse complement strand
AATTAATACGAAAAGGATTTATAAAATTATTTATGTAAACTTATTTATACATAATTTCATAATATTCCTTGGCCATACGGTTACTATCAAACTGCCACCGCACGTCCCTCATGCCGTTTTTTACAATTTGCCTCCATACGTGTGGGTTATCGTAATACATGGGCAACACCTGGTTTTCTAAAATTTCATACATTTTTTCCAAATCGTATTGATCTTGTTCATGCACGGTCATTTTTGAATAATCCGCAGGCGGTATTAAAAACCCATTGTTGCCGTGATTAATGAATTCACAAATCCATCCATCGTTAGTACTAAAATTAACGGCACCATTCATAGCAGCAGTCATACCACTGGTACCACTGGCTTCTCTTGGCACCCGAGGGTTGTTGAGCCAGATATCTGCAGCCTGTTTTAACCTTCTGCTAAGCGCTAATTCATAACCGGTACAAACTGCTACGTTATCATATTTTTTGCTAAGCTGCACTAAAAAATTAAAGTCACTTATTGCAGGATAATCCACGGGGTAAGGCTTGCCGGCCCATATTATTTGTACAGGCTGTTGGGGGTTAGTTAGCAAAGCCCGGAATCTTTCTTCATTCCTGGTTATTAAATCTGCACGTTTATATCCTGCAAAACGGCGGGCCCAAACTATAGTAAGAACATCCGGGTTAAGCAATTTTCCGGTTTGGTCTGCAACCAAATCAAAAGCCCTTTTCTTTAAATAGCGTTTTCGATCAATAAAGGCATCAATATTATGATCATCAATAAAATTATATAATTGCTTATCGGCCCAAAAATGCCAGTTCTGGGCATTGGTAATGGATTTTATTTCGCATATACCTTCATATTTACTCCACATTTGCCTGCTTACTTCTCCATGTAACTGGCTTACGCCATTTGCTAATTTGGCAAATCGCAGCGCCGCTAATGAATGATTAAACTGATCGTCAGTAATACCGGTAACCCTGCGAACCTCTTCTAAGGGCATATCACAGAAATAGCCCATTTTTTCACATAAATAAATATCATGTTTTTCATTGCCTGCTTCTTCCGGCGTATGCGTGGTAAATACAAGCCTTTTCTTCACTTCTTCTGCACTACCATATTTCCTGAATAAATAAAAAGCGGCACTCAAGGCATGAGCTTCATTTAAATGATAGATACCGGGATTAAAATTTAAAGCATCAACTAATTTTGCGCCACCTACACCTAACAAAATAAACTGTGCGACCTTGGTAGCTACGTTGGCGTCATATAATTTATGACAAATAGTTTGTGAGACATAATCATTTTCAGGCAAGTCCGTACTTAATAAAAATAACGGGGCAGATTTAAAGGTTTCCGGGTTTAAGTAAAAAACCTTTACCCACACGGGATGTTCATGAATATTTACCTGAAATTTAATCCCTGTGTCTTCCAGGTAATTATAGATCTTTTCGTTCCATTGCACCTGCAGGGTCTGGTCGGGATTGCGGGCCTGGTCGTAGTATCCGTATTTCCATAAAATTCCTATTCCTATCAGGTTTTGACGTAATTCGTAAGCACTTCGCAAATGAGATCCACTCAGGTATCCTAACCCTCCGCTATATATCTTTAAAGGTTGTTGAACCGCAAACTCCATTGAAAAATAAGCTACCTTTTTAGTGTATTCCGGCCCGACCGGGTAAGGCACTTCATACTGGGAAAAATTCATACTTTATTTTTTATTTCGGTGCAATATAAATCGGAATTAATAAAAATAACCACGCTGTATAATTTTACAACGATTTAAAAGGGTAAAAAATAAATTTTGAAAAGACTAAAAATATTTTTAGGTTTGTCTAAATTTATTTTAACTAATGATGAAATTTTCAACCAGTGAAGAAAATTATATTAAATGCATCTATCATTTGCAGGAGGTTAATGAAGGCGTTTCTGGAACCCAGTTGGCCCAGGCTGTAAATACGAAAGCGGCCTCTGTTACTGATATGCTGAGAAAGCTTCACCTGAAAAAAATCATCAATTACCGGCCTTATAAAAACTTTACACTTACTGAGACAGGAAATAAAATTGCCCTGGAGATAATAAGGAAGCACCGGTTATGGGAATATTTTTTATTGAATAAGCTAGGGTTTAAATGGGAAGAAATACACGAAATAGCTGAAGAACTGGAACACATTAGCAGCGGCGCTTTAATTCATAAACTGGATGAATATTTAGGCCACCCTTGTTTTGACCCCCATGGTGATCCCATACCAGACAAACATGGAAAATTTAAAATCTTAAAGCAAGCCAGTATTACAACATTACCGTTAAAAAAAATAGTGACCGTTAGTTCCATTAAAGACCAAAGCATTCAAATGTTGGAATTATTAAAACATTATAATATAAGTTTAGGAACCAAAATGAAAGTGAATAAAAGATTTGATTTTGATGGTTCCGTAGAGATAAAAATTGACAAACAACCATTAGCTATTTTGAGTGAACAGGTAGCAAAAAATATTTTTTGTATTGCATGAATAAGACAACATTACATTCAGATAATTCCCTTAGCGAAGTACATGGCACTATTGATACTACGATCCGGCATAAAGGCTGGCGCAGAATTTTTTCGTTTTTGGGCCCGGCTTATCTCGTTAGCGTTGGTTATATGGACCCGGGGAACTGGGCGACAGACCTTGCCGGTGGCAGTAAATATGGGTATACCCTTATCTGGGTTTTATTGATGAGTAACCTTATGGCCTTGCTGCTTCAAGGGCTTTCTGCCCGCCTTGGAATTGTACGTGGCAGGGACCTGGCACAGGCTAACAGGGAAGCCTATCCGAAAATAGTAAATTTCGTTTTATATATTTTAGCCGAAGTAGCAATAGCTGCCTGTGACCTGGCAGAAGTTTTAGGTATGGCAATAGGTATTCAATTGCTCACTGGCCTGTCTCTGGTATGGGGGGTAAGTATTACTGTATTGGATACTTTTTTATTGCTGTACCTGCAACGGTTGGGTATGCGTAAAATGGAAGCCTTTATCATAGCGCTGGTAGCCATTATAGCTATTGCCTTTTTAATACAGGTCACGCTGGCTCAGCCATCAATACCAGAAATTGCAAAGGGATTTATTCCTTCATTTCCTGACAGCAATGCCCTATACATTGCCATCGGTATTATAGGCGCTACCGTTATGCCGCATAATCTATACCTACACTCAGCCCTGGTACAATCCCGTAAAATAGAAAAAACAGATTTTGGAATTCAACAAGCGTTAAAATTTAATAGAATTGATACAACCATTGCACTCAATATTGCTTTCCTGGTAAATGCTGCTATTCTTATTTTAGCGGCAGCTGTTTTTTTTAAAACAGGAAATTCAGATGTAGCTGAAATTAAAGAAGCACATCGGTTGTTGCCCGGCTTTCTTGGTAATACCGCCCCTGTTTTATTTGCAGTGGCTTTAATTGCTGCAGGGCAAAGCAGTACTATAACCGGAACACTTGCGGGGCAGATAATAATGGAAGGTTATTTAAGCCTGCGCATTAATCCCTGGCTAAGGAGGCTGGTAACACGTCTCATAGCAATTATCCCTGCTTTAATTGTCATTGTTATTTACGGTGAAGAAAAAGTAGATGCACTATTAGTGATGAGCCAGGTTGTGCTGAGCCTTCAATTGGGTTTTGCAATTATTCCGCTAATTCATTTTGTGAGCGATAAAAAAACAATGGGAAAGTTTGTAATAAAGCCTGTTACAAAAATTGCCGCCTGGATTATAGCTGCTGTATTGGTTTATTTAAACTTAAAAATGCTAACAAATGAAATTGTTCCCTCGTTTATGGAATACACCCTTTTTATAAAAATAATAATCATTCTGGCAGCGTTTTTTTTTGGAGGGCTACTTTTATATATACTGTCTTTCCCTTTATTATCAAAAAAAGCAAAAGCGAAATCAATCCAGATTCATGCGGAGCCCGTTTTTTTAAATACTATCATCCCGCCTGTATATTCAAAAATAGCGGTAGCGCTGGATTTCACACTTAACGATAATAAAATTTTAGCTGCAGCTTTAGGTCAAGGTGGCCCGGATACAAGTTTTCATTTACTTCATATTGTAGAAAGTGCAACGGCAAAACTTTATGGTAAAGAGAGTGATGATTATGAAACGAAAAACGATAAAGAACACATGAATTTTTATCTGGAGGAGCTAACAGCTAAAGGGCATAAGGTTACCGTAGAAATCGGTTTTAAAAACCGGGTAAAAGAAATAGTGCGTATCGTGAAAGAGAGCGGTGCAGATATGCTGGTAATTGGTGCGCACGGCCATGCCGGAATTAAAGATTTGCTTTATGGAGAAACTGTAAACGCTGTGCGGCACGAATTAAAAGTAACAGTACTGGTGGTTACTTTATAAAAGTCGCAAGTTTTTTATTAAGAAAACTGTCCCATTTTTCCTGTATTTCTTTTACCTGGCCATTCTTTGTCTGACCATCATAATCATCCTGCATTTTATTCATTAAATCACAGCATTCTTTATAAAGAGCTGGCAGTAGGGAATTGCAATTAGTGATAGTTACAGAAGTATTTTTTAATTTATCCGCAAAAAGATTGGCTGCTATGAAGCTAATATCAAAATGGTGTTGCTCATGGTTTAAAATGTAGTCTGTCTTTTTATTTGATTTTACCCAGGATTTGTCTTTATTGAAATAACAATAGATGCCTATATTCAGTTGGCCTTTACTACCGTTATTTTTCATTGATGCTTTGTACCCAAAACCAGAAGTGGTAATTGCAGCAATATTTCCTCCAGTATTTGGAGCACCTTTAAAATCAGGCCAATCCAGCCTTTTATCCTGGCTGTAGTATATGGCTTCAGAGACGGGTAGCCCAGACTGATCTGACCAATAAATATTTGTTACTAATTGAGACCAGACGTTTGAAGAAAATAAAATGAAGGCGGAGAAAAAAATGTATTTCATAAACTGATAACAAAACAACAATCATTAATGCAAATAAAATATTAAGCTGCTGCTAATTATAAATACATTAACAGCTGATTTAATAAAACTACCGGCACTTTAAACGTGCCTCTACTTTTTGTACAAGAGCATCTATATCCTGATTTTCCATGCAATTAAAGTGTTCTAAGGGGCAGTGTCTACCTCCATATTTGCTACAGGGCTGGCAGCGAAGTTTTAGATAAATATTTTCATATACAGGCTTAGTTTGTTGTTGCATGAATAAGCTCCCGTAATAAGGTTCTACCTGTAATTCAGGAGAAGTAGCTCCCCAAAGCGCCAGCACCTGTTTTTTAAAAGCGCAGGCAATGTACTGCAGGCCCGTATCATGCGAGATGACTAATTTAGATTGCCTTATTAAATCTGCCGACTCATTTAAATTAAATTTTCCGCAGGCATTATAAATTTTTACCGGGCTTACACTTGCAATTTTGCGACCTGCACCTGCATCTTCTTTTCCGCCAAGTAAAATAATCGGGTGTTCTATCTTATAACAAAGTTCCTGGAGTTTATGAACAGGTAATTTTTTTGTATTGTAGGAAGCGCCAATTACAACCGCAATAAATCCTGCCTGGTGTGAGGTTGGAATGTCATTCCCCTGGACTATATCCCGGTCTGGAATAAAATAATCCAACCCTAATCCATCATCTGTTACACCAAGCGGTATCACTGTATCAAGGCTTCTTTGGGTGATATGCCGATGGGGCATTATATTTAGATTTAATCTTGTAAGCAGAAATTTTTGAAGGCTTAATTTTTTAATGGTATAGTGTTTTACTTTTAAAGCTGATTTTATTTTTGCACTTCTGAAATTTTTATGCAGATCCACTATATAATCATAATTCTCCGTTTGCAATTCTTCAATTAAAACATCCAGGTTGTCACCATCAAAATAAAAAAAACGGTCCACGTAAGGATTATTTTCCGTGACCCTTTTAAAAGATAGCTTGGTAATAAAGTGCAGTTCTGCACCGGGGATTTGTTTTTTAATGCAGCGTAGCACGGGGCTGGCTAATACTATATCTCCGATTGAAGAAAATCTTATAACAAGTATTTTAGGCAAAGTGTAATTTAATTTTCTGTGTAATTTAAATCTTTACCAAAGGTTTCCTGCGTGAAATAAGCGGCAACAATACTGATGAGCATTACAATAATGCCGGTAAATAAACCAGCGGTGGTATAAGAAAAATAATGCTGCAATCCATTAAACAATAAAAGCATGAGCGGTAAAGATCCCCGAACCATATTTGGGACTGTTGTGGCAGCGGTAGCCCTTAAGTTGGTCCCAAATTGCTCTGCAGCCATAGTTACGAAAATAGCCCAGAAGCCTGTTCCAAAACCTAATGCTGCACAAATTATATACATTGCCACTGCCGAATTATTGACAGGGGAAAAATATAAAGCAATAGAAATGATCGTGAGAAAATAAAAGATATACAGGGCTTTTTTACGGCTCCTTAACCACTGGCTCACAAACCCAACGAGTACATCAGCAACTGCAATGGCAACATAAGCATACATGGTTGCTTTACCCGGTATAATTTCAGCTGCAATACCAAACCTTTTACCGAATTCATTTGAAAAAACAATCAGAATCCCGATTACATACCAGGTAGGCAGGCCGATAAAAATACTGCAGATATATTTCCGGAACCGCTGGGAATCATTAAAAAACATAGCGAAATTACCCCGTGAAATTTTCATTTCTTTTACTTGTTTGTACATGCCGGATTCAAAAACACTTATGCGTAACAGTAATAAGCAGAACCCAAGCCCGCCACCTATAAAATAGCAGATACGCCAGTCAAAACTTCTGGAAATAAAATACGCAACCACGGCACCTGTTAAGCCAATACCTGCCACCAGGGAAGTTGCAATGCCTCTCTTTTCTTTACTTACCAGTTCAGATACAAGGGTAATACCTGCTCCTAATTCGCCAGCCAAACCTATACCGGCAATAAAGCGGGTAAGGGCATATTGATTTACCGTTTGCACATACCCATTAATAATATTTGCCAGGGAGTATAAAATTATTGAGCCAAATAAAACACTTAACCTGCCTTTTTTATCGCCCATGATGCCCCATATTATTCCGCCAATCAGCAAACCAATCATTTGAATACTAATGATAAATTCGCCGCTTTTTTTAACCTCTTCAGCAGATAAACCCAAAGATCTAAGACTGGGTACCCGAACGATATTAAAAAGCAGCAGGTCATAGATGTCCACAAAATACCCAAGGGCAGCTACGAGTACCGCAACATTAAAAATTGAAGAAGTAGTAGGTGATTTCTGCATGCAGGAGGATTATGCCGTAGGGCCGGTTTTATTTTTACCAAAAATTAATTTAAGCAGCACAGGGGCAGTAGTAATTAAGACAATCCCTATGACGATAATCTCCAGGTGATTTTCCAGATCTAGGCCAAATTCTTTTTTACTAAAGGCATTTAAGTAATGCCCGATAAAAAGCATAGAGGTAACCCAGGCGATACAACCGATGATGTTAAAGAAAGCAAATTTCTTTTTATCCATATCCACTATACCGGCAATAATTGGTGCAAAAGTGCGGATGAAAGGCAGGAAACGGGCAAAAATAATTGCCCCACCTCCGTGTTTATCATAAAATGCTTTTGCCTGGTATAAATATTTTTTTTTAAAAAGCCAACGATCTCTCCAGTTAAACATAGCGGGGCCTACTTTACGGCCGGTCAGGTAGCCGACAGTATTCCCCAAAATTCCGGCAATGGTGCAGAAGGCTGCAATAATCAAAAGGTTTAAAAAATCATTTCCTGTATTCAGAGATATTGAATCTACCAATGGTGTACTTAATATACCCGCTACAAACAGCAATGAATCTCCAGGAAAAAAGAACCCGACAAATAAACCCGTTTCAGCAAATATTACGAAAATCACAAACCAAATTCCGCCGTTCTCAATATACCATTGGGGCTGCAGTAATTGGGTCCAGTTAAAATCTAACAGAAGAAGATGCTCCATGAAATAAACAATTTAAAAATTGTATTTATGAGTTTGATAAAAATACCAGCGCCAGAAAAATAACTTAATAATAGAACCAGTCTTTAAGTATGTTCTAATGCCCCTTCCCATTTACTTACAGCTGCAGTTGCCAGGGCGTTCCCCAATACATTTGTCATGGTGCGGCCCATATCGCAAAAAGTATCAATGGCCAGAACCAAACCAATACCTTCAGGAGGAATACCAAACATACCTCCCGTGGCTAAGACCACAACCAGCGACGCTCTCGGCACTCCAGCAATCCCTTTACTGGTGAGCATAAATACTAACAACATAGCTATCTGGGTACCGGGGTGCTCTGTGATTGCTGTTATATTGTAAGCCTGCGCAATGAACATGCTGGCAAAGGTCATGTACATCATACTGCCATCAAGGTTAAACGAATAACCCAAAGGCAAGGTGAATGAAACGATTTTACTGTTACACCCAAAACGTTCCATCTCTTCAACCATTTTTGGAAAAACAGCTTCGCTGCTGGCAGTATTAAAGGCAATTGCCATGGGGTTACTTATCCGGCGCAATAATACGGGTAACCTTTTTTTAAGAATAGCATACCCAACCAATAACAATATCGCCCACAGCACAACCAGCCCTAAATAAAATGAACCTATATAATAAGCATACGTTTTTAAAATACCCAAGCCCTTAACGGCTATTACTCCTGCCATGGCACCAAACACTCCATAGGGGGCCAGGTTCATAATATAAGTTACCATTTTTAAAACCACATGAGATAAAGCATCTAAGGCATTAATAATGGATTCCCCTTTTTTGCCAATAGCCGTTAAAGCCACCCCAAAGAAAACTGAAAAAACGACGAGTTGTAAAATTTCATTTGTAGCCATGGCTTCCACCACACTGCGTGGGACGATATGCTCTACAAATCTATCCAGTGAAAATTCTTTCGTTTTACCCATTAAATCTTTAGCGCCTTCCAGGTCTACTTCGTTGATATTTACCCCAACTCCAGGCTTGGTAATGTTTACGAGAATTAAACCAAGGGTTAAGCTCAGTAAAGAGGCCGAGATGAACCATAACATGGCTTTACCCCCAACCCTGCCAACGGTTTTCAGATCCCCTAATTTTGCGATGCCGACAACTAAAGTTGCAAATACCAAAGGAGCTATTATCATTTGCACCAGGCGCAAAAATATTGTTGCCAGTAATTTTATCTTGGGGGCAAATCCTTTAATAAATTCCGGAGAAGAATAGGAATTAATTATATACCCGGTAACAATGCCCAATACCATCGCTATTACAATGTAAAGGGTGAGACGGTTAGATTTTGGCTTATCAGTAACGGTTACCTCCATGCTAGCAAATTAGATTTGCAATATAGTATTTAATGCTTGTTATGCACACCCGCTGCCGGAAAATGTAATATTGATACTTATTAAAAATTATTGCTTAATTTCCCTAAATAATTTTCAAAAAAATAAAAAACTGTATGAGTTTATTTGTCAGAAAACCAATGGCGGCTTTAATGAATGAGGCCCAGGAAACCGGCAGCCATACGCTGAAGAGAACCCTTGGCGCAGGGGGATTAATTGCTTTAGGTATCGGCGCAATTATTGGGGCCGGTTTATTTTCTATAACGGGTATGGCCGCTGCAAACCATGCAGGCCCGGCCATTACTATATCATTTGTGGTAGCTGCATTAGGTTGTCTTTTTGCCGGCCTTTGCTATGCAGAATTTGCCTCAATGATTCCGGTAGCAGGTAGTGCATACACTTATTCTTATGCTACCATGGGCGAATTTATAGCCTGGATAATTGGTTGGGATCTCGTGCTGGAATATGCGGTGGGTGCAGCTACTGTTGGCATTAGCTGGAGCAGGTATCTGGTAAAATTTTTGGAGGGCTTTGGAGTAGAACTGCCACATAATCTAACGGTAGGGCCATGGGATGGCGGGATTATTAATTTACCCGCCGTATTTATAATTGTGTTGATGAGTTTATTATTAATGAAGGGCACCAAAGAAAGTGCAACGGTAAACTCTTTTATTGTTGGTTTAAAAATTACCGTGGTACTGGTGTTTATTTTTCTTGGCTGGAAATATATTAATAAAGAAAATTACTCTCCATACATTCCAGACAATAGCGGCAAGTTTGGTGAGTTTGGGTTTAGCGGAATAATAAGGGCTGCGGCCATCGTGTTCTTTGCATACATCGGTTTTGATGCAGTGAGTACTGCTGCGCAGGAAGCAAAAAACCCGAAGAGGGATATGCCATGGGGTATATTAGGTTCTTTGGCAATTTGTACTGTACTCTATATTCTCTTTGCTTATGTAATGACAGGCGTTACCAGCTACACAACTTTTGCCGGTAAAGATGGAATTGCACCGGTAGCAATTGCTATTGACCATATGGGTAGTGCCGATGCCTCTGGTGTTATACGTCCAGATTACCCCTGGCTGAACCGTGCCATTATTGTAGCCATTCTTGCCGGATACGCTTCTGTAATCCTCGTGATGCTGATGGGGCAGAGCCGGGTATTTTTCAGTATGAGTAAAGACGGATTGATACCCAGGATATTTTCTACCGTGAATCCTAAAACGCAAACACCTGCCAAAAGCAATTTGCTTTTCATGTGTTTTGTAAGTTTATTTGCCGCATTTGTACCAGCAAGGGTTGTGGGAGAAATGACAAGTATAGGAACTTTGTTTGCATTTATTTTAGTTTGTATTGGTGTATGGGTACTGCGCAAAAAAATGCCAGAACTCCCAAGAGCATTTAAAACGCCGATGGTTCCGTTAGTGCCGATTTTAGGTATTGGCGTTTGCTTATTCATGATGGTATTTTTACCAATGGATACTTGGATACGATTATTGGTTTGGATGTTAATAGGCATGGATATTTATCTTGCATATGGGGCCAAACATAGTCATTTAGGAAATGGAACTACCAACAGGAAGGGCATGAGAGTAGCTCGGTACACCGGTTTGGGGCTTTGTCTTTTATTGGTAGTTGCAGGTTTGTTACATCAATATACAGTAGGCTTTGAAACAGACAGGACTTTACTTTATATCTCTATTATTTTTGCGGTTGTTCACCTGGTTGTTTTTGGGAGAAAAATAGGAAGAGCAGATTCTGTAGATTAAGAATAAAAATCATTAAAAGAAAATCCCGAAGTTAACAGCTTCGGGATTTTTAATTTATGTTAAGTTTAATTTTTATGACCGACTGGCGTTACAACAAAATAGCAATTTAATACCTGTAAGTATTGTAGCGTCCTAAAAAAAAGGCTGTCCCTTGGTTATGGGACAGCCTCATTTAATTTACCAGGCCTCGGACAACATTCTTAAAATGCTGGTACATTACTTTGCCGTTTTATATATTTCTATCTTATTTCTATCTCATCAACAAAAATATGAGTATCGCCGCCGGCACCATCATGCCACGCAGGAAGTTTGCCATATTGCATAGCGGTAATCTTCACGTACCTGGCCGAGACAGGTGAGAAAATTGCATTTATTTTTTCAACCTGCACATTTAAATCTTCGATGGGTAAAAAATGCTCTCCTTTATATAATTCGGTAAAATTAATTTCATCTTCTGAGACATATATCTGAATAATCATGCCCGCTGCAACCATCCCAACCGCTGAGCCGGGTATCGGGGCTTAACTGCACCATACAATGGGGTAAAGTAGCGCCGGGATAAGTATGCCCATGGCCGCCGGTGCCGATGAATGGGTTTACATATTTTGCATAATTATTCTGAGGAAAACTTTTAGGCGGCCAAAAAAATAAAAGAGCGATAACAGATAAAATAAACTTAAACATCTAAAATAATTTAAAATAAAAAAGCTTCTCATTTACAGAGAAGCTAGGATAATTTATAAAAAATAATTTACTTAAAAAGGTAAATCATCGTCCACAGAAACGCTGGCAGGTGCCGGGTTATTTCTTACGGTGGGTGCAGGAGTGGCACCGGAGTGAGTTACATTTCCCTGGGTTGCGCCGGAATTATGGCCCTCTGTACTTCCGCCCAGCAATTGAATATTCTGTACCCGCATGCGTAAGGTTGCTGCTACCTGGCCATCTTTATTGGTATACCCATCTGCTTCCGGAGAACCCTCGGCATATACTGTTTTCCCTTTGGTGAGGTATTGGGCAATCGCTGTTTTATCTGTCCAATACGCACAATTTACCCAAATGGTTTTTTCTACCAGGTTTCCCTGCCCGTCTTTAAATTTTTCTGAATGGGCTACATTAAAATTGATAACGTTTTTACCGTTCACTTCTTTTTGAATGCAATCTGCGCCGAGGTTTCCGACAATTTGTAATTTAATCATAACTGTGTGTTTTAATGGTGATGTATCTGTTTTAAATATTGTATCTGTACTAAGTTACGGATTAAGCGGATTTTAGAAGTTAGTTTTAAAATCTTATTCCAACATTATTTTTTTAAACTTACTAATTCATTTTCTTTTTTAAGGTGCTTACCTGGTCCTGCAGATTATTTACAAGGTTAGCCAGGGAATTTACATCCCAGCGTTGCTGCTGTGCAATTTTTCCTATGACAACTTGTGCCAGCCAAAGCTCTAATATGTCTTCTGAATTTATTTGGTAAGGTTGGTAAGCCGGATTATCACTTACTAAAGAAACCTTCTTGCTACGGTTGGTTTTTACCACTCTTTTATAAACTATTCCTTCGTTGCGGCTGATTACTATGTATGCAGTATTATTTTTTACTTCCTCAACATTTTCTACTTTTTCTCCGACAATAATACTACCACTGGGCGTGGGCAGCATGCTATCTCCAATTATTTCAAACGCCCGGTAATTGCCTCCGCTAAGCATGGGGAGGGTAAATGTATTAAGTTCATCTATAAACTCATTATCTGCATAGCCAGCAAGGTAGCCGGCGGCGGCTTTTACCGGTACAAAATGAATGATGTTGCGATCGGCAACCATCATTTTCTGTTGGCGGCGTTTCTGCAAATAGCTACCTGACTGGTTAGACAGGTCTTTTAGCAACAGCTCATCCAGGCTTAATTTGAAAATGTCTGCAATAATTTCCAGCACATCCAGACGGGGATCTGCACGTTCTTCTTCATAAGCTCCAATTAAAGAACGTTTAATACGAAGTTTATTTGCAAATTCTTCCTGCGTCCAGCCACGTAGTTTACGCAGGTATTTTAAATTTAAACCGGCTACTGACATGGTAACTAATTTGATTAGTACAAATATACTAAATAGTTTAGTTTGTCCAAATTTTATTTTATTGCTTTTTTATGGCGGGAATTTGTTACAAAATTATTTTACACTATGTATGCGCTGAAAGGCTGATAGTTGTATTTCAAGATATTTTTTTTGCCTTTTATAACCCAACGGAAGCGAATAAACTTAAGCACTCCAGTTTTAAATGCTGCCATGTAAATACCGGTTCAAATCTTAGCCCCGGGCGCAACGGTTACCCCGGTGAAGGTTTTGTTACAGGAATTGTGCCGGAGTAAAAGTGAAGCACGGGACCACTGTTGAATGAAAACAACAGCCGGGCTTCTTAAATTGTATTTTAGATTTTGATGAGGGTAATTAGCTTTTAAGTCAGCGGTTACTTATTTTTGTTG
>JBDSDN010000302.1:0-4057 GCA_039920545.1 Ferruginibacter sp. | reverse complement strand
ACGAAACCCATTAAAATTGTATCCGTTCTTACATCATGATTCATTAAAAAAAATGCCTGGCAAGTGGCAAGCATCAGAGCAGAGAGTATGGCAATTTTTTCTGCATAATAAAGTAAAGAAAATTTATAGGTGGCGTAAACCGCTAGCATCGAAAATAAAAAAGAAGGAAACCTGTATGAAAAATTATTTACGCCAAAAATTTTCATACTCAAGGCACTTATCCAGAATAAAAAGGGGGGTTTATCCAGATAATCTTTTCCATGATCATACACTTGAAGGTAATTGCGGGAGGTAAACATTTCCCGGCTGATAGATGCATACTGTGCTGCATCTATATCCATCACATCAATCCTAAATCCGATAAAATAAACGAGGCACAGAAAACAGAACAACCCCAATAATTTAATATTCATACCATAATTTATTTGACACCAGGAGACCTATTTTATTATTAAAATATTTCCCGGTAAGGTAGCCGGTGAGACAACCCAATAAGGCGCCCCCAATTACATCTGAAGGGTAATGAACACCAACATATACCTGGGAATAGCAAACGAGAAAAGCCCAACCAAAAAACAAATATTTCCAGATGCCATTAAACCCTTTCAACGAAATAAAAAAAAACATGGCCAAGCCAAAATGATTGGCGGCATGTGAAGAAGTAAAACTTCCATTACCCCCACAATAATTTGCCAGTAACCTTACATGCGCCAAAAAATCCGGATCGCCGCAGGGCCGGGGGCGGGAAAAGAATGGTTTAACCAGGCGACTGCTTACGCTGTCGGTTATGGCAGCCGTTGTTGCTGCAGAAAGTACCCACCAAATAGCTTTTTTACCAAAATTAAATAATGCAAACATTATTAAAAAAAGGTACAGCGGTGCCCAGAAATAAGGATTCCTGAAGAGTAACATTAATTGATCTGCAACCGGGTGGGGGCCACCATTATTGATTTTTATAAATAACCATTGATCCAGCGAAATAAGTTTTTTTAACATGCTTACGCTTAATTTGCTTCAAAAATATTTTTTTAAAACGTTATGAATCCTTTTCAGGAGATATCTTGGCCTGCAGTGTGCAATTTATCTTTTTATCTACATTTGTAAAAATGCTGTGCAATATTTCATAAATGAAAAAACTCTCTATTATTATTCCGGCCTTTAACGAAGCCAGAACATTACATCTGATACTAGACAAAATACGGGATGTAAAACTAAATGGTGATTTTGAAAAAGAGATAATAATAGTGAATGATTGTTCCACAGATGATACCACCAGCCATGTAAATATTTATAAAAAAGATAACCCTTCGGTAAACATCCAGTATTTCTCTCACAGCACAAACCAGGGTAAAGGTGCAGCCTTACACACCGGTATACGGCTGGCTACAGGCGATTATACAATTATTCAGGATGCAGACCTTGAATACGACCCGGAAGATTACAATTTGCTATTACAACCAATTAGCGACGGATTTGCTGATGTGGTTTACGGCAGTAGATTTATAGGCGGCAGCCCTCACCGAATTCTTTTTTTCTGGCATACCATCGGCAACCGGTTTTTAACCCTGGCCTCCAATATATTTTCCAATCTGAATTTAACTGATATGGAAACCTGTTATAAACTTTTCCGTACGGATATTATTCAATCCCTCATACTCAAAGAAAAACGCTTTGGATTTGAGCCGGAAGTAACCCAAAAAATTGCCAGGGTAAAAGGAATAAGAATTTATGAAGTGGGCATTGCTTATTATGGAAGAACCTATGAAGATGGGAAAAAAATAGGGTGGAAAGATGGGATCCATGCCTTATTTTGTATACTTAAATATGGATTATTCAGATTTTAATCCGGTTGGATTGTCCTGATCTTATTTTATTTTTTTTGCAATCATAATAAGTCGTGGAGATTTTTTTATATCATAATTATTAAAAACATAATCTCCAAACACTTCCTGTAGCTGTAATCCCTGGTAAGCAAACATATCCGTAAAATCTCCTAATGAAAACTTTGCAACCTTTTCTGTGTATTCCAGCGGCTCAGCCAAAGCTTCATCTTCAATGATTATTTTTTTGTAAAAAAAATCTTCATCATACCATTTGGTAATGAGAAAATTAACGCCATCAATTTCTTTTTCAGACTTATGCACAGCATGGTCCTCAGAATAGTGAACATTCAGATAGTCCAAAACGAAAGTGCCATGCGGCTTCAGGGATTGGGCAATCGTCCGGATGGCATTATCATGTTCACGCTGGGTTTTGAAATAACCAAAGCTGGTGAAAAAATTAAATGCAAATTCAAAGTAATTTATCCAGAAAGGCAGCCGCATATCATGTTGATAAAAATGAAGTTGCGAATTTTCGTTTTTAAGGGCTTCTTTAATACTGTCTTCACTCAGATCTATGCCGGTTACATCAAATCCATTTGTAGCCAGTTGCAGGGAATGTCTCCCTTTTCCGCAAGCTACATCCAGCATTGTACTTTGCGGATGCGGATTAAGATACTCCAGCAATTTGGTAATAAATGCAGCAGCCTCACTCGTATCCCGGTTAAAATAAAGTTGATGGTAATAGGGAGAATTAAACCAATCTTTAAACCAGGCTTGTTGCATGCCACAAAGTTAATAGTTGGATGCCAATACCCAATTTTAAGGAATGTATGCCGAAAAAATAAATGTACCAGCAAAGATTGTTATGACACATGTCAACCAGATTTTTAACCAGGGTAATATTATTCTGAAGGCTTAAATAGGTATCTTTGCCGTCCCTAAAAATAGTATTGATGGCATTGATAAAAAGCATATCCGGCATACGTGGAACAATTGGCGGCGCAACAAATGAGAATCTTACACCCCTGGATATTGTAAAATTTACTGCGGCATATGGAACCTGGCTTTTACAGCAACATCCGAAAAAAAGCCTGCACAATATAAAAGTTATCGTGGGCCGGGATGGCCGTATAAGTGGTACCATGGTTAAAAACATTGTTATAGCCACATTAACAGGTTTGGGGATAGATGTTGTTGATACAGACTTAAGCAATACTCCAACAGTAGAAATGGCTGTTATATTTTTAAAAGCAGACGGGGGTATAATCATCACTGCAAGCCATAATCCTAAAGAATGGAATGCTTTAAAATTATTGAACCATAAAGGAGAATTTATAAATGCTGAGGCAGGCGAACTGATTCTTCAACTGGCAAAAAACGAAAGCTTTAATTTTGCGCCTGTTCAAAAACTCGGGAAATGCAGTACAGACAACTCCACTTTAGACAGGCATATTGTGGCAATTTTAAAATATAAGCTGGTAGATGCCAAAGCTATTGCGGCAGCCGGATTTAAAGTTGTAATTGATGTAGTTAACAGTACCGGCGCACTTGCTGTTCCAGCTTTACTCAAAGCCTTGGGCGTGGAAGATGTGGTTATGTTAAATGGCAACATTGATGGTAATTTTGCACATAACCCCGAGCCTTTGCCTGAAAATTTATCCACTCTCAGTCGGGAAGTTGTAACCCAAAAAGCTTCTTTAGGAATTGCTGTAGACCCCGATGTGGACAGGCTGTGTTTTGTTTGTGAAGACGGCAGCATGTTTGGAGAAGAATATACTCTCGTAGCTGTGGCAGATTTTGTGTTGGGCAAAACCAAGGGCAACGCCGTAAGCAACCTTTCCTCTACCAAAGCCCTGAAGGATATAACGGTTAAGCATGGAGGTGAATATTTTGCAAGTGCGGTAGGGGAGGTAAATGTCGTGAATAAAATGAAGGAGGTAAATGCAGTAATCGGAGGGGAGGGTAATGGAGGAATTATAGTTCCTGATCTTCACTATGGCCGGGATGCCTTAATAGGTATTGCGCTCTTCCTTACTCACCTGGCACATAGCCGTAAAAGTATTAAACAGTTGCGAAATACCTACCCGGATTATTTCATCAGTAAAAATAAAATCCAGCTCCAGAATGGTGCAGATGTAAAAACTGTTTTCGATAAAATTAAAAAGAAATATAAAAATCAGCCTATTAATTCTGAGGATGGTGTAAAAATAGAATTTGATAATGACTGGGTACAT
>JBDSDN010000301.1:0-9690 GCA_039920545.1 Ferruginibacter sp. | reverse complement strand
AAACCTATAAAAAAAAATTGCTTCAACCTAAAGGCGGAACAATCGGATACTAATACAGAAATGAGGTTGCCTTTAATTGATATGATAAGATTGCAGGCGCTAATAAAAAATTTACAAAAAAATGAATGCCGGTTTTACTCTTGATGAAATAAAATGCACTGCTGAATGGCTGGCGGATAGAAGCGGTTACCCCGGTGAGGGCTTGTGTTTGCGCCTTTGTGCCGGAGTAGAAGCGTATAGCCGCAACCGCTGCTGAACCTGGTATGTGGCTGAGGGCACAAATAAAAAAAGATACCTGTAAAAGTATCCTTCCAAAAAAGATTGAACTTTAAATCCAATTAAATATTCCGGAATTTTTGCGCAAAAGAATCTGTAACTATTCCCGTTTTTAGAAGGGTGTAAATTTCTTTTACGCCTTCAGGTACTTTTTTGGTAATGGAATAGCCAAGCTCATTTTTTATTTTATCAAAATTTACCCTATAATCCCGTGGGTCTTCATTCATATCTACATATTTTACATTTACGTCAGGCACTACCTTACACACTTCTCCTATGATCATGCCTTTGTTATAATTTTCTTCGGTAGTACCAACATTAAATACATTGGCCCGCACTTTTTCTTCGGGGCTTTCCAACACCAGCACAACGGCTCTTGCCAGGTCATCTACATGGCAGTATGGTCGCCAGAACTGTGCTCCCCATATCTCCTGCTCGCCATGAACAGTTGCATTTCGTGTAAATTCATTCACGGTCAGATCAAAACGGATGCGTGGAGAAAAACCGTAAACGGTACTAAACCTTAAGGCAGTGCTACAGATTTTTGAATCTTTTCTTTGCTCCAATAAATATTTTTCGAATTTTACTTTTAGTTCGGCATATAATGAGACCGGGTTTAATTCCGAGGTTTCTGTAACAAAAGAATCAGGGTCGCTCATTTTACCATAATTACTGCAGGTGCTGGCAAATACAAAACGTTTTACACCAGCTTTTTCTGCGGCGTCAAATAAGGCCACACTTGCTGTGTCGTTGGTTTCATTAGCTTCATCACTGTATTTTTTACAGGCAGGATCCCCGACAATGGCCGCCAGGTGAGCGATGGCATCGATACCTTCCAGGGCCTTTTCTACCTCAGCACTATTACGTACATCGCCATGCATAAATTCAAAATCGGGGTGAAGCATGACATCGTATAAAGCTTCGCCGCCAAATTTTAAACTATCAAATGCCCGTACTTTATACCCTTTGTGCAATAATTGCCGAACCAGTACGGAGCCTATATATCCTGCACCTCCTGTAACCAATACCTTCATAATTATATAGTTTTTCGGCTGCAAAGATAAGGGTATTGCTTTTTACAAAGTAGCTCCGGGCTTTGCTTATGGAGAGACCAGAAAAATTCTCAAGTGTTACAATAATTACTAATCTGATCGTATCTTTTATATTGCCACTGATGTTTCTCACCAGTATTGGAATAAAGAAAAGAAGGAGTAAATTTAATAAACGATAATGAAACAAATTTGCCTCCTTGTAGTCTTTTAAAAATACCGGGGCATGGCCGGAGCCTATTTAGCAGGGCAACCTATGACCGTTTTATTATCCGGCACATTTTTTACCACAACAGCCCCAGCCCCAATGATAACATTTTTTCCCACTATTATTCCCTGGCGGATTACCGCACCGGCACCTACAAAAGTTTGTTCCCCAATGGTAACGTTGCCACATAGTACAGCGCCTGGCCCTATATGAGCAAAATTGCCCACAATACATTCATGATCAATTATACAGCCCGTGTTATTTATTACCCCTGTTCCAATTGATGCCAGGGCATTTATACTCACATTGGCAGCAACCATTACCCCACTTTTATCAAGGTTTACCGTGTTATCAATCACAGCGGTTGGATGAATGGCATTCGCTGGGAAACGTTCGGTTGCTTCAATCAAATAAGTTTGTATTTTTTTGCGGAGGTTGTTATCCCCGAGGGAAACAAAAAAACCAGTTTTTTTAATTTTTTCAATTGCAAACGAATCAGACTCCCGGCCTAGATATTGTAAACCAAAGGGATTGTATAATTTTTCTATAACATCACAATAACCTGTTACCTGTATACCTGAATTTTTAAGGATACCATGCACTACAAAAGCATGGCCTGAGTAACCTATTAAAATCATCGGAAAATTTTTTAATTGCTTATTTAAATGTTGCTCAATTTTTTTGAAGAATTTTGTAAATGGCATTTAAATAAGCGTCAATAACAATTTGCTTATCAAATTCTTTTATCACCTTTAACCTGGCTTTAGTACCCATCTCTGTTCTTTCCAATTCTGTAAGATGAAACATTTTTTTCATTTTTTGTGCAAGGTCTGACGCATCTCTTACTTTGCATAAAAACCCAGTGACATTATCCTCCACAATATCATTACATCCCGTAGTGTCGCAGGTTATGCATGGCTTCTGCATACTTGCTGCTTCCAGCAAAATATTACTCATACCTTCCCGGTAAGAGGGTAAGACAATACAATCGGCTGCCGCAATATGAGGGCGAACATCTTCTTTCGCTCCAAGGTATTTTATTACGCCTTCACTGCTCCAGGCATCAAGCTGAAGCCGGGTAATAATATTGCTTTTCAAATTCTGTTCCCACAAAGGGCCTAAAACCTGGAATTCGGCGCCGGGGATTTGTGCCTTAAGTTTTTTTGCTGCCTCTATATATTCTAATATTCCTTTATCCTTTATGAGCCGGCTGATAAATAAAAAGCGGAAAGTTGAACCATTTTTTTCAACAGGAATGGGCTTGTAATATTCATGATCTATGCCTGAACCGGGTATACGAGATGCCCGGTTTTTGAGCACAAATTTTTTATTTATAAAAAGATTCATGTCATCAAAATTCTGAAAAAAAACCAAGGCAGTTTTTTTTAAGACTACCCTGTATAAATTTCTTGCAGCTTTATAGGAAACATGATTACTATTGAATAAAGGCCCTATGCCAGTAATATTGGTAACAGTAGGAATTTTTAATTGGCGGGTTACAAGATTTCCCCAAATAGCCGGCCGCATTGTAAAAGTAAGTACGACGTTTGGCTTCACGTATTTTAATGATCCCCTAATATTGCGGATGTAATTTATAATGTCCCGGGGATGCTGGTTACTGCCTTTCACATCTATAACACTAAATCCCTTTGCCCTGGCCGCATCTAATTCTGCCTGGGTACCTGTGGTGAGAACAGTTACTGAAAAACCATCATCCATTAATTTACGGGTAAGAGCCTGCCGGATAGTATTAGTTGCCAGTATATTATTTTCAATAATCGCAATAGTGTATTTGGGTGCCATGTTTTCGCCAGTAATTTTTGATGCAGTATTAACCAACCCGGAAAATCTAAAAAACCTTAACCCGTTTTGCCCTCAACAAAAAGTGAGTGACCTTTAAACAATTTAGATTGAGCAAAATAACTGTATATTATCCAATGGCAATTGATATTTTGAGATAAATTTGTTTACTCTCCATAAGTGATTGCGCATACCTTTTAATACTTAAGCATGAGTTTTTTAGATTTCCTGGTTTTTATAATCTATGTGTTTATTTTTTATACCATTTTTTCGTGGCAGAGAAAATCTTATACAGATACCCGTCTTAAAACATATAATAAATTAGGATTCTGGATAAAAGTTTTTTCCTGTTTTGCCTATTGCATGTTTATATTATATATCTCACCAGGAGATACTACCTCTCTTTATTACCCCGAGGGATATAATATTTACAAGCTTATTTTAAAAGATTCGTCCAATGCCAACCTGCTTTTAACTTCGGCCGAAAATTATGACCAGTCGTTGCTTTATGATATTTATAATCTTGGATACTTTAATGAGGAGAGCAATTTTATGGTAACGAAAATTGTGGCATTCTTATGCTTTTTTACCTTCGGAAAATTTATGGCTATTAATTTAATTTTTTCCATGGTTTCTTTTAGCGGGGTATGGCAATTGTACCGTTTTTTTTATGAACAGTACCCGGGCCTGCATAAGCAGTTTGCGATAGCCATTTTAATTTTACCAACTTTTGTGTTCTGGAGTTCAGGTATTTTAAAAGACCCACTCTGTACAGGGGCGCTTGGCTGGCTTACATATGGATTATACAGCATATTCTATTCTAAAAGAAATCCATTAAAATATACACTTATTATATTATTGTTTGGATACCTGCTCATTGTTTTAAAAGTTTATATTATTGTCTCGTATCTACCATTCTTCGCCCTGTTTTTAATTTTGCAAAACGTAAACCTGATAAAAAATAAATTCTTAAAAGTGTTACTTGTTATAAGTTTTTTTACAGGAAGCGTCCTGGGGTTTATAACTATTACCAATACGATGCAAAAGGCCCTCGGTGGGTTTGCCTCGCAGGGGATATCAAAAAGTGTAAAGAATTACCAAGCTAATTTTGAAAACCAGGAAGGAACATCCGGCTCAAATTTTAAGCTGGGAGTTGAATTTGATGGAAGTGTGTATAGCCTCGCCAGGATGGCACCGGCGGCAATTGTGGCCACGTTGTTTCGGCCATTTATCTGGGAATCTAAAAAACTATCTACCCTTTTATCTTCCCTGGAAAGTTTGAGCTTTATATTTTTAACCTTGTTTGTTTTTGTAAAAGTTGGATTTAAGAAAATTTTTCAAACCATAATCGCAAGGCCTATTGTAATGTACTGCCTGTTTTTTTCTTTAATTTTTGCCTTATTTGTAGGAGCTACAACATTAAATTTCGGCTCGCTGGTGCGATATAAAATACCGGCAATTCCTTTTTACGTTATCTCTATGTTTCTTTTATTGTATTTTAATAATAAACTAAAAGTAAAGCCTGGCATAAGCCAGGCTATAACAGGGTGATAAGGGTAAAAGGGTAAAAGGGTAAAAGGGTAAAAGGGTAAAAGGGTAAAAAGATATTATAATTATGCGTTTGCAGTTTTAGCACCCATAACATTTTCTCCTCCAAATACCAGGTTCCAGATGTTTTTTAACGGACTGGTGAGAGAAACACTTAATCGCCTGATTTTTCGATGGTTCAATTCCTGAAGAATAGTTTGGGGGGTGGCTGAAAAATTATTTTTAAAAGCATCTGCAATGGGCCAAATCATAAAACTCACTTTTTTTATCTTATCCGTTTTTTGAAATAATAAAATTACCATGGCAAAGGCTGCAATAAAGACGAGGTAATTGATCAGGGCAAAAGCTTTATTTGAAAATTTGGCCCGGTGAATATGAAACCGGTTTCTCACATAAAAATAAAGTTTCCACGTGTTTTTAAAATCCCAATCCTGTTTTAAAGAAAATGCTGCTGCCGGGTGATAATGAATACTTTTGGCAACGGTAAAAACAGGAATTTGATGTTGTTTCACAATACGGTAATAATATTCTGATTCATCGCCCCACAAAAATAAACATGATTTAGGTATGCCGACTTTTTCTATTATAGATCTGTGAAGTAAGGTGCCGTTAAACGGATGACCGATTCCTTCTATTAATTCTTCCTTTACATCATTGATCGTTTTATAGTTACTCGTATTCCAAACAAAAGATTGTTTATCCTCTTTATTTATAACTGCACAATTAAGCAGGCTTTGCCGTGGCGTATCTACATTCAGTAATATTTCCAGGGCGTCTTCTTTAGGATATCCATCATCATCCATACACCATATCCACGAATATCCCTTTTTAAATGCCCATTCTATACCGGAATTGAATCCACCTCCAGAACCTACATTTTTCTGCGTAATAAAAAAAACATCAGGCTGTTGCTTTAGCCATTGTTCTGTGTTATCTGTGCTGCCATTATTTACAACCAGGATGGCATCCGGGCGACGGGATTGATTTCTTAGTGCAGTTATACATTCTGACAAAAGTGCCTGGCGGTTGTAGGATACAACTACGGCTATCGCTTTCTCCATAAGGATGCGTTTTGGTTTTTTAAAAACAGAATATCTGGACAATAGGTTAACGCAACCGTATCAGCGTTATTGTATTTAGAGAAAAGATTTTATTCAAGAACAGCATAAAAAGAATAACCTGAGCGGTTACTTTCAGCGTGGTTCAATACCAGCGTGGTAAGATAAAAAGCTAAATATTTAACCGTTTTCCTTATTAGGAAAAATGGGTAGTGGCATATTGTTTTTAAAACAGGTAGAAAAGGTATCTGCTAAAGCCAAGGCCTCGCCTATTACATGGTGCATATCCATATACCGGTAGGTTGCTAACCGCCCTAAAAAAGATACAGCATTCAACCCTTCTGCTTTTTGCCGATATTGGTGAAGGAGTATTTTATCTGCGTTTAACCTTTTGGGATAGTAAGGTATATCCTGCGCCATGGTTTCTTTACTGTATTCTTTTACATAAATCGTTTTGTCGTGTTTTTCCCAGGGAGCAAAGAATTTATGCTCTACAATACGGGTATAAGGAATTGCTTCGTCGCAATAGTTCATTTGTGCCACGCCCTGGTAAGTGCCTTTTTCAGAGTGCTTGTCAAAGATTACTGTTCTATATCCTAACCTGCCATACTCATAATTAAAATAAAAATCCAGGGGGCCGGTATAAAAAACGTGAGTATATTCTTTTGTATCCGTACCCGGAATAAATTTTCTATTCAAGGAAATACTGATTCTTTTATCATTAACCATTTTTTGCATTATGGAGCTATAGCCTTCTGCCGGAATACCGGTATACTCATTAAGGTGATAATTATCATCGTAGTCAAACCGCACCGGAATTCTTTTAAGGATTGATGCCGGCAAAGCCGAGGGCTCACATCCCCATTGCTTTTTTGTATACCCATAAAAAAAAGCGGCATATAATTCTTTGCCAATAAAATGTAAGGCCTGTTCCTCAAAATTGCCGGGATTTATAATAGAATTATCTGCCAAACCTTCTAAAAATATCTTTGCCTCCCTGGGCGTAAATGCTTTATTAAAAAAATGGTTGATGGTAAGAAGATTTATTGGCAGAGAATATATTTTTCCGCCGCTCATTGCTTTTACCCGGTGGACATAATTTTTAAATGTGCCAAAATTGTTTACATAATCCCAAATTTCTTTTTTATCAGTATTAAAAATATGGGGGCCATACTGGTGAACCATAATGCCGGTTTCCCCATCCCTTTCCGTATGGCAGTTTCCGCCGGCATGCTCCCTTTCATCCCAGATATCTATGGTACAATCCAAGTTTTGCAAAAGCCTGTTTGCCAAAACAGACCCGGAAAAACCAGAACCTATAATTAAAAACCGTGTTGACATAAAACGCAATTAACACATTTAAATAATCAGATAAAATTCAAATACCAGCACTTGAATAAATACTCAGGCTAATATTTTATCATAAATTTCCCGGTACTTTCCAACTGCATCTTTTAAAGAATAAAATTCAACAGCTCCATTCCTTATAGTCACTTTACTAAATTGAGATGGGTTAGTAATTTTATCGGTAATATCATCAAAAGTTTTTTCTGAAAATTCATCTAGCACCAGGCCGGCATGATACTTTTCTACTATTTGCTTAACGTCTCCTACGCCACTATTTGTAATTACCGGAATTCCCATAGCCATAATTTCCCCATGTTTGGTAGGGGAGGATGAAATTTTAGAGTAACATGGCTTGATAAAAAATAATGAATATGAACTAAATGAAAGTAAGACGGGCACCTGGTGACGTAAAGCTGTTTTTGTTATTATCCTGTTTTCAGCAAGGCTGTATTTTGCCGCTGCATTTATAATCTGTTGATGCCGGTGAGGAGAGATAAATAAAAATTTTGCAGCAGGGATTTTGTCGGATAATTTTTTGCAGAACCGCATCATTTCATCTGTAAGGTACCACCCTCCAACAGAACCCAGGTAGCTGATGATAAAATCACCTGGTTTTATGTTTAGCTCCTTCCTCAATTCCTCTTTCAGATTTTCGTTGATGTTATCAGGATTGAATAATTCTAAATCTACACTACAGGGTATTACTTCGATAGCCAGTGGTTGCCCCGGAATATTTTTCCAACTAAGTATTTCTTTTTTTGCTGCATGTGTAAGACAAGAATTATAATCTGCTTTTTGAAGGCATTCAGTTTCATGACGTTTAAAATAATTATATACTCTTTTAAACAGAAAGTTTTTTATATTCCACATACCGCCATCAACCCTTTCATCTGCCCAAAAACCTCTGACATCATTAAGAAATCTTGTACCATATTTTTTACGCATCCATAATGCAACCAAGGTAGGCAAGCCGGGTCGGGTATGCACCATATCAAATTTTTGTTGTAGTTGTAACTCCTTAACTTTTCTTTTTAGCTGGTACAGATCGTACATTGAAGACAAAACAGGCGGATTTTTATGATACGGCAGGCTCACCCATTTTATGGGAAAATCCTGTAACAGCCGACACACATAATCTTTATTTTCTTGAAATTTTTCTTTTTTGTCGCAACTTAAAATAGTAAACTCATACCCAAATTTAGTGAGGCCGGAGAGATAGGGAATTACCTGGCTTTGCCCCAAAGGGTCTGTCATTCCATCGTAAGAAATAAATAATATTTTTTTAAGGCCGGCCAATATTTGAAGGGAAAATTAAAGATTGCTAATTATTATTCATCCATTTGTCGTACCACATCTGAAACATCAGGAGATACCATATTTTTTCTGCTCTTTCTATTTTTCCTTCGTAAAACGAATTTTTTATCCTTTGTATTTCATTTGGGTTAAAAATATTTTGATTCACAATAAATCCGGCCTCAAAATATCTATCTACAAATGGCTTCAGATCATTCTGCAACCAATCTGCAATGGGTATTCCAAAACCCATCTTTGGGCGATCCATCATTTCTTTGGGCAGGTATTTATGAACGATCTGCTTCAGGATATACTTCTTTTCGCCTTTGTTATATTTATACTCCATGGGTAATTGAGCTGCCCATTCAATAATCCGATGATCTAAAAAAGGTTCTCTACCCTCCAGGCTTACGCTCATGCCGGCCCTGTCTACTTTCTGAAGGATGTCATCCAGCAGATAGGTCTGGTAATCTATAGCAAGTATATATGCTAGTGTTGAGTGATATTGGGGGCTTAATTCTTTACTATCAAAAGCAGATGATAAATTATTAACAGGTGATTTGAAAAGGTCCCGTAAATCATCTTCGTTCATTTGTTTACTAAGGCTCACTAATATATTCTGATCAGTAGGGTTCTTTAAAAGTGATTTTACTTTTTCATACCTGCTATGGAAAAGATATTTTGATTTAAGAATAGGAATAGAATTAGCCGGGATCGCATCCATTACAGCAGAGGCACTTTTGCGTACAATGCCCGGGATACTTTGTAACTGCCGGCCATATTTCATAATATATCCATACCGGTTATACCCGGCAAAAATTTCATCACCCGCATCGGCAGACAAAGCCACAATGACTTTTTCTCGTGCAATTTTACTCACCAGTGTTGTTGGGATTGCACTACTGTCGGCAAAAGGTTCGTCATAAAAATAGGGTAGTTGCGGTACTATTTCCAGGGCATCTTTTTGGCTGCAGTAATATTCTGTATGATCGGTACCGAGGTGCGCTGCTATATCTTTTGCAAATGGCGCTTCATTTAATCCCGCATCAGGCATACCGATGGTAAATGTTTTTATTTTTTCCGTATTGTTCTTTTGCAACAGCGCAGTTAC
>JBDSDN010000300.1:0-5377 GCA_039920545.1 Ferruginibacter sp. | reverse complement strand
TTTGCAGCAGCTTTGGCCCAATACACCCCCATGCCATACGTAATGATGCAACTGGTTTCGCCATTTTTAATTTTTTCGTCATCGGCTTTTAAAACAATATTTCCTTTACCTAACGGTATAATATAATCGCTGGCAGGCTCGGTCATTTTTGCTTCTTCTGTGCCCGGCACTTTACTCCAGTACAGGCCTTTATGTTCCAGCATCACTACCGGGTTCGGGTCCAGAAAAGCAGCTTTCATCAGACCTTTCATATCGGCGGCATTGCTGGGGTAAACAATTTTAATTCCTTTAATGCTGAGCAAAGTAGTTTCTATACTACCACTATGATAAGGTCCGCCGCCGCCATAGGCGCCGATGGGCACACGAATAAGTGTCTGCACCGGAAATTTTCCGCAACTGAGGTAGCAGCTTTTTGAAACTTCTGTTACCAATTGATTTAAGCCCGGGTAAATATAATCTGCAAACTGCACCTCTACAATTGGCTTTACGCCCACAGCACTCATGCCCACAGTGGAGCCAATAATATAAGCTTCCTGTATGGCGGTATTAAAAACACGGTGGCTGCCAAATTGCGCAGCCAGGGTTGCTGTTTCCCGGAAAACCCCTCCGAGCCTTAAGCCAACATCCTGCCCATATAAAACTGCTTCCGGAAATTCTTCCATCAATTCCCTTATGGCAAACAAAGCAGCATCCACCATTAATACTTTTTCTTTATGGGCAGGTTCCCTTTCTCCTTTTTCTTCGATAACTGTCGTGGGCGCAAAAACATAATCGCTTACGGTGCCAGCTGCGGGCTCAGGAGAAGCTACAGATGAAGCAAAATCTTTGCTTACTAATGATGCTGCTTCATCTTCGATATTTTTCAGTGCAACTTCATCAATGCCTTGATGCAAAAGAAGGGCTCTTAATTTTGGGGTTGGGTCATCTTTATATTGCGTTGCCAACTCCTCTGCAGAACGGTAAAAATCTTTTCGTACGCCACTGGTGTGATGGCCTAGTAAAGGAACGGTTGCGTGCACCAGCCAGGGTTGCCTTTTTTCTCTTACATTATTAACTACCTGCTGCATGCTGTGATAGCATTCAGTAAAATCAGTACCATCAATGCTGAGGCGGTTGATGCCTTTAAAACCTTCTGTAAATTCAAAAGCATTTGCCGTTCTGGCTTCTGCAGCAGTTACACTTATTCCCCAATTATTATCCTGTACCAGGTAAATGATGGGCAGTTGATGCAAGGCTGCAAACTGAAAAGCTTCACTTACTTCTCCTTCTGTTACCGATGCATCGCCAAGAGAACAGATTACAACCGGCGCCTCACCTCCACCCCCTTTCCGGAGGAGAGGGGAGTTTGTAATCTCTAAATATTTAATACCCTGTGCTATACCGGTAGTGGGAATTACCTGCATGCCCGTGGCGCTGCTTTGATGAATAATATTTGGCTTATCTGTTCCATTATAATTTGGATGATTGTAATATTCTCTGCCTCCCGTAAAAATATCTTCGCCTTTTGCCAGTAACTGCAGCATTAATTGATAGGGTGTAAAGCCTAGCCCCAGCATCATACTTTCATCCCGGTAGTAAGGGCTAACGAAATCGCAAGGCAGCAGGTTAAATGCAGTTGCCAGTTGGATAGCTTCGTGGCCACGGGAAGTACTATGTACATATTTACAGATGGGCCGGTTGGCTTCGTAAGTTTCTGCCATAGCTTTGGCCGTACACATCAGGCGGTAGGCTTGTAATAACAGGTCTGGTGAAATATCCATTAAGCATCGAAATTAAAAAGATAAGGGGTTGCAAAATAGGCATTATTAAAATAAAAAATCTTATGTACGCAGGCAGCAATACTTTCATCAGCTTTAGGCCTGCTATTCGCTGCTACTCCGGGGCAGGGTAGGCACACGGGCTTCAACGGGGTATCCGCTTCTACCAAGCGTAAAAAATGAACAGAAAATTATTAGTCGGCACTTACAATTTTTTTTAATAGGTTATTCGTCGTTGGTGGTAACACTAACAAAGCCAAGAACGGCATTTACTTTTGGGGCTTTACTTCGTCTTCGTAATTATTGAGTCTCTACTAACGACGAATGAGTATTGCTGTTGCCTTCATTTTCCATCGTGTTGTTTAATTAATTCCGTAGTCTCTTGAAAATTCTTTTCTTCAGCCATAAACAAAGCTGTCTGCCCGTTGTCCATTTGCGAATTAACATCAGCGCCACTTTCAATAAGTAATTTTGCAAGTTTTGTTTGTCCGTTATGAGCTGCTGAATGTAATGGAGTTACTCCTTGCATTTGCTTCGCATTAACATCTGCTCCATGCTTAATTAATAATACTGCTATATCATAATTTGAAATTGCACAAGCGGAATGAATAGGAGCAACTCTAAACTCGTTATTTGCTGCCAGATTTGGATTTGCTCCTTCTTCAAGTATAAATTTTACAATGTCGTAGTGTCCAAAGAATGCAGCAAGGCCTACAGGCGTGAAACCGTCCGGTGAATAAGAATTTGTCAAACCTGAATTTTTCTCAATTTGATTTTTAACAATGTCAAGGTCTCCAATACTTGTTGCTTCAAAAATATCAAGTTCCTGCTTTTGTTTTTTGAGAATGTCAACAGCTTGTATGTTTCTACAGTATGCAGCAAATTGTAACAAGGAAATTCCTTGTTCTGTTTTCTTATTAGCAATTGAAGGAGTTTCACAAATAATCTTACCTAACTGGTCGTTGTTACCTGTTTTAATCAAATCAAGAATGTCGTTTATATTAACCATAGTATCTCACATATTAAGGCTGCAACCAACAAGCTAAAATTATTACTTTTTTAATTCATGCTTTATCTTATGATCAATAAATTTCTGTTTTAGAGAACCCAATTCGCTTAGATAAAAGTTGAATAACGGAATGCCGTACAAGTGTGTCCCGAAAAATCGGGATTATGATAACACAACAATGTTGAGTTATGGAATATGTTGGCTACAAAAAATAATAAAAAAAGAGCCACAAAATTTGCGGCTCTTTTAAATTTTATTGCATCGTAAATGTTTCTAAAAATTTGGTTGTAAAATTTCCGGCCCTGAAACTTTTGTCCCGCATCAATTGCTGGTGAAAGGGGATGGTGGTTTTTACGCCTTCAATAATATATTCACTCAGGGCCCTGCTCATGGTATTGATGGCTTCGTCCCTGGTCTGTGCTACTGCAATGAGTTTTCCTATCATGCTATCGTAATAAGGCGGAATTACATAGCCTGAATACACATGGCTATCTACCCGAACGCCGTGGCCGCCGGGCTGGTGCAACACCGTGATTTTTCCGGGGGAGGGCCTGAAATCATTGTAAGGATCTTCAGCATTTATACGGCATTCTATAGCATGCATTTGCGGATAGTAAGCTTTGCCAACAATTTTTTCGCCCATGGCGATCTTTATCTGCTCTTTTATCAGGTCGTAGTTTATTACTTCCTCGGTAACACAATGCTCTACTTGTATGCGGGTGTTCATTTCCATAAAATAAAAATTCCGGTGCTTATCTACCAGGAATTCTACGGTGCCTACACTTTCGTAATCGATTGCCTGTGCCGCTTTGATGGCAGCGTCCCCCATTCTTTCTCTCAATTCATCAGTCATAAACGGTGAAGGTGATTCCTCAACTAACTTTTGATGCCGGCGTTGAATTGAACAATCCCTTTCACTCAGGTGGCAAACATTTCCATATTGGTCTCCCGCTACCTGTATTTCTATATGGCGTGGTTCTTCTACAAACTTTTCCATATAAATGCCATCATTTTTAAATGAGGCAGCGGCCTCAGTCTTGGCATCGTCAAAAGATTTTTGAATATCTTTTTCTTCCCACACTACCCGCATCCCTTTGCCCCCACCACCAGCTGTAGCTTTTAATATAACAGGGTAGCCAATTTCTTTTGCTGATTTTATGGCATGTTTTACATCCTGCAATAATCCTTCTACCCCTGGTACAACAGGTACCCCGGCTTTTATCATCGTTTCTTTTGCAGTTACCTTATCTCCCATGGAATTTATCATTTCAGGGGTGGGGCCTATAAATTTTATCCCATGGTCTGCACATATTTTGGCAAAATTGCTGTTTTCTGCCAGGAAACCGTAGCCGGGATGTATCGCATCAGCATTCGTAATTTCGGCAGCGGCCATAATATGGGCCATATTTAGATAACTATCAATACTTGCAGGTTTGCCAATACATACTGCTTCATCTGCAAACTTTACATGAAGGCTGTCCTTATCGGCTGTAGAAAAAACCGCTACAGTTTTGATGCCCATTTCCCGACAGGTACGGATTACCCTTAAGGCAATTTCTCCACGGTTGGCAATCAGTATTTTTTTAAACATAAGTGTTCAAATTTGAGAATAGGTCAATTTGAAAATGTTTCAATTCGAGCTTTTATTATTAAAATCAGTTCAGTAGTTTGCTGCAATATCTTGTTTAGAGATTAAAATATTTCCCCTTAAAACTTTATTAGTTCTTTGTTCTTTACCTGTACATATGTACAGGATAGTTTTTTAAAATGTTCACAAAGCCATAGGCAATATGTGATTCTTTTGACCCATGACCCGCAATTTAGATTTTTGAATGAAAAAGCTTTACTACTGCATTTTGTGCTGGCATCGGGTTTGCACAAATACAAGTTTCTGCTCTCAAAATTTGCCCTGGGATGCTGTATTTTTTTAACTGGTCCAACAATGCAAAATATTCAATTATCATGAGCGGAAATTATAAGCACCATTTCAAAAGACGTTGCTCAGAAACATTTCTCTTTTCTATTTCTTTTCAGTAAGGATTAAAAAATAATAAAGCTGTAAACTTCATTTTCAAATTGAGCTAATGAGGAACTTTCTATTTACTTAATCTGGTTCCACTAAAAATAAGGGCTGATCATATTCTACCGGGCTGGCATCTTCAACTAATACTTTTATGATTTTTCCTTTTACCTAACTCTCAATTTCATTAAATAATTTCATAGCTTCTATAATGCAAACCACTTTGCCAACAACCACTTCATCACCTACGCTTATAAAAATTGGTTTATCGGGCCCTGCCTGGCGATAAAAGGTGCCAATCATAGGGCTTTTAATAGTGACAAAATTATCTGTTTTTGGGGTAGGCGGTGCAGAGGGTACTTGCTGGGCTGCACTTGGAGCGCCGGCTGGGGCTGTGGTCGGGGATGGGCTAAAATTAGTGGGTCCGGCCTGGGTGTATATTTTTTGAGAAGGTTCTTTTTTCTGCTTGATTGTTATTTTGGTTCCATCTTCCTCAATTGTGATTTCTCCTATGGATGTTTTATTGATGAGCTTTACAAGCTCCTGAATTTGTTTTATGTCCATGTTAGGTTATTGATTGATTAATTTTGG
>JBDSDN010000299.1:0-7184 GCA_039920545.1 Ferruginibacter sp. | reverse complement strand
CCAATAACCTGTAGGCCTAAATTAATTTTGCAATTGGGGAAAACTACCATGATAATGGAGAAATGAATAAATGATAATAGAGAAGGGTTTAATTAAAAGCTGGAGATGAAATTTTAAGATTATGTTGTTTGTTTTCAAGTATTAATTATGCACTATCAATATTCTATGCCTTTACCGTTGAAGGCGTTCCGAAAAATTGAAAAGATTACATATTTCATCCTGGGTTTTATTAAATTATTTCGCCCTGGTTTTTATTTCATCCCGTATAGCGATAGCTTTTATATAATCCTCATGCTCTAAAACCTCCGTAAGTAATTTATTAAGTTCGTCAAGGTTTAAGGATTTTAAATCGTCTTTACCGCCCGTTTCTGAAGTTATCGTTGGCGTGTCAGAAACGGATTTTTTATTATCGTCATCCATCAGCACTCCAGCCTGGTCCAGTATGGTATCATAGGTGAAAATTGGACAGCCAAACCGAACAGCTAAAGCGAGTGCATCAGAAGTACGGGAGTCAATTTCAACCGTATCTTGGGAGGAACTGCAAACTAATTTTGAATAAAAAATGCCTTCCTGCAAATCGTTAATTACAATTTCATGAAGCTCTACATTAAAAGCTACCATAAAGTTCTTCATGAGATCGTGGGTAAGTGGGCGGCTGGGATTCATTCTTTCGAGGGCTACTGCAATTGCCTGTGCTTCAAAACCGCCAATAACTATTGGTAACCTCCTGAGGCCATTTATTTCACCCAACACTACTGCATAAGAATGCGTTTGTGTAATGCTGTGCGATAAAGCCACAATTTCCAGTTCAATTTTTTTCATTAAGCCGTCCTTTTTTGCACAAATATAAAAATTAAAGCCTCTTAAAATTAATAAAAGGCTTTAAACTATTGTATTTAAAATTATGCTGTTTCTAAACCACGCCTTTTAATTTTTTTACAGCGTCAATTATTTTAGGCATTACCTCAAAAGCATCCCCTGCAATACCATAATCAGCTGCTTTAAAGAACGGCGCCTCCGGGTCTTTATTTATCACCACTATTACCTTACTCCGGTTTACGCCGGCCAGGTGCTGAATAGCGCCTGAAATGCCAATAGCGAAATATAAATTCGGAGCAATGGCAAGACCGGTTTGCCCTACATGTTCATGATGTGGCCGCCAGTCTATATCAGCAACCGGGCGGCTGCAGGCAGTAGCAGCCCCGAGTAGGGTTGCCAGTTCTGTAACCATACCCCAGTTTTCGGGGCCTTTCAAACCCCGACCCCCACTAATTACAATATCGGCTTCACTAAGTGGTACTTCGCCTGTAACTTTATTTACAGAAATGACTTTTACTTTTGGTGATTCTGCATTTACTGAAAAAGCAGCAACTTCTGCTACCCCGCTACTCATAACAATAGTATATGAATTAGGATTTAAAGCGATAATTTTTTTAGGACTTGTAACACTAATATTTGCAAATGCCTTACCACTGAAAACTGTTTTTCTTACTACAAAACCATTACCCGTTTCTGGCAGCGCCACAGCACCGGAAACAAGTCCGGCCTTTAACCTTACACTAAGCCTTGGGGCTACCGCTTTACCCGTAGTATTATTGGAGAATATAATAATATCTGCTCCTGCCCCTGCCTCCGCCATGATCTTTGTATATACCTGCGCATCAAAATTATTTAAGGCCTCCTCTGCAACAGTGTGCACTTTTTTAATACCATAATTGCCCAATGAAGTAAGGTCATCATCAACAGTTCCTAACACAATTGCCTCTGCATCAGTGCCTGTTTGTTCAGCTACTTTAGCGGCATAATTTGCTGCTTCAAAAGATGATTTCTTAATATGGCCATCTGCCTGGTCTAAAAAAACTAATACCATATAATAAAGAATTTAGTATAAATAATTAATAATGATAACTGATTGTTTATTTAATGCTTTGTTTACTTATTTAAAAGCTCCTATTACAATTTTACAAGTTCTTCCTACATTCCCTAGATAACTTTTGCTTCTTCATGAAGCAGCCTCACCAGTTCTTCAGGATGCTCCGGTGAAACTAATTTTACCCCTGCCTTCGCTGGCGGCAGATCATACGACACTATTGCTGTAAGGGTATCTGCCGGAACAGGTTCTACTACTTTCAGGGGCTTAGACCTTGCACCCATTATCCCTTTCATGTTGGGAATGCGTTGTTCTGCCATTCCTTTCTGGCAGCTAACCACTACCGGTAGTGCTACGCTATCTGTCTCTTCGCCACCATCTATTTCCCGTACAACCCGGGCATTTCCTGCTTCCAGGTCAAATTTAACGGCATGTGAAATATACGGGAGGTCCAGCAATTCTGCCAACATGCCGCCGATTGACGAACCATTGTAATCTATTGTTTCTTTACCGGTAAAAATTAAATCGTAACTGCCTTCTTTTGCTACGGCTGCTATCTGCGAAGCAATGTAAAAGCTGTCCGCATTCTCTGTATTTACCCGGATAGCTTCATCTCCGCCCAATGCTAATGCTTTGCGTATAATCGGGTCGTTATCTGCAAGGCCGACATTTACCAGGTGTAAAACTGTAGAAGCATCAGCTTCTTTTAATTCCAGGGCACGAACAAGGGCATACCATTCATCATAAGGATTTATGATCCACTGTACACCCGCTGAGGCAAATTTCGTATTGTTATCTGCGAAGGCTATTTTTGCCGTGGTATCAGGAGTTTTACTGATACAAACTAATATCTTCATGAAAGATTTTTTAGTACCCCTCTTTTAAAAGCAGGAGAAGAATATAAAGGTTGTTTATGCAACTAAATGCAAATATAAAGAGGTAAAGTTAATTTTTTCCACTTCTGAAAAAAATAGTTGAAATGAACAGGATTGAAAAACTATTACAATTTATGAAAACCGCTGACAAAGATAGTTTTCTGCAACATGCACTGGCGTTGGAATACATAAAAGCGGGGGATGATGATGAAGCCCGCAAAATGTTCAATGAAATTCTTTTAAGAGAGCCAAGTTATGTCGGGTCGTATTACCACCTCGGCAAATTGCTGGAACGGGTGGCAGATTTTGACCGGGCTATCAGAGTTTATAAAAGAGGTATGGAAGAAGCAAAAAAAGCCGGGGACACCCATAGCTATTCTGAATTACAGGGAGCCTTGGAAGATATTGAGGAATAGGAGCCCAAAGTCCTTTTAAAAAAGGAGAACTCCGGATAAAAGTGATTAATTGGCAGATCGCATTTTTTAACTGAGCATATTTTTAGGTAACCAACATTTTTTTTTGATGGCATCATCGTGAAGTTTAAACTAAGGAACGAAGTTTCACTCACTAATCCATTGTTAGCAATATGCAACTTTTATTGAAGCGTAGGAAGATCAGGAAAAATCAATCATTTTTTTCATCACAAATCAAGTTCCCCTCAGGGGGACAGGGGGCACATGAATCTACTTTCTTCCTTTGAGCAATACATTAATAAAGAAAACCTTTTCCCGGCAAATGGGCGTTTATTGCTTGCCGTGAGTGGAGGAGTGGATTCTGTCGTCCTCTGTGAATTATGCCTACGGGCGGGTTATCAGGTAGAAATTGCTCATTGTAATTTTAAATTGCGAAAGGAGGAAAGCAATGCTGATGAAAGTTTTGTACAGGAACTGGCAAAAAAATATGAAGTTCCTTTTTTTGTAAAACAGTTTGAAACGGAAGAATATGCCCAGGAGCATAAAATAAGCATCCAGGTAGCAGCACGGGAATTAAGGTATGAGTGGTTTAATATTTTGATTGAGGAGAATAAGCCAGGGCCTGCGGAAAAACCATCAGCTCCCCGGTATATTGTCACCGCCCATCATGCAGATGATAATATTGAAACTATTTTAATGAATTTTTTCAAAGGTTCAGGCATCAATGGTTTAAAAGGTATTGTTCCAAAACAAAAAAATATTGTGCGTCCATTATTGTTTGCCAGCAAAGAAAATTTACTGGCATTTGCAAATGAAAATAACCTTGCCTACCGGGAAGATTCATCAAACAGCAGTGATAAATATACCCGCAATTATTTCCGGAACCAACTGCTACCCGGGCTGCAAAAAGTATTTCCTCAGGTGAAAGAAAACCTGCTCGATAATGCGCAAAGGTTCAGGGAAATAAACAGCATCTATAATGTAGCCATTGAAAGCATAAAGAAAAGGCTGGTCAGTTTTAAGGGTAATGAAATGCATTTGCCCGTATTAAAATTATTAAAAACCGCTTCATTGCAGTCTGTATTATTTGAAATAATTAAAGATGTTGGTTTTACTGCCCGCCAGGCACATGAAGTAGTTAAATTATTAAATAGTGAGAGCGGAAAATATATTGATTCCCAAACACACCGCATTCTACTTAACCGTAAATGGCTTATCATTTCCCCACTGAATGATATGGAAACATCACACTTTTTAATTGAAGAAAATGATACAGACTCTATTTTCCCGGCCGGTAAATTGTTAATTCAAAAAAACTCCGGGTTTTTAAAACCTGGAACAGATGATAATATAGCCCAGGTAAATGCAACAGCTGTTGTATTCCCATTAATTTTACGGAAGTGGAAACAGGGAGATTATTTTTATCCCCTGGGTATGCAGCACAAAAAAAAACTGAGCCGGTTTTTTATAGATCAAAAGTTATCTCTTAATAGAAAACAACAGGTATGGGTCATAGAATCACAACAAAAAATTATATGGGTTGTGGGCCAGAGAATTGATGACCGCTTTAAAATAAAAAACGGTTCAGAAAATAATATTAGATTTTCTTTTTTACCGTCCAAATAAACTGGGATGTTTCAGTTCTTCAATTATCTCGCTGAATAAAACAGGTTGCAGGAATGCTATTAACGCAATCGTAAACGCCAGCCCGAACAGGGAGCCCCACAAATGCGCATCATGGTTTACATTATCATGATTTCTGCGACCCATATACACACAATAGACAATGTATAGCACAGCATATAATAATGCAGAAATTTTTACGGCACCGTATAAATAAATACTATTCCAGGGGCTAAAAACGATGGCTGCAAAAACTACTGCAGAGACTGCACCCGAAGCGCCAAGTGCTTTGTAGCGGGGATCATTTTGGTGTTTCACGTAACTCGGAATATCGGCAATAATTAACCCTAAAAAATATAAGGCCAGGTAAGAGATGTTACCCCCCAGGTTATAGTGGGTAAATATGAACTCCACATTTTTGCCGAAGAAATATAAAGTAAACATATTGAAAAAAAGGTGCATCCAGTCTGCATGTAAAAAACCAGAGCTAATGAAGCGGTAGTATTGTTTTTCTCTTTTTACGACATATGGCCACATAATGGTTTTGTTCACCAATGCAGCATTTGAAAAACCAACCAGGGAAAAAAGAACGTTTGCCGCAATAAGCAAAATCGTAATTGGTGAATCTGTAAAATTCATATTGGCAAATATTTTTGCCAAAAATAAAGGAAATCATTTTGTGAAAAATATTTATAAAATAGAGGTGGTTGGCATACCAGGTAAATGGTTCAACCTTTTTTATTAAAGTAAAATAAATTGTATTTCATGTAGTACGTATTGCCCCCTGTAAAAGCTGGTACACTTTTTGAAAAATGAGTTGCAACTTAAAAAACTTTTATGAAATCAATAAGAATTTTAACTAGCTTATTTGCTGCTTTGAGCTTATTTAGTTGCGATACCATCAGGCAGGCTACAAACAGTACTGGTTCTGCCTTTACCTTAACCGGCCAATGGATGCTTGCCAGTAATACACCTGAAAATGTATTAACAGGAAGCAAAGTAACAGTAGCTCCCATTGTTGCAGAAGGCAGAATTACGACACTGGTGGGTAGTGGAAATTGCCTTAGAGAAAATGATGTTACCTGGAAAAACATAAATGCTGATAATGCCGGTGGCTTTACGCTAAACAACCTGGTGAGCAGTTGCAGTGGGTTTAATTATCAACCTGCAACTATTTATGTCGTGAACAATAGCGAAATAAGAATTGCCGGCAAAAACGCAAATGGCCAGGACATGACGCAGCTTTGGAAAAGGACTAAATAGTGTTTGGGTTAAAGTGGAGGGAGTAAAAAGGAAGATGTATAAAAAGTATATAAAGTAAAAAAAGTAGGAACAATAAAAAGTATATAGGCTGTAAAAAAAATTGTCTTTTTAAAGTTCCTAAATCATTTTAAAACTTTGAAACATTTTATTTTAAACTCCCAAAGTGTCTCAGTATTCGGTTAACATCGAAACCTTTATTTTACCTATTATACATTATACTACTTTATCTACTTTTCCTAATCTTTCTACTTCGATTATCTACTCCAACCCATTTCTCAAGGGTGATGATATTTTTCATTTCTTAAAATAGTGCAGGCACGATAAATTTGTTCAGCTAAAATCAGTCTCACCAATTGATGTGGAAAAACCAATGCTGATAAGCTCCATTTAAAATCGGCACGATTCATCACCTCATTTGCACAACCGTAGGCCCCGCCAATAAGAAACACCAGGTTTTTCTGACTTTCATTTGCTCTTTGTTGCAAAAACCCGGCTACGCCTTCACTGCTTAGCTGTTTCCCTCTTTCATCCAGCAATACCAGGTAGTCTGCCTTTTTCAGGTTATTTAAAATAATTTCCCCTTCCTTTATTTTCAGGTCTGTTTCATTCAAAACGCCAGCCTGTTTTGGCATGGGCAATATATGCCAATGCACCGGGTAATAATTACTTATGCGTTTGGTGAACATTTCTATACCTTCTTTTACATGGCTTTCATGAGCTTTCCCTATTGTCCAGAGCTGTAGTTTCATAAAAAACTTTTATTAAAAAGGAAGAATAGTTGCAATAATAATTAAAGGAAAATAATTTCTGCATAAAAAATATTTGAACTTTTGACTCACCAGTTAATGGCAGCAAAAATAAATGTGGTTAGTGGGTCAGACCTCATCATAGTGAACTTCATTGACAAATTATAATGGAGGTGCCATAGGCCCCGGTCATTGTAATTGAGATTATTTATCCATTAGGTAAATTAAATATGAATTGCCGGGTTTCTTTATAGAGTCCGGCTTTTTCAATTTAAATCAACAGCAGGCTTTTTACATTTTCCTTATGCTGCATCCCGGAATTGTTTTGTATGCCTTATTAATTTAGATTTATAAAAAATTAAATCGCTTGGGTAATAAAAAAAGGCTGCTTTAT
>JBDSDN010000298.1:0-6594 GCA_039920545.1 Ferruginibacter sp. | reverse complement strand
CTCACCATTAAAACAGGCAGTGAGTGGGCCATCAAAAATGGTTTTACCAAAGAAAAATTATTAGCGGTTGACAGCAGTAAAACAACCCCTGTAAGACAAAATTTTGATAACGCCGAATACATCGAAGGTGCCAAAGCCATGGGTGGTTCTATTTTTAAAGTGGATGTAGATACAACACATCCAATCGGTTTCGGATTTACCAGCCGCACTGTATCCTGGTACCGCAACGGGTTAACTTTTTTAGTTCCCAGCCTGAACCCCTACAGTACCGTTGCACAATATGGAAAAGATCCATTGATCGGTGGTTACATTCATCCCACTACATTAAAGAAAGTAAAAAATTCTGCGGCTATTTTAGTAGGAGCAGAAGGCAGTGGCAGGGTGATCCTTTTTAGTGATGATCCTAATTTTCGTGGTACCTGGTATGGCACCAATAAATTATTTTTAAATGCGCTGTTCTTTGCTGGATTGATGAATGTTCCTGCGGTGGTGGGTGAGGAATAATGAATTTCTTTTGATAAAAAAACTCCGTGGTTTTATCTTCTGCCGGCGTGGGAGTGGCAATGCAATCTTCGCCGCTGCATAGTCTCACGGCCAGTAGAGAATTAAAGATGATAATTAATTTTAAAAGAATGTAATTTTTTATACCATTGTTGGTCACTACGATAATTGAAAAGTTGTGATCCAGGTCTCAGGCCAGCCCGACCCCCCAAGAAAGGAATTGATCATTTTAGATTTTTGGAAACATTATAATAGTTTGCTTACAAAGCTCAGTGGTTCGCAGTGATAGGAATTTTTTTAAGTTTATATTACCGAGGGAGAGGAATCTATAAAATTTTTTAACCTGTGGTTTAGATAGGATATAAAGCAAGTAAATTATTATTACTTTACCTTTAAAGCCACAATGCATGCAAATTCATTTTAATAATTTAAAAATATAGATCATGGCAATTAATCCAAAAACTCCAGGTATTCATCATATTAATTTGCGTTGTGCAGACCTGGATATTTCAAAAAAATTTTACAGGGATACTATCGGTTTTCCGATTGCTATTGAAACTACCGACTTATTTGCCTTCCCTGTTGGTGGAGTATTTATCGTTTTTAAAAAAGCAGACGACAATGTACAATTTAATCCATTTACTATCGGAACAGATCATTTGGCAATTGCATGTGAAACAGAAGAAGAGCTTAACAGGGTGGCTAAAGGCTTGAGCGATGCTGGCATTGAAAACACAGGTGTAAAATTAGATCCAACATTACAAAAATTGTATGTGGCTTTTAAAGATGTGGATCGTATTCAATGGGAATTCTACATGATTTAGAAAAATTTTCCGCCGCCGCCGTTCGTGCCTACACGAACCGTCCACTTCGATGAAACATTTTGGTTTAATTTTATTAACTGAAACTTTCGGCACTAAATAATGATTGCACTTCGGTTCTAGCGATTAACGGTTTCATTCCTTTTAAAATAATAATAAAGTGGTACGCCGATTAATATCAGCCCCACGCCTATCAATGAATATTTTAGCTGCACCATAAATGTGTTGATGATTAAAGCTGTAGAAAATAAAATAAGAATAATGGGCACAACCGGGTAGCCAATGACTTTTACTTTTATTATTCCTTTTCTTTTCATTTTTAAAAGTGCAAGGGCCAATAAAGCATAAAAAAGAAACTCCGCAAAAATGACCATGTCGGTAAGTATATCAAATGTGCCGGAGATAACCAATACACAACTCCATACCATGGAATATAACAGAGACACATAGGGTGTTCTGTAAACAGGATGAGCGTAAGCGACTTTTTTAAAAAAATATTTTTCTCTTGCCATTCGGAAATACACTCTTGAATGTGACATGATGACGGCATTAAGGCTACCAAACACACTTACCATAATAAGTAAAACAACCAGCGTCTTTCCCAGTTTACCTATCATAGTTTCTGCTACCAGCACGGCACCAATATTATTTTCGCCAACTGCGGCAAGTTGTTTCAAAGGCAATACATGCATGTAAACATAGTTAATCAGCACATATAATATCATGGCAATGCTAACCCCAATAATGATGGCTAAAGCAATATTTCGTTTAGGGTTTTTTATTTCGCCGGTAATAAACGAAATATTACTCCAGCCATCATAAGCCCAGAAGGCGCTTAACATAGCTCCAAACATGGCACTAAAAAAAGCAGATCCTTGTAGTGTGTCTGCAATGTTGCCTGGTATTGGTTGCTGCCCATTCCCTGGTACAGGAGCAGTGTAAAATAATCCGAACAGTATAATGATAAGGATGCCTAAAATTTTGGCTGATGTAATAATATTATTTATAATTCCTCCTTTTTCAACACCCCTATAATTTACCCAGGTAAGCAAAACAATGGTTAGAATGGCCAGCATTTTAATACCTGAATTTGCAAAGGGAAAAATAAAATCACCGATGGAAATATTTGCTAAAGATTCAAGAGGGTTGGGCAGTGGGAGCAGGGAGTTTACTGTTTGAGAAAAAATATAGCCTAAGGCTGCAATAGAAGCACTACCCAGAATTGCGAAATCAGTCCAACCGAATATGAAGGAAAAAAAATTGCCGAAAGAAATGCGAAGGTATTCATACAACCCACCAGATTCTTCTGTTAAGGAGGATAAGCCGGCAAGTGTAAATGCCCCAAACATGGAGATAATACCAGCTATTACCCAGGCCCCTAATATCCAGGCTTCGCTTAGTCCTGTTTGAGCCATCGGGATGATTTTTTTGAAAACACCGGACCCAATCATAATACCCGCTACCAATAGAACTGCGGTAAATAATCCCAAAACCCTTTTCAATGGAATTTTAGACCTATCGGTAATTGTATCATGTTCCTTTTGCTTAATGGAGAATGATTGCATGTAGTTTTATTTGAAAATTATTTATAATTCATTTAGACTGGCACTGCAGCAGGAATAGATTTAGAAAAGACGGATGAATATAATAAAACTTATTTGAGTTTATAGCAAATCCAAATTTAGCCACGCTTTTAACTAAGCATGGAAAGAACTGAACTTAAAGGGAGGCATATTAAAATTGAAACTTTTTGTTTCTCTTATCCCAGGGCTTTCTTTCTGGGTAATAAATGCAGTAAGTTTTGACTTCAGTCAAAAGCAATAAAATTTACAGCGTATAAACAGCATTACCTAAGACCAACTTACTTTTTGTTTAAACAGCCCCCTTTTTTGGTCCGTTACCTTACACTATAATAATAAATATAGGCCTAGTAATTCTAAAAGGAGAAGTTAACCGAACTGAATCCCCCACCCTTGAATCCGAGGCTGGAGTATTTTATCCATTTACAAAAGAAGTTGATAGATTAAAGTTCAGAATACTGCAGTTGATTTACTTCGACACTAATACATTAGTAGCATAATAATCAGGTATGTCCGGCTAATAATAAACCGCTGGTGAACACCCAAAATTAAAAATCCAATCCCTTTTTTATATCAAACCAGACGATAATTGCAAAGCCGATAGCAAAATGATATTCAAGTCAAAGTAATTTAATAAAATAAGGTAAGGCAATTCATATAAGCCTAAATATTATTACTATCTTACATGTTCAATATCGCATCTCCTACGTAATTACCAAACTCTACTCCTTAAAGCAAACCTGAATCAGCAGACCCATTTACTATTGGAGTTATTCTGAGAATTGATATCTATTTAGTTTTAAAAGCTGCTAAGGGCTTTTGGACTATGGCATATCATTTTTTGAAGATTCTATTAGTTTTACTTAAAAAGCTGGATAGATTATAATGATTCATAATTATGTTTTAATGTATAAATATTTACCACTGATGGGGAAAAAAATTGGCAATCTTTTTTTCCTCATTTTAATATCTGTTGCTGCAAATAGCCAGGCTCCACAACAACCCACAAACCTCAATCCGCCTAATGGAACGATTAATTATGCCGGGAGTACCGTTAGTGTAACGGTTACTGACCCTAACGGAGACCCAATGACCGTAAAGCTCTACGGACGTAAAAAAACATGCACTTCCACTGCCCCAAACTTTACCATTATAGGTTTGCCGGATACACAATTTTATACAGAAGAATTACCTGGAACGAATAGTGCAGGGGGCGGCCATAATGGAATTTTTAAAGCTCAAACTCAATGGATCGCCGATCACAGGCTTGACAGCAATATTGCTTTTGTTACCCAGTTAGGGGATTGTGTTCAGAATGGAGATAACCCTCCGGGTATTGATAAACAAATTGAATGGAAACGGGCAGATACTGCCATGAAAAATATTGAAAGTCCGAATGTGCCTTTAACAGATGGTATTCCCTATGGCATTTGTGTTGGAAATCATGACCAGTCTGTTCAAGGCAGTCCAACAAGTGCAACAACTTATTATAATCAATATTTTGGCGCTGCCCGTTTTGCGGGCCGTGGATATTATGGAGGACAATATGGAGCTAATAATGATAACCATTATGAGCTATTTTCTTCCGGTGGAATTGATTTTATTCACATTAGTATTGAATATTATCCCGATGCCAGTGCTGCCAGTCTTGTGACTTTACAACCAGTACTTGATTGGGCAGATGCCTTGCTAAAGGCATACCCTACTCGGAAAGGTATTTTATCATCTCACAACTTGCTCAATACAGCTAGTAATTTCCAGGGACCTGGACAAACGATTTATGATAATCTTAAAGATAATCCCAATTTGTTTTTAATGCTTGCAGGTCATGTGGCTGGAGAAGGTCGCAGGTCAGACACTTACAACGGAAACACTGTGTGGACGATAATGGCTGACTACCAAAATGGATATACAAACGGGGGGAATGGTTATTTGCGTATTATGCAATTCAGGCCTGCTGAGAATATTATAACAGTGAGAACTTATTCTCCTTACAGCAATACATCTTTTACCGGAGCAACCAGTCAGTTCTCTATTCCTTTAAATTCATGTCCCTTTACTTTGATAGGCACAAATACAAGTGTAGCCTCAGGCTCGCCAACAACATTTACCTGGTCCGGACTTGAACTATCAACGGATTATGAATGGTATGTTAGCATTAGTGATGGTGTAAATATAACCGCAAGCAGTATTTCTGGTTTCACAACCTGGAACGGTGTTGCTTCTACGACTGTGGCAACTACTACTGCGGCCACGCCGGCCTCTATTGTATATGGTACGTCGTCTGTATCTTTTACTACAACATTATCCCCTAATCCGCTGGGAGGCACTGTGCAATTTTATGTTGACGGTACTGCTGTTGGCAGCCCTGTAGCAGTGAATACGGGTTCTAGTACAGCAACATTTGGTACTTACAATCCGTCGTCATTAAGCGCTGGTTCCCATATTATAAGAGGAGATTTTTCTGGCTTTGGCACCTATGCTGCTAGTACTGGCACAGACGGTAATTTAACTGTTAGTCCAAAACCTCTTACAATTACAGGTCTTACTGCAAATAACAAGACATACAATCAGACAATCACAGCTACATTATCAGGTACGGCTGCTTTAAGCGGTGTACTTGCAGCAGATGGATCTAATGTTATTTTAGGGGGAACGCCGACAGCAACATTTGCAAATTCTTTGGCTGCTAACGGCAAGCCAGTTACTGTAACCGGTTATACTATCAGTGGTTCAGCATCTGGTAACTATACACTTACTCAGCCGTCAGCATTGATAGCAGACATCACTAAACTTGTACTTAACTATACCGGCACTAAAGTATATGATGGCAATGCTACATTTAATGCTGTACAAATTACAATGACCAACATAATTGCCGGAGATGCTGTAACATTAACAGGAAGCGCAACGGTTACAGGAAGCTCTGCCGGCGCATATAATGGCAACTTTGCTACGAATGGTCTTATTTCAAGTAACGGCAATTATGCAAGCGTAGGTGGTACTGGTCTCAGAAACTTCACTATTACTGCAAAACCTATAGCAGTAACAGCAACTGTGGGTCAAAGTAAAATATACGGCGCTGCAAACCCTGTATACACTTATACATTTTCTCCTGCATTGATTGGCTCAGATGCATTTACAGGAGCACTTACGAGAACTGCTGGGGAAAATGTTGGTAACTATGCAATTTCGATAGGAACGCTCTCTGCAGGTTCTAACTATGCTATAACTTTTGTACCAACCAATTTTGCGATAAATGCAAAACCAATTACAGTTACGACTACTGCCGGGCAAAGCAAAATTTATGGCGCAGCCAATCCTGTTTATACTTATTCCTTCTCTCCAGCATTAATATCGCCTGATGCGTTTACGGGTGCACTTAGCCGTAACCTCGGTGAGAGTATTGGCAATTATGCTATTACTCAAGGATCACTTACTTTAGGGTCAAATTATGCTATAACTTTTGTCTCAAATAATTTTGCCATTACTTCAAAGATTGTAACGGCCTCATTAACAGGAACAATAACCAAAGTTTATGATGGCACAACTACCGCCACGCTTGTTGCAGGCAATTACAGTTTGACAGGAGTTAGCGGTGCTGATGTCGTAATATTGAACAATCCTGCAACTGGCGCATACAGCACCAAGAATGTAGGAACAAACATTGCAGTTACTGTAACTGGTTTGGC
>JBDSDN010000297.1:0-7333 GCA_039920545.1 Ferruginibacter sp. | reverse complement strand
GTATTTTTGAATATGGTTATGCTACTCTTGATAAATTTTTTGAGCTGGCTCCCTGGATACTTTTATTTCTTGTCCCGGCTATAACCATGCGTTCCATTGCTGATGAATTTAAGGGAGGGACCTTTGAGATTTTAAAAACAAAACCTTTAACGTCCTGGCAAATTGTATGGGGTAAATACCTGGCAGTTCTGGTGGTACTTATTTTTATCATTATCCCGACATTTATTTATGTTTTTACCATAAAGACCCTTAGTAGTTCAGGAACAATAGATGCTGGCGGAATTGCTGGAAGTTACCTGGGGCTTTTTTTATTAGCGTCAGTGTTTGCTGCCATTAGTTTGTGCTCCAGCAGTTTCACCAATAATTCGGTGATAGCCTTTTTAGTAAGCGCCTTTGTCTGTCTTATTTTATATTTTGGTTTTAACGCTATAAGCAGGTTACCTATAATGCAGGGTGCAGCCGATTATTATGTTGAGATGCTGGGCATAGATTTTCATTATCACAGCATAAGCCGGGGCGTGCTGGATAGTCGTGACATTATTTATTTTCTCAGCATTATTTTCCTCTCTTTACTAATAACAGTAAAAAACCTTCACAAAAAATAAAAACAGGCTCATCTTTTTTATAAGGCGATAGATAAAATATGAAAAAACTTTCTCAGCAGATATACAACAGCAAAATTTGGTTCCTCTCGGTACTTGTAATTTTGTTGGCAATAAACTGGGCTGCCTCCCAATGGCATAGCAGGTTAGATTTTACAAGTGAAAATAGATTTACTCTCAGTACGGCTACAAAAAAAATATTAAAAAAAATAGATGATCCGGTGCAGGTAGATGTTTTTTTAAAAGGTAATTATCCCAGCGGTTTTAAAAAACTGGCTTCAACTACGTCAGATTTATTGCAGGAGTTTAAAGAGACAGCTGGTAAAAATCTTCATTACCGTTTTATTTCTCCTGAAGAAATCATGACAGGGACAACGGTAAAGTACAGTGACACACTCTCTGCCCTGGGTTTGTATCCAATTAACCTTACTTCCCAATTAAAAGAAGGGCAGCAGCAGCAATTTGTTTATCCCGTTGCGTTAGTACATTATAAAGACCTCACAATTCCAATAAAAATTTACCAGGGTAAAACACCTTTAATTAATTTCCAGGAATTAAACAGTGCAGAAGCCTTGCTGGAATATAAGTTCGCAGATGCGATCTCTAAAATTACACGTCAGGAAAAACCAGTTGTAGCATACCTGACTGGCAATGGTGAACCTGAAGGCTACGAGGTGTACGATTTAGTAGAGAACACTTTAAAAAATGATTATAAACTATTTACTTTTAATCCCAATACACAGCCCTTTATACCCGAAGAATTTAAAGTAGTGGTTATGGTAAAACCCCGCCTGGGTTTCAGTGATGAGGCAAAGTTTAAGTTAGATCAGTTTGTGATGAATGGGGGAAAATTATTAATGTTTGTTGACAGGTTAAATGCAGAGATGGATAGCCTTCAACAAAAAAATGAAGTTGTCGCTTATGATAGGGATTTAAAATTGAATGACTTACTCTTCCGCTATGGGGTACGCATTAATGCAGATTTAGTCATGGATCTTCAATGTGATTATCTTCCTTTTGATGTAAGCGGAAATGGACAATTTGACTTGTTGCCCTGGAATTATTTCCCGGTATTCGATTCAAAAAAAAATCACCCTATAAATAAAAATATTGGCTATGTCTCCGGGAAATTTGTCAATTCATTAGATACCCTGGAGGCAGAAGGTATTGCTAAAACTATTTTATTAAACTCCTCTGCCAATGGGAGAAAGATAGGAACCCCGGCACTTATCAGTGGAAAAGAAAATGTCAACGCACCTCAGGATGAAAAATTTAAAACTGCGGATATACCTGTTGCCGTTTTATTAGAAGGAAAATTCCGCTCCCTGTTTTCCAACAGGCTCTCACAGGCTTTTAAAGATTCGCTGCAAAAATATGAAGCTGTTTTTTTACCACAGTGTATATCTGATAATAAAATAATTGTAGTTGCAGATGGAGATATTGTTTTAAATGCAGTAGTAAAAGGTAACCAGCCCATACCGATGGGCTTAAATTCTTACACATACGGAACACAAAGGGAGTTTCCGTTTGCCAATAAAGATTTCTTGCAGAATTGTCTTGATTACCTTGTGAACGTAAATGGTCTTAGTGAAGCAAAATCAAAAGATTATACCTTGCGCTTATTGAATACTCAAAAAGTTAATGAAGAAAAAAACTTTTGGCAATTGCTTAATATTGCGGCGCCAATTTTACTGGTGTTGTTATTTGCTGTTTTTTTTCAATGGCTGAGGAAAAGAAGATATGCTGCTTAATGTTATCTTATGAATACGACCTTGATTTATGTGATTTTAAGCGGCGTTATTCTAACGGCCTTAATCGTAGACCTTGGTTTACTTAGTAAAAAAAATGCCATCATCAGTTTAAGGTTGGCAATTGTGCAGACGTTTTTCTGGGTATTGTTGTCTTTTGCATTTTGTACATTCATTTGGATTGAGCGTGGTAAAGCCGATGCCGTACAATATATTTCTGCCTATCTACTGGAATGGTCATTATCTATTGATAACATTTTTGTGTTTATAATAATATTTTCTTTTTTTAAAGTTAAACCAGTAAATTATTCAAGAGTATTGCTATCAGGAATTTTAATGGCTATTGTCTTTAGGATTATTTTTATTGCCGTAGGGAGTGAATTAGTTGCAAGATTCGATTGGATAATGTATGTCTTTGGTGTCTTTCTAATTTTTACCGGTATTAAAATGTTTTCTTCTGACGAAGAAAATGAATTTAACCCTGAAACCAATTGGGCTTTCAAATTCATGAAAAAATTTCTGCGTACCAGCAATAAAGAACCCCATGGCAGCTTTTTTATTAAAATAGATGGCAAAACCTACCTGTCAAAATTAATGATGGTCGTAATCATGCTTGGCCTTATTGATATTGTATTTGCCATAGATTCTATACCGGCTGTTTTTTCCATAATACCGGACCCGAAGGATAAATTATTGATATATTCTTCTAATATTTTTGCGGTGCTCGGTCTTAGAAGTTTATTTTTTCTTTTGCGTGGAGCCGCTGCTAAGTTCAATTACTTGCAACAGGGCATTGCAATTGTTCTGCTGTTTATTGGCATAAAAATGCTGGCAGAAAAATGGATTCATGTTCCGGTTGGCGTATCGCTCCTCATGATAGTGGTTTGTATTGGCGGTTCCGTATTTTATTCTATATACCGAAATAGCAAAATTGATTCAAAACAAAAAGTGGATAGCAACCGCCTTAATAAAAATTAGATGTACACCATACAGGAAATAGAAAAGATTATTGGGGGTAGGTTTTTTGTAACTAAAAATCAGGCAGCCATACTTGAGTATTTATTAATTGACAGTAGAAAATTATTATTTCCCACTTCTACTTTATTTTTTGCTATTGCAGGGCCCCGCCGCCAGGGTAATACTTTTATAAAAGGCCTGTATGAAAAAGGGGTAAAAAACTTTATTGTAGATTCTTCATTTACGGCAAGGGAAGATGAGTATTCTGAGGCTAATATTGTTACCGTAGAAAATGTATTGGATGCCCTGCAAAAACTTACAGCTCATCACCGAAATCAATTTACCATTCCGGTTTTTGGTATTACAGGCAGTAATGGAAAAACTATTGTAAAAGAATGGCTATACCAGTTGTTGCAAAATGATTATAATATTGTACGCAGCCCCAAAAGTTATAATTCTCAAATTGGTGTCCCTTTAAGTATTTGGCAAATGAACGCTTCCCATACCCTCGGCATTTTTGAGGCGGGCATTTCAATGCCAGGTGAGATGGAAAGCCTGGAGAAAATTATTAAACCTAACATCGGCATATTTACTAATATCGGCGAAGCTCATGGCGAAGGGTTCGAGAATATCACCCAAAAAGCAGAAGAGAAAATAAAACTCTTTACCGGTACTGCCACCATTATTTATTGTAAAGATGAAGCAATCATTGATGATTTATTCCAGAACCTGAAGCAAGAAAATAATAATGTATTATTTAACTGGGGGCAAAATGCCGCAGCAACGCTGCATATAACAACCATCCAGGTGCAGCCATACAACACGGTTATTAAAGCCATTTTTAAAGACCGGAAAATCAGCATCTCTCTACCCTTTACCAACGATGCTGCTATAAAAAATGCCATTACCTGCTGGTGTGCATTATTGTATCTTCAAATTAACGACGATCATATATCCTCAGGCATGCTGCAGTTAAAGCCTGTTGAGATGCGGCTTGAATTAAAAGAAGGTGTAAATAACTGTTCTGTAATTAATGACAGTTACAGTGCAGATGTTACATCTCTATCTATTGCATTGAATTTTTTAGAGCAGCAACAGCAGCATCCAAAACGTACCGTCATCCTCAGTGATATTCTGCAGAGTGGTAAAACCAACTTGCAGTTGTATACAGAAGTAGCAGCTCTTTTACAACAGAAAAACATTAATAGATTTATCGGGGTAGGTACTGAAATTTCTAAATACCAGGATTGCTTTGCATCCATACCCGATAAAATATTTTTTACAGGCACAACAATATTTATCCAGCAATTTCCAACCCTGCATTTTTACAATGAAACTATTTTATTAAAAGGTGCAAGAGTTTTTGAATTTGAGGAGATAAGCCATTTGCTGGAACAAAAAAGCCACCAAACAGTTTTAGAAATAAACTTAAATGCTATAACGCATAATTTAAAAGCTTACCATGAGCAGTTGAAGCCGGGTGTAAAAATGATGGCAATGGTAAAGGCGTTTAGTTATGGTAGTGGCAGTTTTGAAATAGCTAACCTGCTTCAATTTCACAAAGTAGATTATTTAGCAGTAGCCTATGCCGATGAAGGGATAGCTTTGCGTAAAGCCGGCATTACCCTTCCTATTATGGTAATGAATGCTGAGGAAGCTACTTTTGATTTACTGGTACAATTTAACCTTGAGCCCGAGTTGTATTCCTTTAGTATTTTAAATTCTTTTGAGGGTTATCTTCAACAATCAGGTATTATCAATTACCCGGTGCATATTAAACTGGATACCGGCATGCATCGCCTGGGTTTTGAAACAGCTGAAATAGAAGAGTTGAGCCTTAAATTAAAAAATTCTGCCCAGTTTAAAATCCAGTCTGTCTTTTCACATTTAGCCGCAAGCGATAATAAAATTCATGATGCGTTTACTAAAAAACAAGCCACTGCATTTTTAAAGGCTTGCGCTCTTCTGGAAAAGAATATCAGCTACCTTTTTCTAAAACATATTGCCAATACCTCTGCTATTCACCGGCATAAAAATCTGCAATTGGATATGGTTCGCCTGGGTATAGGTTTATACGGTGTAGACGGAAATAAAATAATGCAGAAAGAATTAAAAAATGTAAGTACTTTAAAAACCACCATCTCCCAAATAAAAAAAATAAAAGCGGGGGAAAGTATTGGCTATAGCCGCAAAGGCATTGCAGAACATGATAGTACTATTGCAACGGTACGTATTGGCTATGCCGATGGTTACCCACGCAGCCTGGGAAATGGTATTGGTAAAATGTGGGTGAAAGGTAAACTGGTTCCCGTAATTGGTAATGTTTGCATGGACATGACCATGCTGGATATTACCAATCTTGAAATTAATGAAGGTGAAAATGTCATTGTTTTCGGTGAGCAATTACCTGTGGCTGAGCTGGCCAAAAACGCAGATACCATTGCTTATGAGATCCTCACCGGTATTTCTCAGCGGGTGAAGAGGGTTTATTTTGAAGAATAACTTTCATTAGATCCTGAAGTAAAAATTAACGAATAACATCATTAATGTCTCATGGGTAAAAACTTATCTTTGCCCTTCTATTTATGAAAAAAATACATTTAGTTATCATCATCGGCCTGGTAGTATTGGCAGATCAGCTTCTTAAAATCTACATTAAAACTTCTATTCCTTTAAATTCTGCTCATCATGTAGCCGGTAATTGGTTTCAATTATATTTTGTAGAAAACCCGGGAATGGCATACGGCTGGAAATTTGGCGGCAACTGGGGAAAACTTGCACTTACGGTTTTTAGAATGGGTGCTGTAATATTCGGTACCTGGTACCTCGGCAGTATTATTAAACAAGGATATCACAAAGGATTTATTATCTGTGCGGCGCTGATTTATGCAGGGGCTTTGGGAAATCTGATAGACTCTTGTTTTTATGGGATCATTTTTGACAAAGGAATGACCTATGATCCGCAGGTTAATGAATATATTGGGTACAATGGTTTAGCCAACTTTGCTAAACAAGGCTATTCTTCTTTTTTGCATGGCAATGTAGTAGATATGCTGTACTTCCCGGTTATACACGGGCATTTCCCTTCATGGTTTCCAATCTGGGGCGGAGAAGATTTTGAATTTTTCAGGCCTATTTTTAATATTGCCGATGCTGCTATCAGCACAGGTGTTATTACTATCCTGGTTTTTCAAAAAAGATTTTTCAAACATCGCAACCTTCATTTAACGGAACATACAATAGAAACCAAGGCTTTGGTAGATGATGCTTCGCAAGTGTCTTAATTAAATTTATTTCATGGAGGGGGGAGGGGAGTATTAGTAATTATTGTTTTTTTCCCACCATATTCCCTGGCACAACCCATTCATCAAATTGCTCTGCTGTTACATAGCCGAGTTTTATCGCCATTTCTTTTAATGATGTGCCTTCTTTATGCGCTGTCTGGGCAATTTCTGCTGCTTTGTAGTAACCTATTTTGGTATTAAGTGCAGTAACAAGCATAAGGGAATTGTCAACATGTTTTTTTATATTTTCGTGTATTGGTTCTATCCCGGCGGCACATTTATCATTAAAGGATACGCACCCATCCCCAATTAGTCTTGCGCTGTGTAAAAAATTATAAATCATTACCGGCTTAAAAACATTTAGTTCAAAATGCCCATTGCTGCCTGCTATGCCAATAGTGACATCATTGCCCATCACCTGTGCCGCAATCATTGTAAGTGCTTCGCACTGGGTAGGATTTACTTTACCCGGCATGATAGAAGAGCCTGGTTCATTATCTGGAATAAAAATTTCACCGATGCCACTTCTTGGGCCAGAGGAAAGCATCCGGATATCATTGGCAATTTTCATTAGGCTTACGGCAATGGTTTTTAGTCCCCCATGTGCTTCTACGATTGCATCATGAGCCGCCAGGGCTTCAAATTTATTTTCGGCAGTTACAAAAGCTAAACCTGTTAAGGAAGCTATATGCTTAGCAACATTCTCCGAATAATTATCCGGTGTATTAATACCCGTACCTAC
>JBDSDN010000296.1:0-3149 GCA_039920545.1 Ferruginibacter sp. | reverse complement strand
TTGTTGCCAGATAATGACAAATTTTCCAACGTTGGATGGGGTGCCTGCTTTTTCAGTGTTATTATGAAATTTATGAAGGCCCATTTCTATTGCACCATAATTATTAATTGGATAAACTTCTATACTTCCTTTAACCAGTTCCCTTGTGACTTTGCCACATACATTTCTTTTGGTGGCATCAATCAGTTCTTGTTTATTCGTCATTAATCCACCTTTGTCGTGATAAAATTCTATGCTGTCAGAAAAAAAAGATCCATACTTTTCAAGATGAAGATTACAGGTATTATAAGCTTCAAAAAAAACGCTGTCCAGGTAAACAATTGTGTCATATAATTTTTGATTATCTGGTTTATAATTATACTGATGGATATTATCACTTTGTTGTGCTGCAGTGAAGAAGTGAATGAATATTAAGGTTGCTGAAAATATGTATTTTACAAACCTGGATTTTTTCATTCTGTTTCAATTTATTCTAAAGATCATAAATACACGACATAACTATAGGAAAAAATAGATTTTACAGAGGAGCTGATTAGTTTTTCGGGGAATCGAATATTTGGGCATATCAAGATATAAATTATTCTTTGAATAGCTACATTCATTTTTCAAACCTTATTTCTAGTGAGATCAACTAAAATGAAATCATCTACGGGATGCTTCATTACTTAATATTCAATTGAGCCATTCGCCGTTGAGCATTACCTGGCTTATATTATTAGCACCAAAACTGTAGAACAGGTAAGCCAGCGATGATACTGGCTTTGTAAAAATAAGGTTAGCTTTTTTACCGATTGTAATGCTGCCAACTTCAGATTGGGCCTGCATTGCAAAAGCGCCATGAAGGGTAGCCGCATTAACTACTTCTTCTGGCAGCATTTTCATTTGTATGCAACTGAGAGCAGTAACAAAATTCATATTGCCGGATGGTGAAGAGCCGGGGTTATAATCTGAGGCAAGAGCTACCGCCGCACCCCCATCGATGAGGGCACGGGCAGGCTGGTAGGGCAAACGCAAAAAGAACGCAGCAGTCGGCAATAAAGTGCTTATTCCTTTAAAAGATGAAAGCAATTTTATTTCCTCCTCCGTTAATGTTTCCAGGTGGTCAAGCGAAACAGCACTGTGCTGAATACCTGTTTCTACACCTCCAATGCTATTGAGCTGATTTACATGCAGCTTTGGTTTAAGGCCATATGCTGCGCCAGCTTTGCAAAGCGTTGCAGTTTCTAGGGCTGAAAAAAATCCGTCTTCACAAAACACATCTATAAAGTCTGCCAACTTTTCTGAAGCTATTACCGGCAGCATTTCATTAATTATTAAATCAATGTAACCCTGGTGGTTTTCTTTGTATGCCAGTGGGTAGGTATGAGCGCCCAGAAAAGTAGCTTTTATTATCAGATTAGATTGTTGCTTTAGTTTTTTTATGACCCTCAGCATTTTTAATTCGCCATCTACCGATAAACCATAGCCGCTTTTTATTTCTACGGCGCCGGTGCCCGAGGCTGCCAGTTCATTTAATCTTTTCTGTCCATCGGCAAATAAAATTTCTTCGCTGGTTTCATTTAACTTCAATGCAGAATTTAAAATGCCTCCACCCTTTGCGGCAATCTCTGCGTAGCTCAGTCCTTTTATTTTATCTACAAATTCATTTTCCCTGCTGCCTGCAAACACAAGGTGGGTATGGCTATCGCACCAACAGGGTAAAACTATGCTGCCGTTAGCATCAAAAATATTATTTGGTAAATGCGGTATTTTAACTTCCAGTTCATACATGGGTCCGTATTCCGCAATGAGACCATCTTCAATTAATAAAAATGCATTTTCAATTGACGGAAGGTCAGCCAGGTCTTTTCGCCGGAGAAGGCGGGATTCCTCTCTTGTATTAACGAGTTGCTGAATGTTTATAATGAGTGTTGTCATTAGAACAAATATATTCTTATCTATTTAGAATAGTTTTAATTTGAACAGTTTTAAAACCCCGCATTTTTCTTAATAAGCCATAACATACCTATTCCTTTTTCTTTTTTGCTTCTCCAAAAATGAAACAAAAAAAGAGCCCCGATAAAGCTTTTGTATTACTGTTACTTCGACATTTTATATTAGAAACTCTATACGGAATTCAAGTTTTTACAAACTCATGGCTTTGGATATGTTTTTTTAATTCGATGAAGCAATGTATAGCTAACTTTTAAATCTCACTAGTTGGTCAATGAGTGTACAATATTTTTATTAACCTTTACTTTTTTTTGGCTTCTGTTCTGATAAAAGGAGGAATGAAAATGTCCCCAACGAAAGAAATATTCTGGCTATCAGCATTTAAAATATGTTGCATAATTGCTGTTCAGCAAATGTTTGCCGTACAAGAAAGTGACACAACGATGATGAGTAAAGAGATATCGCTGGTATCAAAAAAACTTCTCAGATTCGCAAAGTAAGAAAAGAAAAAAATCTGTCAACCTGCGGCAAAATAAATCCCCGCTGATTCTACTCAGCGGGGTTTAAAATAAATTGTAAATTGAATATAGTTTTTTTAATGTTTAGGGTCTTCTTTCCCTGTAATTGCTTCTTTAGTTTCTTTACCTGCTTTTTTCAAGGCATCCCCGGTTTTTTTCAATGCTGTATTAACGCCGTGTTTAGTAGCATCCCAACCATCGCTGATGGCATGGCCGGCATTGTCAAAAAATCCGCCGGTTGAGGTTACCACTTCCCCGTCTTTTAGGTCAACTGTTTTATCGTCAAGCTTTACCTTACCGGCCCGTGTAACCATTACGCCATTCTGGTACGTTACATCACTGTCGGCCAATACGTAGTCGCCATTTCTCCACACCATTAATTTACCGCCCCGGTAAATTGCATCCCCTTCTGCGGGCATGTAGGTAGTGTTTGTTGTGGTAACAGTCTCTGTAGTTGTAGCGGGCACCATTGTCATTGAGGTATCTGTGGAAACTACAGTGCTATCGGTGGTATTACTATCGCATGCAGCAAATAAAGCAATACTACAAAATCCGATCATTAATTTTTTCATTGTATGTGTTTAATGGTTAAAAAAATTAAAGTGATTTACACTTTACAGCTCATCTATGCAAAAGTTTTGCCACAAAAATCCCCACTGTAAATACAGCGGGGACACTTGTAACTTATTACTTAATGCT
>JBDSDN010000295.1:0-4941 GCA_039920545.1 Ferruginibacter sp. | reverse complement strand
TGTTTCTTACGACGGCAGCTTTGAAGGTCTGCTTACAGCAGTTTTTGAAATATATGAATATAAAATTGCAGTCCCTCAAATTGTAAATAAAAGCCAGGCAGCAGCTAGTCTTTTTGGTGAAACCCACCATGTACAAACGGACCCGGATAAAAGCAATAGAGTATATAAAAAATTAAAAGATAAACTTACGCCGAATGCATTTTCACAATTGTATAAAACCTTTCTGTCTGAAGTTACCCATATCGAAAATGTTATTTATCGTTACATCGTTTATGTACTTGCATCCAAAACAACAGTTGAGAATAATTACGCCCATCCTGATGTGTTATTGCTCCAGCAAATGAGCAGAAAAGTGCATCGGGAAAAACACCGGATGGAAGCTTTTGTAAGATTTCAGCTCACAAAAGACAACTTATATTATTCCCTGGTTCAACCTGATTTTAATGTCTTACCCCTTATAAGCAAACATTTCCAGAACCGTTACGCAGATCAGCGCTGGCTTATTTACGACACTCACCGCAAATATGGGTTGTATTATGACCTGCGTATTGTTGAGGAAGTTTCACTGAATTTTTCTGCAGATTTAAATAATAAAAACGCACTGAAAGAAATTTGTGATGATAAAGAAGAATTATATCAAAAACTTTGGCAACAATATTTCAGCAGTGTAAATATAGCTGCAAGAAAAAATATGAAACTACACATACAGCACATGCCAAAAAGATATTGGAAGCATTTAGTAGAAAAAAATGTAACTGAGTATTAATTACAGTAATATTTTTAACCGGTATATTTATCAATCCCGGAATAATACTTTAGAAGAGAAATAAAGCCACAGCACCTGTCTCTAATCTCCCATTGAGTTTATGTAGATAATTATAAGCGTTTGCTTCTGCAAAATCTTTTGCTGTTTAGTTATCTGTTCATTTTTTGAACTTCAACAATTTCCTTTATTTTTACTTCCATTAAAAAATAACTATGCAGGCAGAAATTGATGAAGTAATTGCTTTGTTTCAACAATATAAAAATGAGCCTGTCATTGCTATTGAAAAATTACCCCAGGCCGGCAGTGAGCGCCATTATTTTCGTATACATTCAGAGCAAAAAACTTTTATTGCCACCTATGGAGCCAATCTACAAGAAAATGAATGCTTTATTTATTTCTCCCGGCATTTCAAAACCACCCAATCTACAACGCCTGAAATTTATTATAAAAGCCACGATAGTAAAATTTACCTGCAGGAAGATTTTGGCGACACTACATTACTAGACCGGCTGGAAGCCGAAGGCTTTTCAGACAATTTATATAACCTATATAAAAAAAGCCTGGTTGCTCTGGCAACATTACAGGTAAAAGGTGATGCGGGTTTGGATTATAACAAATGCCTTACCAATGCTAGCTTTGGCAAGCAGGCTATTATGGCAGATCTGCTTTATTTTAAGTATTATTTTTTAGATGCCTTACGCCGTCCCTACGATAAACAAAAGCTTATAGATGATTTTGAGGCGTTGAGTAATTATCTCTCTTATACCGAGTACAAATATTTTATGTTCCGGGATTTTCAGAGCCGTAATATCATGATTACTGCAGATGATGAAGTTCGTTTTATAGATTACCAGGGCGGCATGAATGGAGCACCACAATATGATGTGGCATCTTTATTATCGCAGGCAAGGGCAAATTTGCCCGAAGGTTGGAAGGATGCCTTACTTATTGATTATATGAATGCTTTTGAAGAAACAATTGACCAGCCCATTGACCGGGATATTTTCTGCAGCCAGTATAATGGTTACGTGTTGTTGAGGATGTTGCAGGTTTTGGGAGCCTATGGTTTCCGGGGGTTGTTTGAGCGGAAAGCGCATTTCTTAACCAGTATACCTTTAGCCCTGGAAAACCTGAAAGGGTTTATAAATACGCAGAGTATTGGAATTGCGGTACCCGAGTTTAAAAAAGTATTGGCATTATGCATAAGCGATGATGTGGTGCAGGAGTTCACTAATGTAAGGGCTACAGATGATACTCCTTTGCTGGTAAAGATCAATAGCTTCTCTTATCTTAAAACCGGTTATCCCAAAGATGATACTGCCAACGGTGGCGGGTTCGTTTTTGACTGCAGGGGAATTTTAAATCCCGGCCGCATTGAAGAATTCAAAACGCAAAGCGGGCAGGATAAAAGTGTAAAAGATTTCCTGGAGCAACAAACTAAAATGCCTGATTTTTTAAACAGCATTTATAATATTATTGATATTGCTGTAGAAGATTATATAAAACGTGGCTTTGAAAGTTTAATGATAAATTTTGGTTGTACCGGCGGTCAGCATCGTAGTGTGTATGCTGCAGAGGCAATGGCGAGGCACTTGAGGAATAAGTTTGGAGTAAAAATAGCATTGGAGCATAATAATAAAGAGAATTGGGTGCGGGGGAGTACTTCATAGTTCATGGATAATAGTTCATAGATGATAGAAAATCCAAAGCAGAAAATATGGCATTTAGATTTGAAGAACTAAAGGTTTGGCAGATTGCTTTACGGTTGAGTAATACGATTGATATTTTAGTAAAAACTTTTCCAAAAGATGAGTTATACAGCTTATATTCTCAAATGAAACGAGCTGCTGATTCTGTAGTTTTAAATATTGCAGAAGGCAGTACGGGACAATCTAAACCAGAATGCAAACGGTTTCTTGGAATGGCTTTGAGATCTGGAACTACCACCCATGAACTATCATCCATGAACTATCAACCATGAACATTTCCCATGCTATAATCTTCTCTGCTGGCCTTGGCACCCGCTTTAAACCCTGGACAGAGCAGCATCCGAAAGCCCTCGCATTGGTTAATGGTAAATCTTTGCTTCAAAGAAATATTGAATACCTGCAGCAATACGGCATTAGGGAAGTAGTGGTGAATGTTCATCATTTCCCTGACCAGGTAATTGATGCCGTTGAAAAAAATAAAGGCTGGGGTAGTAATGTTTTCATAAGCAACGAAAGTGATGAAGTGCTGGAAACCGGTGGCGGATTATTAAAAGCAAAACCATTTTTGGATAATGGAGAATTATTTATTTCTTTAAATGTTGATGTATTAACTGACCTTAATATTAATGAGTTACTGGCATTTCATAAACAGTATGACCCATTGATCTCGTTTGGTGTAACCAAAAGAAAAACCTCCCGTAATATATTACTGGATGAAAATAACAGGATGTGCGGCTGGAAAAATAATACCTCAGGTGAAGAAAAAATTGTGATGCTAAATGATAATTTAAACCCCTTTGCCTATAGTTGTGTTGTGGTGTATAATTCAAAAATATTTTCGTTAATAAAACAACAGGGCAAATTTTCCATCATGGATACTTACCTGGACCTGGCTGCAGATAATTTAATTCTTGGCTATAATCATACCGGTGATAAATGGGTAGATGTTGGCAAGCCGGAGAGTGTAGCCATTGCGGAAAAATTGTTTAGCTGATTACATTTAACACAACGGCGCAAGGCGAAAAAACAAAAGGCGCAATAAAAATTGTGCCTTTATAATGCTTGCCTCCTTTGGGTAAAAAAGATTTTTGTACTAAACCTTAATTCTTCTTTTCAAACAATTCTTTTTTATCTACAACTTTCACTTTGGCATTTGTTTTTAAAGTTTTGCTTACCACATCGTAGGGGCCGGTTATTACTTCTTGGCCTGCTTTAAGACCATCTGTTATTTCAATATAATTAATATCCTGTATGCCCGTTTTTACTTTTACTTTACTTACTTTATTATCAGCATTTTTTACAAATACAATAATGTCCAGGTCATCAATAGAATTGGTGGAGGCAGCAGCAGTGTTGTTAGCATCTGTTGGCTTAATGCTGCTTTTTGTACTGTCATTTTTATCCCTGGTAGTAACTGCATTAATGGGGACACTTAAAATATTTTTTTGTGTGCGGGTTTGTATATCTGCGCTGGCACTCATTCCCGGCCGGAAGGGGAAACTTCCTTTGCCCAATAAATCAGTATAACTATCCGGCAGAAGACGTATATAAACTTTGTACTGGGTCACATCATTGCTCGTATTCGCCAGGGCACTCTGGGTAGATGCGCCATTATTACTACTGGCAATCTGCGTAACTATTCCTTTAAATTTCCTTCCATTGTATGCATCAATATCTACAATAGCGCTATCGCCGAGTTTTACTTTTGGTACATCGTTTTCTCCAACGTCAACCCGTATTTCTATTTTCGCCATATCGGCTATACGCAGCATTTCTGTACCTACATTAAAACTATTGCCGGCAACTTTTTCTCCTTTTTTTACACTTAACAAGCTTACTACCCCATCCATCGGTGCTACAATAGCGGTACGGCCAAGGTCGGTATTTGCTTTAGCAAGGTTTGCCCTGGCACTTTGTACGCTGGCCTGGCCACCCTTTATTCCGGCCGCAGCTGCGTTATAATTTGCTTTGGCGGTTTTAAAATTAGCATCAGACACATTAAATTCACTTTGGCTTATTACTTTATCGTCAAATAATTTCCGTTGCATATCGTAAGTACGCTGTGCCTGTTCCTGCTGCGCCTTTAATGCGTCTAACCCTGCCTGTGAGTTCGCCACCTGCGCCTGGCTTTGCGCTACCCCACTTGCAGCCTGGCTGCGTTGAATGTTGTACACATCAGCATATATGCGGGCAAGTAACTGGCCTTTTTTTACCGTATCGCCTTCGGCAACGGTGAGTTCTGTTATTTCCCCACTGATATCGGGGCTTACTTTTACTTCCACCTCGGGGTAAATTTTGCCACTTGCATTTACCACTTCTATTATAGTTCGTTCCTGTACTTTTTCAGCCGTTACTTTAGTGCCTTCCGCTTTGCCAAAGGCCCCTGTCTTAGAAAGTATAACCAATAAAACCAGTAAAATTCCCAGGACGATTAAAATCCATTTTGTTTTTTTATTCATGAGTTCT
>JBDSDN010000294.1:0-3381 GCA_039920545.1 Ferruginibacter sp. | reverse complement strand
ATGACGAAGGCATTGTTTCTCAATAATAAACGGATGTGTTTTCACTCTCCATTTAATTAACCATTTTAATTCTACCGTTTTAATGAAATTAGCCTTTGCTTTTTTGCGACTTATCCGCTGGCCGAATTTGGTTTTTATTGCGCTTACGCAAGGGCTGTTTTATTTTTGCGTTTTTAATTCTTTTATTTTACAGGGCGGATACCAAAATAAAAATATCCTCTTTTATCTCTTAGTGCTTGCATCTGTAGTTATAGCTGCAGCCGGTTATATTATTAATGATTATTTTGATTTACAAATTGATGCTGTCAATAAGCCTGATAAAATTGTGGTAGATAAATTGGTGAAACGACGGTGGGCGATAGTTTGGCACCTGGTGCTTTCTTTTTTTGGAATTCTTCTGAGTTTTTATATCAGTTATAAGATTGGTAAATGGATAATATTTATTATCAATATAATGTGCGTGGTTTTCCTCTGGTTTTATTCCACTACGTTTAAGAAAAAGCTTTTGGCAGGAAACATAATTATAGCGGCGCTTACAGCCTGGGTTATTGTAGTTATTTATTTTTTTGCCGGTGCCGATATAATAGTATGGCAGCACACGCTGAATTTTGATGTAAGAAAATTTTTTAAATTCTGCATTTTGTACGCAGGTTTTGCATTTATAGTTTCACTAATAAGGGAAGTGGTAAAAGATTTAGAAGATGTGGATGGTGATGCAAAATATGCCTGCCGGACCATGCCCATTGTTTGGGGAGTACCTGCTACCAAAGTATTTACTGGGGTATGGTTAATAGTTTGCATAGCATCCCTGGCCATTGTTCAACTTTACGCCTGGCAATCCGGCTGGTGGATGATTGCTTTTTATTGCATGTTATTTATCATTTTGCCGTTGGCATACATTCTAAAGAAACTCTACCGGGCAGTGAGGCCTGGTGATTATCACCAGCTCAGTAATTTAATAAAATTTATTATGCTTGCTGGAATATTGTCTATGTTATTTTTCAATTTTATAGGTTAAATAGATCATGCGAAAAATTATATTGGCCTCCCAATCGCCCCGGCGTAAATTATTATTGCAATGGGCTGAAGTGCCTTTTGAAGTTTTGGTTATACCAACGGATGAGGATTTTCCTGTGGAATTATCTTTTGAAAATGCAGCTATTTACATTGCCCGTAATAAGGCACTGGCGGTAGGTCATCTCAACAAAGAAAAAGTTCCTGTGCTGGCAGCAGATACTATTGTCGTATGCAACAATAAAATTTTTGGTAAACCAGCCGACCGGGAAGATGCCGTAAATATTTTAAGTATTTTATCGGGGAACACTCACGAGGTAATTTCAGGTGTAGTTATTCTGCATAATGAAAAAGAAATTTCATTTACTGAAACTACCACGGTGTGCTTTCATTCAATTTCTCAGGAACAGATTAATTTTTACGTAGACAAATATAAACCTTACGATAAAGCAGGTGCGTATGCCATACAGGAATGGATAGGCGTTGTAGGCATAAAGGCTATAACAGGTGACTTTTACAATGTGATGGGTTTACCTATCAGCCGGGTAGTGCAGGAATTACAGGGACTATAAATACCTTTCCATAAGAAGAATACTACCCTCAAAGGCAAATGGCTTAAGCAGAAAGTTTTTTGTTTGTGTAAGTAATATTTGAACCAGTAAAAAAAACAGAATCTCACACTCCTCATTTTTTTGTACTTTGATGAATAATTATTTCCCCCAATGTGTTAGCTATGACTGAACGTTTACTTCAATTTATCTGGCAGTTTGGACATTATAATTCTGGCGGTTTGCAAACAACGGAATCTCAAGCCCTGCAAATTATACACCCGGGTATTTATAATACAAATCAGGGTCCCGATTTTTTAAATGCCAAAGTAAAAATTGGCGAAACGCTTTGGGTCGGCAGTATAGAGATTCACCTTAATTCTACTGACTGGAACGTGCACCAGCACAGTATTGATACTAATTACAACAATGTTATTTTGCATGTAGTTTTTAATCATAATCAGGATATAGGTTTGCCTTTTCCCACGCTCGAGTTACAACAAAGGGTTTCCAAAGTTTTATTGAATCGGTACCAAAGCTTAATGCAGGCTAATTATTTTATCCCGTGCGAAAATCATATCAGCCATATACCTTCCATCACAATTACAGCCTGGAAAGAAAGTTTGATGGCAGAACGCCTGCAACAAAAGGCCGAATATATTCAACAGTTATTACAAAAAAATAACCATCATTGGGAAGAAACATTTTGGTGGTTGCTGGCAAAGAATTTTGGTCTTAAAATAAACAGTGATGCCTTTGAAAAAATTGCGCAATCAATCCCCATTAATATTCTCGCAAAACACAAAAACCAGTTGATACAACTTGAGGCGTTATTATTAGGCCAGGGCGGATTGTTAAACGAACAATTTGAAGAATCCTATCCCGCTATGCTCCAAAAAGAATACGGCTTTCTTCAAAAAAAATATGGCTTGCAAAAAGTGCACCTGCCGTTATACTTTTTGCGTATGAGACCAGCAAATTTTCCAACAGTAAGATTGGCTCAATTAGCATCTTTAGTATCCGGTAGCCAGCATCTATTCTCTAAAATTAAAGAGGCAGAAAATATTGCGGAAGTTCAGCTATTACTAGCCGTTACGGCAAATGATTACTGGCATTATCATTATGTACTTGATGTGCCCGCAGATTTTAAAAAGAAATCTTTAGGGAAAGGAATGATCCAGAATATTCTGATAAATACGGTAATACCAATATTGTACGCTTATGGTTATTATAATAAAACCGAAACATTTAAAAATAAAGCCCTACTGTGGCTGGAACAAATTGCTCCCGAACATAACAGCATTACAAAAGGATTTCAGCTGCTCGGTATACAAAATAAAAATGCGTTTGATTCGCAAGCTTTTATTCAACTGAAAAATCAATACTGCAATCACATGTATTGTTTGCAATGTGCTATCGGAAGTAAAATTCTTAAAGAAGTGTAAAATTTATAAATTGTGATTTTTCAGTACACAGGAAAAAGCTGAAAATAAAAAATTAAATGTAATTGCAGCAAGCTGGTTTTACAAAATCAAAGCCTTATACCGTTGAAGATTTTTGATTTGAGGGCCGAGGGGATTTCTAAAATTAGAAAATGATTTAATTGGCAAAAAAAACTTATGTCACAAACCTTACACTGTCCCCCACATCTTAATTATTTTTTACCATTTATATACCGCAACAATTTCCAAATCAGGGTTCAGGCTTTTTATTACAGGACAGTTATCGCCAATTTTTTGTAATACTATTTTATCTTTTTCATCCAGGCCTAAAGGCGGGAATTGAATTGATATTTCAATTTTTCCTATACGCCGGGGCT
>JBDSDN010000293.1:0-4979 GCA_039920545.1 Ferruginibacter sp. | reverse complement strand
ATATTTTTCTGTTGGGCAAAAGCGGCAAGCACCTGGTAATCTTCGTCTTTTACAGAACCGATAATTAAATCCAGGCTATCTAAATTTTTACTGCTTAGCAGAAAATTCACTGGTTGGGTCAGGGATTTGGAATCATAAATCGTTGCATGAATATTACTCTTATATACTTTCATACTATCCAGAGCTATCTGTGCACCCTGCACAAAGTCCAGCGCCTGGACGGCGTATTTCGGAAAATTTTTATCATATTTATATTCTCCATCAGCAAAGACTGAGTCAAGGTATAGTGAAGCAAAAATTGCAACCTCGTAAGTTTTAAAATTATTGGTTGAGGGTTGCTCACTAATTACGGCCTGGCTCTTTACCAAACTTGCGGAAAATAATAAAAATAAAAGGAAAGTATTTTTTTTAAGCATTTGTATTTTTTAAAAACCGATTTATTCCCATTCTATAGTGGCAGGTGGCTTGCTGCTGATATCATAAACAACCCTGTTTACCCCTTGCACATTGTTAATAATTTCATTAGAGACATTTGCCAAAAAATCATAGGGCAAATGTGCCCAATCTGCCGTCATCCCATCAACTGAAGTCACCGCTCTCAGTACTACCGTAAATTCGTATGTTCTTTCATCACCCATTACGCCCACACTTTTGACCGGCAGCAAAATTGTGCCTGCCTGCCACACTTTATTATACAACCCGTATTTCTTTAATTGATCTGTAAAGATTAAATCAGCATCTTGCAATAACCGTACCTTTTCTTCAGTTACTTCTCCCAAAATCCTTATGCCAAGTCCGGGGCCTGGGAAAGGATGCCGGTTCAGAATTTCAGCCGGAATGCCAAGCTCAGCACCAATTTTTCTCACTTCATCTTTAAATAAAGAGCGAAGCGGTTCTACTAATTTTAATTTCATAGTTGCCGGTAACCCACCCACATTATGGTGCGATTTTATTGTAACTGACGGCCCATGTACTGCAGCAGATTCTATTACATCCGGGTATATAGTTCCTTGACCTAAAAATCCTACTCCCGAAACTTTATGTGCTTCTTCATCAAAAATTTCTATAAAGCTGCTGCCGATCGCTTTTCTTTTTTCTTCGGGAAGTATTTTGCCGGCCAGTTTGGTATAAAAGTGTTCCCTTGCATTTATTCCTGTAACATTCAACCCCAACTTTCTGTAAATTTCCAGCACTTCCTCAAATTCATTTTTCCGCAATACTCCATTGTCTACAAAAATGCCGTAAAGGTTTTCCCCAATTGCTTTATGTATGAGGGTAGCTGCTACGGTGCTGTCTACCCCGCCACTAAGGCCCATTACTACTTTGCCGTTTCCCAGTTGCAATTTTAAAGCCGCAATGGTATCGGTAATAAAATGCGCCGCTGTCCAGTCCTGCGTGCAGCCACAGGTCTGGATTAAAAAATTTTTAAGAATGGTTTTGCCCTCGGTAGAGTGGTATACTTCCGGGTGAAACTGTAGCCCGTAAACAGGATGCGCTTCACTGCTTTTATTTTTAAATGCCGCAACGGGTATACTTTCCGTGGTACCCAATAATTCAAAGCCGGGAGGCAGTTTATTTATAGTATCGCTATGGCTCATCCATACCTGCGAAACAGGAGCCACATCCTGGAATAAGTCATCCTGTTTGGTTACAGTAAAGGTTGCCCGCCCGTATTCTCTTTTATTGCTTTTTGCAACCAGGCCATCATATAATTTAGCTGTAAGTTGTGCGCCGTAGCAGATGCCCAGTACTGGTAATTTATTAGCTATGGCATTTATATTTACCAGTGGGGCATTTTCTTCATTTACAGAGAAAGGGGAACCCGAGAGAATAATACCTTTAAGGTAAGCATCATATACAATAGTTTTATTAAACGGAATTATTTCGCAATACACATTTGTTTCCCGTACTACCCGGGCTATAAGCTGAGTATATTGAGAGCCAAAATCAAGTATCAGTATCTTTTCAACCATAATGCGTGCAAATGTAAATAAATTAGTGTTCTTCTCTTTAAAGGTTGGAAGCCCGCCATTTTTTTTTCAATATAGCATTGGTCCCGTTATTCGCTGCAAGCCCTCACGCTGGCTGCGCCAGGTTCGGGGCTTTCCGCTTCTACCGGGGCTAAAAGCCTGGCTATATTTTTTCATGTGGGCATTTATTAAAGGAGCTACGTTTGCTGGCGGTATTTATTATCAGGTCATGCATAAGTTTGACTAAACCTGGTAACGGTAATTTTTAAAAAGTTTTGTAATGTGAGTTTAATTTATAAATCTTTGCGCCAAACAGAATTAAATGAAAAAATATATTATCCTGATTTTTATAGTCAGCATTTTTACTGCCTGTCGCCATACCACCGGTAGCGGAAACATCATCTCCGAAAAACGCAATGTGGGCAGTTTTACTGGCGTAAATGTAGCTGGCGGCTTTACCGTGGAAATTAAAAACGGGCCGGCAGGGGAAGTTACCCTGGAAGCTGATGATAATATTATAAAATCTATTGAGACTGAGGTAAAGAACGGGCAATTGAAGATAAGGTTGGATGTGGACAATTTAAGTGATGCACATCTTAGGGTATTTATTACTGCTCCTCTGATAAATAAAATACATGCCGCTGCCGGCTCAGATATTACAGTCCAGGGTGGTCTTAGGGAATCAAACGAAATAGAACTAAAAGCTTCCAGTGGGAGTAAAATCAAAACCGCTGTAGATGCTCCATCTGTTTCTGCAGATGCCAGCAGCGCCGGGGATATAGAAGTGAGCGGGCGCACTAAAAAGTTTTCAGCAGAGTCCTCAAGCGGGGCCGGCATTAAAGCGGCTGGGCTGTTGAGCGAAATAACAGATGCCAGCGCCAGTAGTGGTGCCTCCGCCCATGTGCATGCCAGCGTTACTTTAACCGCCAACGCCAGTAGCGGCGGCAATATATATTATAGCGGCGGGGCTAACGCAAAAATAAATGAAAGCAGTGGGGGTAATGTAAATAAGGAAAACTAATCATTTCAAATGATACCTTAAATACGTTAAGCCATAATTTTTTTCACAAAATTCCTTAACTAATTTCCCTCTCCCAAAAATTCCTTTTATCTTTACATGACCTCTAGGATATTTCATTTTCTTTCCGCCGGTCATAGTTTATTTTCTTTTATATTTTTTATAAAGCTGCTCTGTTATATTATAGCTCTACGCTAATATGTGCGTGAGTGATTTTTTGGTATGTGCAGAGAAAATTATATTGAATCTTAATCAAGTAATTATTATACGATGGCCAAGTTTATTTTTGTTACCGGCGGTGTTACCTCTTCCTTGGGCAAAGGCATTATTGCGGCTTCGCTTGCAAAGCTGTTGCAAAGCCGTGGGCTTAAAGTTACCATTCAAAAATTTGATCCTTATATTAACGTGGATCCCGGTACCCTAAATCCGTACGAACATGGAGAATGTTTTGTAACTGATGACGGTGCCGAAACAGATCTTGACCTTGGGCATTATGAAAGATTTTTAAATATTCCCACCTCCCAGGCTAATAACGTTACGACCGGCCGCATTTATCAAACGGTTATAAATAAAGAAAGAGAAGGCGAATACCTCGGTAAAACAGTCCAGGTAATTCCGCATATAACGGATGAGATTAAACGCCGGATGCTATTGCTGGGAGATAGTGGTAAATACGATATTGTAATCACAGAATTAGGCGGCACAGTCGGAGATATTGAGAGCCTGCCTTTTGTAGAGGCAGTGCGGCAGTTACAGTGGGAAATGGCAGAAGAAGATTGCATGGTTGTACACCTTACCCTCGTACCTTATTTAAAGGCCGCCAAAGAATTAAAAACAAAGCCCACCCAACACAGTGTGCGTCTCTTAAGCCAGGAAGGTGTGCACCCCAATGTAATTGTAGCCCGTACTGAGCATCCCTTATCTGATGAAATTAAAAGAAAAATTGCCTTATTCTGTAATGTAAAACCTAATGCAGTAATTGAGGCTATGGATGCCACCACTATTTATGAAGTGCCGCTGAAAATGTTGCAGGAAGGGCTTGATTTAATCGTGCTTAAAAAATTACAGATTAATGGATATGCTGCCCCTGAATTAAGCAGGTGGCGGGAGTTCCTGGATAAATTAAATTACCCGAAAAGCCGGGTAAAAATAGGCCTGATTGGGAAATATATTGAATTGCAGGATGCTTACAAATCTATCCTGGAATCATTTATACATGCAGGTGCCGAAAACCTTTGCAAAGTGCAGATAGTAAATGTGCACAGTGAATTTATTACTGATGAAAATGTCGGTGAAAAATTAAAAGAACTGGATGGGTTGCTGGTGGCGCCGGGTTTTGGGTCCCGTGGGGTAGAAGGAAAAATAACCGCTGTAAAATATGCCCGGGAGAATATGATGCCATTTTTCGGAATTTGTCTTGGAATGCAAATGGCTGTTATTGAATATGCCCGCAATGTGATGGGGTGGAAAGATGCTAATTCTACTGAAATGAGCACGGCTACATCTTACCCGGTGATCGCCCTGATGGAAGAGCAAAAGAAAGTGAAGAAAAAAGGTGGCACTATGAGGTTAGGGGCATATGAATGCGATATTACAGAAGGAAGCCTTGCCAATAAAATTTACGGCGAAACGGTAATAAGTGAACGCCACCGCCACCGGTGGGAATTTAATAATAATTACATCAACGATTTTGAAAATGCCGGTATGATCCCCAGCGGAAAAAATCCCGTCACTGGCCTGGTAGAAATCGTTGAGCTAAAAAATCATCCATTTTTTATTGGTGTGCAATACCATCCTGAATTAAAAAGTACCGTAGAAAATCCGCATCCGCTGTTTGTTCATTTTGTAGAGGCCGCCAAACTTTTTTCCGAAGAAAAAATAAATATAAAGTCTGCTAAGCTGGAAAAGGAAACAATATAAAATGCACTTATTTTATCCTTTTAAAAATGCCACATGCAGAAGCTAAGCATGGAAGACCTTAACCGTAAAAC
>JBDSDN010000292.1:0-2559 GCA_039920545.1 Ferruginibacter sp. | reverse complement strand
GGTATCAATTTTCAGGTATTGCAAATCTATCGAAATGTAATTTTAAAACTTACTGAAAAAAAATACTAATCCTATAATTACGTTTTCTGAAATACCATTTTAATAACCATAAGTATGGTTTTTGTATTTTTACTGCTTAATAATTTTATGCATACCATTTTAATTACAGGCGGGGCAGGCTTTATAGGATCGCACCTCACACAACTTTTTGTAAGAAAATACCCTCAATATAAGATTGTAAACCTCGATGCCCTGACCTATGCCGGAAACCTGGAAAATTTAAAGGGAATAGAAAACGCCTCTAATTACAGCTTTATTAAGGGCGACATAACAGATTTGACTTTTCTACAACAGCTTTTTGCAGCGCATCAATTTACTGCTGTATTGCATTGTGCTGCGGAAAGTCATGTAGATAGATCTATAACAGACCCGCTGGCGTTTGTAAAAACGAATGTCCTGGGTACAGCTACAATATTACAGGTTGCCAAAGAAAACTGGAAAATGAAATATGAGGGCAAAGTTTTTTACCATATTTCCACAGATGAAGTTTATGGTTCTTTAGGAGCCGAAGGCTTTTTTAACGAAGCTACTGCCTATGATCCCAGGAGCCCATACTCGGCATCTAAAGCTTCGTCGGATCATTTTGTGCGGGCTTATTACCATACTTACCAATTACCGGTAAAAATTTCCAATTGCAGCAACAACTACGGCCCCTTTCATTTTCCTGAAAAATTAATCCCCCTCAGTATAAATAATATTATAAATAATAAACCCTTGCCTGTTTATGGTAAGGGAGAGAATATTAGAGATTGGTTATTTGTAGAAGACCATGTACGGGCTATAGATCTTATTTTTCACGAGGGTAAAATTGGCGAAACCTATAATATCGGCGGTAATAATGAGTGGACAAATTTGGATCTGATAAAAGAATTGTGCCGTCAGATGGATACCAAGTTGAATCGCCCCACCGGAACTTCTGAAAAACTTATAACTTTTGTAAAAGACCGTGCCGGCCACGATTTAAGGTACGCCATAGATGCTGATAAATTAAAAAATGAATTGGGTTGGGTTCCTTCTCTACAGTTTGAAGAAGGCCTGTCTAAAACGATTGACTGGTATTTACAACATACAGATTGGTTACAAAATGTTGTCAACGGGCATTACAAAGATTATTACCAGGAGCAGTACGAAAAATCACAATAGAAATAATACCCTCCCCAGATCCTAATTTTATTTTATGCTAATGGGGTCAATACTTAAACTCAACTTTTAAAATCTTCAACCTGGTCTAAATTTTTTTGAATGAAAGGAATAATTCTTGCCGGTGGCTCAGGCACAAGACTGTACCCCATTACCATGGGCATCAGTAAGCAATTAATGCCTATTTACGATAAGCCAATGATTTATTATCCGCTAAGCACTTTAATGCTGGCAGGTATAAAGGATATTTTAGTAATTACTACCCCGGAAGATCAGGCTCAATTTATCCGGTTGCTCGGCAATGGAAATAAATGGGGGTGTACTATAGAATATGCAATTCAGGAAAAACCGAATGGCCTTGCACAGGCGTTTGTGATTGGGGAAAAATTTATCGGTAAGGAAAGTGTAGCACTCATTCTTGGGGATAATATTTTTTATGGCGGAGGCTTCAGTAAATTATTACAGGAAGCTACGCATGTGAAGGGTGCAGTAATTTTTGCTTACCCGGTAAGTGATCCCGAAAGGTATGGAGTGGTAGAATTTGATAGCAGTTTTACAGCCGTAAGTATAGAAGAAAAACCTGCAGCACCTAAAAGTAATTATGCGGTACCTGGCTTATATTTTTATGATAACAGTGTAGTGGAGATTGCCAAAAATATACCCGCCAGTGACAGGGGAGAATTTGAAATAACCGATATTAATAAAAAATACCTGCAAAATAAAACGCTTAAAGTAGCCGTATTAAACCGGGGCTTTGCCTGGCTTGATACAGGTACGTTCGAATCTTTAAGTGATGCAGGTGAATATGTAAGGGTAATTGAAAAAAGGCAAGGCCTGAAAATAGGGTGCCCTGAGGAAATAGCCTGGCGAATGGGTTTTATAAATAAATTGCAATTGTTGCAATTAACCGAGCACTTGGTAAAAAGCGGGTATGGAGCCTATTTAAAAAAGATTGCGGAAACTTAAAACACCAGACAACAGCACCTGTAAAAAAACGGAAACCCCGGGAAAAGAGTTGACGGGGATTTTACCATTAATTCCAATGATTATGACAACCGCAATCCTGCATAATTGCCACTTTTGATATTATATGCCAATGATAAAAAGTATTTTAGAAAAGTGGAAAATTTTGCGATCGAATACTTTAATGGTAAGCCTGCTTTCTTCCCTGCCTGTAATTATTTTACCAGCTATAAACTTTCTATTATTACCGCTGTATCTGAAGCTTCTGCATCCTGCTGACTTTGCCGTATATAATCTTTTAAGTAATTTAAGTGGCCTATTTGCAATTCTGATTGGTTTAAAAATTGGCAATGCTATTTTACCTTATTTTAATGAATACAATACTGATGAAAAAAC
>JBDSDN010000291.1:0-3374 GCA_039920545.1 Ferruginibacter sp. | reverse complement strand
GATTTAAAAAAATATTTAAAAGAACAGCAGATTGCAGTTAGAATTTAAATAGAATTATATGCAAATAGATTTTAAAAAATACGCCGATGGCCTGGTGCCCGTAATTATACAGGATGCGGAGACCGATAAAGTATTGATGCTCGGCTTTATGAATGAAGATGCGCTGGAGAAAACGAAATCTATTAAGAAAGTAACCTTTTTCAGTCGCAGCAAGCACAGACTATGGACCAAAGGGGAAGAGAGTGGTAACTTTCTTTATATTGTTGAAATATTAATTGACTGCGATATGGACACCATTTTAATTAAGGCTAACCCTGCAGGCCCTGTGTGCCATACCGGGGCAGATACCTGTTTTAATGAAATCAACATTGCAAACAGTTTTTTACCTGCGCTCGAAAAAATAATAAGCAACAGGAAAAACAACCCAACTGAGGCATCTTACAGCAGCAGCCTTTTTGCAAAAGGTATTAATAAAATTGCGCAGAAAGTAGGGGAAGAAGCCGTAGAGTTGGTTATAGAAGCCATGGATAACAATGATTGGCTTTTTAAAGATGAAGCTGCAGACCTGTTATTTCATTATTTAATTTTATTGCAGGCAAAAGGATTTTCATTAGCTGATATAGAATCAATTTTAAAAGAGCGTCATAGAAAAAAATAGCCACCCCTAGGGGTTGCTGTTATTCAGTAACCGGTTTTTTTGTGCCTGGTATTCCTCCTGCGTAAGGGCTCCCTTTTGCATCAGATCAAATAATTTATGCAACTCGTCTGCAAGCATTTGCTGCGAAGGTTTGGAATAGGATGCTGTATTTTCTGCTATCGCTTTTGCTAATTGCTGCGCCTGGTTGGTTACCTGGATATTTTTATATTCTTCCTGTGCATGTGTAATCGTATCTTTTAATAATTTGGGGTGGTGAATCATTTGATAATTTGATTCGCCCAATTCTGCAGCAGTTTTTATATCTACGTTTCCATACCCAAAAATTCGTCCCCAAAAAGACTGGGAATATTCTATATTATTAATTTTATCCAGCGGGCTTTCCTTGGCATGTCTTGTAAATACCCCGCCTTCATCAATCACCCGAATATTGGTGACCGCCCATATATTGTGCACCCAATTAAAATATACTGCTAATGGATAAATGGCAGCGACTAAAATAACCAGGAATGCTGTAGTTATTTCTAAAAACAGTATTGCTGCTACGGCTACAAGTATCCATATTAAAAAAGGCATCAGCAGCTTAAGCCAGTGATGCCTGATTATTAATAAAACCTTTTCATTGTTTTTTAATGCTGTTCTCATATTGTACAAGTTAAAAAATAATGAGCGTTATCGCAATAAAAAATGAAATGAAATAATCCCTTTGTGTTACCAGATATTTACCCTCAAACTATCTGGCCGATACATTTTATCGCCCGGCTTTATATTAAATGCTTCGTAAAACTCGGGGATATTTGCCACCGGTCCGTTTACCCTTTCACGGGCAGGGGCGTGTACATCCGTCATAACCTGGTTGGCTAAACGCTCTTTCCTGGATTGGGAAAGCCAGCCCAACGCATACCCTAAAAAATAACGCTGTGTTTGTGTAAGCCCGGCTATTTTTTCATTCTTTTTATATGCCTCGGTTTTTTTAAATGCATCAAGGCCAAGCAGCAACCCACCCAGGTCTGCAATATTCTCACCCTGGGTTGCATCACCATTTACATGCAAAGTGTCTACAGGATTAAATTCGCTGAATTGCCGGATGATAAATCCTGCCCTTTCTGAAAATGCCGCCTCATCATTTTTTGTCCACCAGTTTTTGAGGTTGCCGGCTTCGTTATATTGCCTGCCTTGGTCATCAAAGCCATGGGTAATTTCGTGGCCTATGGTAGAGGCGGCGGCATAACCATATACTAAGGCATCATCCAGGTCCTCATCCCTGTACCCCGGCACTGAAAATATGCCGGCCGGCAAAACTATTTCATTATTGCTGGGATTGTAATAAGCATTATACGTTTGGGGCGTCATCTCCCATTCTGTGCGGTCCACCGGTTTGCCCAATTTATTTACCTGGTAACTGTACCACCACTCATTTGCCCGCTGCATATTTAATACCCAGGGCCCGTCATCTATATTCAGGCTGCTGAAATCTTTCCATTTATCGGGATAACCAACTTTCCTGGTGATCTTTGATAATTTTTCATAAGCTTTTTGCTTCGTACTATCACTCATCCACGAAAGTTTTGTGAGGCGTTCTTTATAAGCAGCCCTGATATTTTCTACCATATCATTATATCTTTTTTTAGCTGTCTCACTAAAATATTCTTTCACAAATAATTGCCCCAAAGTTTCTCCGATGGCGCTTTCTTCGGCATCCAATACTCTTTTCCACCTGGCCCGTGGCTCGGTAGCGCCGGTTAGTGATTTGCGGTAATTAAAAAAATTTCCGTAGCTCGCACTATCTAAAAAGGCTGCTGAACTTTGTATCAACCTGAGTTTTAAATAATTTTTCCAGGTATTTATTGAAGTTGCAGTTATTTCGTGGCTTAATGTAGTAAAAAATTCTGGCTGGCCTATTATTACTGAGTCTACTTTTTCTGTACCGGTGTTTTTCGCATACCCGTTCCAGTTGATAGCCGGCGCAATTTTGCTTAAGCCTGCCCAGCTCATTTTATTATAATTTTTATAAGGGTCACGCAGGGCCGCTAATTTTCTACTGGATTTTGCCAGCTTTGTTTCCAGGGCAAACACATCTTCCATATTTTTTTGTGCCGTAGCAGTGTCCAGTTGACGAAAAGTTTTAAGCATATACTCCTGGTAAGCTGCTTTTACTTTTAGCGTCCTTTCATCTGTATTAAAATAATAATCCCGGTTTGGCAATCCCAGGCCACCCTGGTCTAATTTAAACGCCATCATTTCACTATTTTTATCATCCTGGCTTACATAATTGCTGAAAAAACAGTTTATAAATTTTTTATGAAAGCCGGCACCAACTTGCACCAGCTCTTCTGCATTGCTTATTCCGTCTATGGCTTTCATATCATTTTGCAATGGCATCAACCCAGCCTTGTCTATGGCTATACTATCCATCCCGCTCTTCCAAAAACTGCCAATTTTTTGTGAAGCCGTTCCTGTTGCTGATTTTTCTTTGATGGCATCTTCATTTATTTTTTTCAGTCGGGTATAAATTTCATCCTGCACCATATTGCCAATGCCCCAACCACTTTCTGCCGCCGGTATAGCAGTTTTTTTGACCCAGCCGCCGTTGGCATATTGAAAAAAATCATCACCCGGGCTCACCGTTGTATCCAGGTTAGAAGCCAGGATGTCTGTTTTTGCAGGAGTAGTGGCTGTATGAGTATTACAGGCAAAAAAACAGCCGCATAAAAAATAG
>JBDSDN010000290.1:0-4870 GCA_039920545.1 Ferruginibacter sp. | reverse complement strand
GCATTCTTTATTTTATGGATGCTTTTTTTTGATCCTAAAGATTGGGGGTTAATATCTGCCCGGATTAATAAATTAAAAGAACTTCAACGCAGCGAAAAACACCTTAGTGAGCAGATAAATGAAACTAAAAAAGAACTTAACCTGCTAAAAACCAGTGCTCAAACCATTGAAAAATATGCCCGGGAAAAATACTATATGAAAAAGGATAACGAAGACCTCTTCATAGTAAATTCACCATAAAAAAGGAAAAAAATACTATTTTATACAATAATAAAAGGTCAGGCATCGTTTATGTAGTGGATAATGATGAATTTTAATTTAATAACGCTTTCAACCCCGACTATGTATAATTTTACTCAGGAAGATTTGCTGCAATTTTTGTACAATGAAACTTCCCCTGAAAAGACAGCAGCTATTAAAGCAGCTTTAATCTCCGATTGGACTCTTCGAGAAAAAATGGATGTAATATCAGCTGCGCAACAGCAGCTTGATGAAATAAAACTTTCTTCTCCCCGTAAACAAACGATTGATAATATTTTGAATTATGCAGAAAAGTCTGCGCCTGTTTTATCAGAATAACCTTAATGCTTTCAGTATTAAATAATAAATTCACCCGGTAAAATTAATTACCGGGTTTTTTATGACAAAAAAGGAACGTTACCATTTTATAATTGCCTATTTTTTACAACATTCTCCTGATGCAGAAACGGAATTGATTTATGATAGCCCTTTCGAATTACTGGTAGCTGTTATTTTATCTGCACAATGCACTGATAAAAGAATAAATGCCACAACCCCAGCCATTTTTCAAAAATACCCCGATGCTTTAAGTATGAGCAAAGCCACATTCGAAGATCTCATACCATTTATTAAAAGTGTTTCTTATCCAAATAACAAAACGAAACACCTCATAGGCATGGCGCAAACACTTGCGGAAAAATTTAATGGTGAAGTGCCCATGACGGTTGAGGAATTAGTAAAACTTCCGGGGGTGGGGAGAAAGACTGCCAATGTAATTACTTCTGTAATAGATGAACAACCTAACATGGCTGTAGACACGCATGTTTTCAGGGTAAGTGCGAGGATAGGTTTAACAACTGCTGCAAAAAACCCGGCGGCTGCTGAAAAACAATTGATAAAATTTTTACCACGGGAATATGTATACCGGGCACATCATTGGCTCATCTTACACGGGCGTTACATTTGTGTAGCCCGGAAGCCCAAATGTTATGAGTGTGGCCTTAAAACCGCCTGTAAATTTTACACTGGAATTAAATCACTTCCCAAGGAGTTATAGCATTCCTTCAATACACTGCACCAATTCAATTTTAGTAAAAGGTATGCCCATAATTTTATTATATCCTTTAGCATCTATCATATAAATATCCCGGATTATTTTTATTAACTGGCCATTGTTTAATTCGGGAATTAAAACCTGCTCAAAGTTTTTAATAATATCCCCGAGGTTTTCAGGAAACGGTCTTATATAACGGAGATGCGCATGCGAAACTGAAATGCCCCGCTGCTGTAGCTCGGCACAGGCGCTCTTAATGGCACCATAGCTGCTGCCCCAACCCAGCACTAATATTTTGCCTTTCTCTTCCCCGCTATCTAAAGTTTGTTTAGGTATATCGAGGGATATTTTATCTACTTTCTCCTGCCGGATTTTTACCATCATCTGGTGATTATCTGCATCGTAACTAATGTTGCCGGTAATATTTTGTTTCTCCAGGCCGCCAATACGATGCTCAAGCCCGGGTGTGCCGGGTATAACCCAGGGGCGCACTAAGTTTTCATTGCGTAAATAAGGCTGAAATTTATCTTCTCCTTCCCACAATTGTGTTTTAAAATTTACTTCAATTGGTTTTAAATCTTCCGCTAAAGGGAATTTCCAGGGCTCTGAACCATTGGCAATATAACCATCGCTTAATAAAATAACAGGCGTCATATGTTGTACGGCAATTCGTACGGCTTCATACGCTGCTTCAAAACAATCACTGGGTGTACTGGCAGATACGATCGGCATCGGGCATTCTCCATTACGGCCATAATAGGCTTGCATTAAATCACTTTGCTCGGTTTTAGTGGGCAAACCTGTACTGGGCCCACCACGTTGAATATTGCAAATCAATAAAGGTATTTCCAATATCATGGCCAGGCCCATTGCTTCAGCCTTTAATGCCATGCCGGGCCCACTGGTACTTGTAATACCAAAAGAGCCGCCATAACTGGCACCAATAGCCGAAGTTATTGCTGCTATTTCATCCTCGGCCTGAAAAGTTTTTATACCAAAGGCTTTATGCCTGCTTAGTTCATGTAAAATATCAGAAGCAGGGGTAATGGGGTATGAGCCCAGGAATAGTTTTAACCCGCTTTTTTGCCCTGCTGCAATTAAGCCGTAAGCCAGGGCCTGGTTACCCATTATAGAACGGTACGTCCCTGCTTCCATTTTAGCTTTTTCTACAGAATAGCGGTGGGTAAAGGTTTCTGTGGTATCTCCGAAATTGTAGCCGCTTTGCAAGGCTTTTATATTGCTCTCTAATATTTCAGGTTTCTTCCCAAATTTTTCTTTTAAAAAAGAGAAGGTATTCTCCATATCCCGATTATACATCCAGTATAAAAAACCTAATACAAACATATTTTTGGCCCGGTCTTTTTCCTTGGTGCCCATGTTTATATCTTTAAGCGCTTCACGGGTCATTTTCGTAACATCCATTTTAATCACCTCGTACCCCTCAAGGCTATTATCTTCCAGCGGGTTTACTCCTTCCGGGTAATTTGCCAGGCGCAGATTTTTACTGTCAAACCCATCAGAATTGGCAATTATTTTTCCCGCTTTTTTAAGGCCTTTTAAATTTACTTTAAGTGCGGCAGCATTCATCGCCACCAATACATCACATTCGTCACCGGGGGTAAAAATTCTGTCGCTGCTAAACCTCAGTTGAAAACCACTCACTCCTGGTAATGTTCCAATCGGCGCCCGTATCTCTGCAGGAAAATCCGGGAAGGTCGCCAGGTCTATTCCCATTAAAGCCGTATTCAGCGTAAACTGGCTGCCCGTAAGCTGCATACCATCCCCGCTATCGCCCGCAAATTTGATAACTACATCGCTTATTACTTCCTGCTCGTTTGCCATCTTATTATTAAAATTATGTTTACAAAGGTAACATCATTAACAATATACTTATTTCCCCCATACCTTCTTAAAAAAAGCCGGGTTTAAGATTTTAGCGGTGCAACCAGCTTACAATTTTTGTACTGCTTTATCATCGGCTATCCCCCTGCCCTTCTACTTATCTATTTTAATCAGTATTTATTTGGGCCCCGTAAAAATTTGTCTAATAGATAATTAAACTGTTTACAATTAAACAAATAGCCAAAAACATTTAGATTTGCCGCAAACTTCTTAAATGCAGGATTTACCAGATTTTTTAATGCCCGTTATTATTTATGAATTAAATAATGATCAGGGCTATACGGATGGGCAACTGGCAAAACATATTTCTATTTATGAAGATGAAATCCCGGATTTAGAAAGCATTGATATTATCATAGTCGGCGTTACAGAAACCAGGGGCAATGGATTACTGGAAAATAGTAATGATGCGGCTAATTCGATAAGAAAACATTTATACCAATTACACTACTGGCACACGGATGTTCGTATTGCCGATATTGGTAACATAAAAACAGGCGCTACACTTAACGACAGTTATGCAGCCATAAAAACCGTAATTGCTGAATTATTACAACATAAGAAAACGGTGGTAATCCTTGGAGGTTCGCATGATATTACGCTGGCGCAGTATCATTCGTATTCTTCGCTAAATCAATCCATAGAAGCTACCTGTATAGATGCTGCCATTAATCTCCGGGGAGAAAGCCCGGTACGCAGTGAAAATTTTTTACTGGAAATGCTCACGGAAGAACCCACGTTGATCAGGCATTATAATCATTTGGCTTTTCAAAGTTATTTCGTTCATCCCCGCATGCTGGAAACGATGGATAAACTTCGTTTTGATTGTTACCGTGTCGGTCTGATTACAGATGATATTGAAGAAATGGAACCCGTTCTTAGAAATACAAACCTGTTAAGCTTTGATATAAATGCAATAAAAAACAGTGACGCCCCCGCTAATAAAAACTGCCCGAATGGTCTTACTGGTATAGATGCGTGTATTCTTACACGTTATGCCGGCATGAGTGAAAACTTAAGCAGTATCGGCATTTATGGGTATAACCCCGGTGAGGATATTGATGAACTTACTGCAAAACAAATAAGCCAGATGCTCTGGTATTTTATTGATGGAAAAAGCAGGAGCCGGCAGGAAGCCCGGATGGAGGACCTCAATAATTTTAATGAGTACCATACTGTATTTGCAGAAGTAGACACGATTTTTTTACAAAGTAAAAAAACCAACCGCTGGTGGATGCAGATGCCCGATGCTAAATATATAGCTTGCAGTTACAGTGATTATTTAAAAGCCAGCAATAACGAAATACCCGAAAGATGGCTACGGGTGCAGGAACGGAGCTGATGTATTATTATTATTAAATAATTAGCTGGTACAATGAAAATATATTCATGAAACTGTCTGCTTTATTTTCTCTATTTACTTTATGTACTTTATGTACCTTCTTCTCCTGCTCGGTAACAAAACAAATCTCCAGGCAAGCAGAAAATATTTTATTAAAAGATTCCACCATCAGGCAAGGGCATATTGGCATCAGCATTTATGAACCTGCCACGGGAAGATATTGGTATAATTATAATGCAGAGAAATATTTTGTACCCGCCAGCAATACAAAATTATTTACCCTATATGCCGGGATGAAATATTTAGGTGATAGTTTGGTGGGGCTACGATAT
>JBDSDN010000289.1:0-3943 GCA_039920545.1 Ferruginibacter sp. | reverse complement strand
TAATTCTCTCATCTTTAATAAAGTGCCTAATATTTCTTCACTGCTGATAGAAGTACGATGGCCGGGAATAAAAATATTATCGTAAAGCTTTTTTTCCAGCTCGGTAAGCATTTGTTCTACTCCATTAAAAGTTAACCTCCGCCTCATTTTACGCACGTCCAGATAATAACATTTAATAATGGAACCACGCAGGGCATCTGCAACTTTCCGGGTAACCTCTGCGGTTACAAATGGATTGCCATCCCTGTCGCCGCCGGGCCAAAAACCCATTTTTATAACGGGATTATTATCTGCCAGGAGACCGGGAAAATGCGAAACAACCTGTGAAATAATATTGCCTGCGGCATGATAAAAAACATTTTCCAGGTACCAGATTAAGCTCACGGCTTCGTCAAAGGGCGTCGGTTTTTGTTTTTTAAGAAAAGGCGTTTTACCTAATTGCTGCAGGTACATATTAATGTTACTTACATTATTTTCCATTACCGCCCGGGTGGTATCATTTATAATTCCTAAAACCGGCCCCGGGTAAAACTGGGTAGGGTGTGCCGTTAGTACCAATTGAACACAGAAATCTTTCAATTTCTTTTCCAGCGCCTCTTCCTGTCCCCTGGTTTCTACTTCAGTAAATAAATATTTTAAAGTACCTGCACCACTCATATCGTTAATCGAAGTAAATGCAGCATCTTCCAAAGCATCAAATAAAACCACCTGCCTTTCTGCATATTGAATAAAACGGAAAAGCATATCCAGCATTTCAGGCTGCGTTTTTACTGAAGTTTGCCGGGAAAAAAAATCTTCGATTATCTGCTCGGGGCTTAGTTTTTTTTGAAAGCCATCCTCACAAACAGATAATAACATGGACAGGAGGATGCCCGTTTTTTCTATCCGGTGAAAAGGCAAGGAAGTAAAAAGGCCATTGTACAATTGAAATTTTATGCCAACCTGATTTTTAAACTGCTGCAGTGCCTGTGGGGCTTGTTCATGCATATCCTTACGAATTAATAATTAATTATGGCACAGCAACCGGCACATAAAAATAACAAGAAAATTTTAATATTTCTTAAAATCAAAATAGTTGCCCGGCAAAAAAGGAGTAGAATAGAGAAATGAGAAGCGTTCCGATTCCATAAAATATTCAGCGTTTAATCAAATGGCGGTAGCAGTATTGATTCAATTGTTAAGCAATTGATTTTTCTAAGGCAATAAAATGAGTAAGTACCTGCTGTGTATTTAATAGAGGCAAGATCCAGATATCACAATTGTATGCTTCTCCGGATTTTCGATAATTAATAATTGTTTCCCGCACCATCTTTTTCTCAATTAATTGTTCTTTAATTCTTTTTTTAGTGCGGGCACATGTAGCTGCTCCCTGTAAAAAACCTGGTTTTTTATTTTTAGCAAATGAGGCCTTATAACCAGTCATATTGCTGAATCCATTATTGGTCCATAAAATGTTTTGATTTGTATTTGTTACTATTAGAGCCTCATACTCATTGGCAATGATAAGGTCGTGTAAATTATTTTCCCAGTTATTTATATGTGCTAATTTTTTGAGCTGGTGTAAGTCAATATTTTTTTCGTTGTTCAATAAGTTGTATAAGCCCATTGAGGCAATGTCCCAGCATAAGGGTAACTCGTTCATAAGGTAATTTTAATGAGCAAGGTATTTGTGTAAATCTACTGCCAGTTGTTTTGTTCAATTAGAGATCACACTATATTTCTGTTTGATAAACAATACGTGAGAATAAGTGAGGTTTTTTTTAGAAGATAGTTTATACTCCGCTATTCTTTGTGCCTGATGTAGACTAATTTTATCCCGGCTTTGTCCGTTTCCCGTTTGTCAATTTCAAATTGAGGTAAGGATGTTATCAACGGAGTTAGTTTTAAAAATCCATAATTCCTCGGATCAAAGTTCGGTTGCTTTTTTAGCAACAGGTTGCCCACATCTCCCAAAAAAGCCCAACCATTTTCATCTCCTAAATCATTAATGGTACCAACAATTAATTTGAGCGTTTCCTTATTTATTTTATCTACTGAAGCTTTATGTTTTGGTTTTATTATTTTTGTCGTTCTTACTGCGGTGGCCAATTCTTCGGCCATCGGTATAATTTCCATGTAAATAAATTTATCGCAGGCAACAATGAAAGGATTGGGTGTTTTCTTTTGCCCAATACCAAACACTTTCATACCTGCTTCCCTAAGTCGGGTAGCCAATCTTGTAAAATCGCTGTCACTGGAAACTATACAAAAGCCATCCACTTTTCCTGAATATAAAATATCCATAGCATCAATTATCAGGGCTGAATCGCTGGAATTTTTTCCGCTGGTATAACTGTATTGCTGAATTGGAGTAATGGCATTTTCCAGCAACACATTTTTCCAACCACTTACAGTGGGCCGGGTCCAATCGCCATATATTCTTTTAAATGTCGGCGTGCCATATTTTGCAATTTCTTCCATCACCCCCTTTACGTTACTATAGGGTACATTGTCTGCATCTATTAATACTGCAAGTTTTATTTCTATCTGAACTTCCATACTACAAGATAATTATTTTTATACCAACGCCAGGGATAGAGCCTGATAAAGGACAGCCCTTAATTTTACCGGCAGCTTTTTTTAATTCATCAGTGGGGAAAATTTATTTGATAAATATTAGCCCATAGTTTTCCTGTAACGTAGATTTTATCATTTAGAGAATCATATGCAATTCCATTTAGAACATCTGCCTTTGGATTTTTTTGGTTTGCCTCGTACTTTAGTGAGCCAAGATCTATTTTACCAACTACATTACCTGTTGCCGGATCAATTTTCAGAATGATATTACTTTGCCAGATATTTGCATAGATATATTCTTTGATGTATTCCATCTCATTTAAACTATCTCTGGGTATTTTATTTTCAGTAACTGTTATTGTTTTTACCGCCCGAAATTTTTCGGGATCTAAAAAAGTAATCACATTTGTTCCATCACTCATTATTAAATTTATACCATCTGTTGTCAGGCTCCATCCTTCAATATTTTTGTAGGCAAACTTACCGGTCAATTTAAATGAATTAGCATCGTAAATAAATCCCACCTGGTTTGTATAAGTTAACTGGTATAACTTTTTTTTTAAAAAAACAATGCCTTCGCCAAAATATTTTGTTCGGTCAATTTCAATTTTCTTTTCAAACCTGCCGGTAGCCAGATCCGTTGTTCCTATCATTGACCTTGTTTGTGGCAGGTCATCAGGTGATCCTGTGCTTTCGAATAATTGGCCATTGTGCATTAAAAAACCTTCTATAAATAAAGAGGTGTCATGAGGTAAAGTTTTGGTGACAGAATAATTAATGAATGGTACTGCATCAGGTCTAGGGGAAATTACTCTAGGTGTTTTATTATTTTGAGTACAGCTATTTAAAATGTATAGTCCCGACGAAATGAGTATCCTCAATACTATTTTATAATTCATTTAATATTTTTAAATTGATGTTATTTCAAATATACAGAAGTTCACCATCCTGCTTTTACATAGGCCGATATTCTTAGTTACATTTGTATTTATCAATCTGAGTATATTTTGAATTTATTTTCCACCAACAGTCGTATTATTATTACCTGCAGCAACCGTCTGTCTGCCTACCTGCAGGAGGAAATATTAGAACTGGGTTTCACACCGGTACGTGTATTTAAAACTGGTGTGGAACTTCAAGGAAATCTCCAGGATTGTATAAAATTAAATCTTAGCCTGCGTTGTGCCAGCCAGGTATTATTTTCTTTAAAAGAATTCAGGGCCTTTAATGCATCTGATGTTTATAATACCTTACTCCAAATGGAATGGGAAAATATAATTCCTGCAGATGGTTATTTTTCTATCAGCAGTAATGTAAGTAATGAAACCATTAGCAATAATTTATTTGCAAATGTAAAAGTAAAAGATGCTATAGCAGACAGGTTTCG
>JBDSDN010000288.1:0-16248 GCA_039920545.1 Ferruginibacter sp. | reverse complement strand
GCAGAGAATTTAAATGTACGATTTAATTCTAGTGAAAATGGAGAAGCTGAAATACGTATAACCAATACTTCAGGTCAAAAGATAATATCAAAACATTCTACAGTAAATAAAGGTAATTCCAATATGCAGGTGAACGGCCTGGGTATGATACCTAAAGGTTTGTATATCGCACAATTAATTGTTAATGGAATTGTTGTAGACAACCAGAAAGTAATCAGGAACTAATGCAGAGGCTATCATAAGAAGCTACCTGAATTTAACATCCGGGTAAGTTATTAAAAAACAATATAAGTGTTTGAAGATTGGCCAATCTCCCAATTTTCGAACACTTTTTTTTTAAGCATATTGTAAAAAGAATTCTCGCCTCACAAATAAATAAAATTAGATTAAAGCATACTGCCGGATCAAGACATCATTATTATTTTTACAAAAGTGAATTAAGGATTATCAAAAAAATCACCTAACACATCTTTAATGTTATGGTATGTATTGGCAGTAGGTATTGCTATCTCTTTTGTTTTAATCCATTTTACTTCTGTAATATCTTCTTCTAATTGGGGTTTGATTTGTTGTTTGTTGCTGCAGGTAAAATAAAACCACCGACTGATTTTTAAAAACTCCTTCCCAAATTCATTATATACATGGTAAGTTTCAATTATTTTCTTTTTATAAAGGAGGCCAATAACACCGGTTTCTTCTTCAATCTCACGCTGTGCACATAATTCAGCTGTTTCGCCTTGTTCAATTTTTCCTTTAGGCAAATCCCATTTACCCCGCCTGAAAATAAATAGCAAATCTTTATTTTCGTTTTGTACCAGCCCACCTGCTGCCTCGATAATAATGAAATGTTTGAAGAATGTTTTTGCCAGAGTTTTGAAATCCGGACTCAGGATTATTCCTGTCAGGAAGTTTTCTTTTTTAATTTCGTGCAGTAATGAATTAATAGCTGCAGCAGATAGTTCATCTATAAAAATAGTTTCCGGGTGATGAATAAGTTCATTTAAGTTACTATCTAACTTGTCACATAAATAGACAGGTTTAGCATCAAAATAAATTTTTATCTGCATAGCTACCGGTTTTATTAGTTTGTAAATTTAATCTTTTGGGCGCAGATACTTTTATTAAGCCATTATCTTTACAAGTCATAAATGAATTTACATATCATGATGACTTCAAACGAAATTACGGTTGCAGAGAAACTTTTACAGGTAAATGCTGTAAAACTTGATATTGAGCATCCTTACACCTGGGCAAGTGGCTGGAAAAGCCCTATCTATTGTGATAACCGGCGCATACTTTCCTACCCTTATGAAAGAGATTTTATAAAAAGTGAATTGTGCAGCATTATATTCGAGAAATTTCCCGATGCCGGGTCTATTGCAGGTGTAGCTACAGCCGGAATTGCGTGGGGCGCCCTGGCAGCAGACCAGCTTAAACTACCGTACATGTATGTACGCCCGAAGGCAAAAGAGCATGGCCTGGGAAACAATATTGAAGGCGCATATGAGAAAGGACAGTCTGTATTAATAATCGAAGATCTGATCTCTACCGGCCGTAGCAGCCTCCAGGTAGCTGATATTTTAAAAATTGCAGGATTAAAGGTTGTGGGCATTGTCTCTATATTTAATTATGGCTTTCCTGAAGCTGTTGATGCATTTAGAAATGCGGAGCTTCCCTTTTATTCGTTAAGTAATTACGAGACATTATTAAGGATGGCAGGGGAAAAGGGGATGGTCAGCCAGGATCAGTTAAATTCCCTGTTAAATTGGAGGAATAACCCCGCTGAATGGGGAAGATAAAATATCTTTAGCTATAAACTTTCGGTATGAAACATTTCCAGTTGACACTCTTTGCCTGTATTGGCTTTAGCATATTTTCTTTTGCACAGCAAAAGGTAGCCGATAAGGCCATTATAAAAACACCGACCGTTCAGTGTGAGCAGTGCAAGTCTAAAATTGAGAATTATCTTGCCCACCAGTATGGTATTACCTCTGTAAAAGTAGATTATAAAAAAAAGGCCACGACTGTTACCTGGCTCACCGACCGGACTAATATTGAAATAATTAAAGCTGCAATTGCCAATGCAGGCTATGATGCTGATGATGTAACTGCTGATGAGGGAGCCTACAAAAGGTTACCTAAATGCTGCAAAAAGACCCTTTAAAAAACGTTCAGGTGGTTTAAAATAATAAACCTCCCGATAAGTCCCGTAACGTCACTTTAATTTTATACCTGCTCGTATGAGTTGCTCTATCTATTTGAAAAAAGAGAAATTTTGAATGGTTGTATAATCTATATTAAAACTTTTATACACACCTGCTTTACCAATCTTTACTTTTCCCAGCACACGGACTTTTAAATCTTTATTGATTAGACTTAACAAACTGTTTTTTAACAAGTTTTTCATGTCCAGGTCTATTTTAAGAGGGACCGAAAAAATATCTCTTTTGGGTATTTTCACCTGTATTTCCTGGCTGGAGTGACCTAAAAAAGTACTGTCTACAAAAACGTCCAGATCTGTTCTATTTAACTCCAGGCCGAAATTATTTGGGTTGTAATACAGCATATCCACTTTTAATGCAGCTCCTGCAAATCCCAATTTTTCTATGCTTAAATTTTTAAATTCTTTAAATTCCAAATCTTTAGGAGCACGACATGATGTCATAAAAATTCCAATTGTTATGAATAGGAGAGTACATTCTTTTAAACGCATGACTTTAAATTTACTGCGTGTAAGATAATAAAGCTGGTCATCACAATCTAATTTAATTAAAAATGTTATGTTTTCACCTACTAAACTATTTCGCATATATCCATTTGAACTAAATTTTGATTAAATAATCTCACCCAATTTATTTAGTTAAGCTTTATCAAGATATAAGGTTGATAATAAATAAATTATCGTTGTTTATAGAAATATAAACTTATCAATTAAAACTAATCAAAAATGTGTTTAAAAATAACTTTCCTATTTTTATTAATAATCGAATAAATTTAATGTGAAAGTAACACAATATATTGATAATAATTAAGTTATAATTAATAACTAATATTTAAACAAGCTTAGTTACTTATATGATAAAAATAGGTAATTCAAAAATTTAATTATTCTACTTTAAATGAGTTTTAGCTTTTTTAATTTGTTTAATCTTTGAATAATTGACATTTTATATATCTTACCTTTTGTAAATCATATATTGACCTTTTGACATGACTTATCAATAAGATGTTCCTGGTGAAATGCGTATAATCCGCCTTAATTAAAAATTTATTAAATTATTTGCCTAAATGTTATAGCAAAATATAGAAATGAACTAAAAGCTTGGTGTTTTTTCAATAATTTTCAAAAGATGGCGTTTTTTACCTAAAAAATGTGGATTTTACTATTTGAATGTTTTGGATTATTGAAAACTGTTATTATGTTTGTGGAAGAAATGTCAAATGCAATTACCTCTGCATTTTCAATTTCTGAACCCTCCAATAACCTCTGAATAGTTTTTAATAACAAACCAATCATAAACCTTAAACCACAACTAAATGAGTAAATTTTACTTCTACGTTTTATCTGCTTATCATTTTATATCAAATGCTTTATCAGCGGATTTAAGTCCTCAAAATCAATATTGCAATTTCAGTCTTCTACCAGTCGGGATAAATTCCTATGGGTTGGATAGAAGAATGCCGTAGTATTTCAGAATTCTCATTTCGTATTTCCATTATCTAATTAACCATTCATTTGATCCTTTATTCATTGCCGATTTTATCGGGTAGCTAAAAATAATTTTACACATTTTTAAAGCAATGAATATGAAGCAGGTTTTTAGTACAATCGCAGTAATGCTGGTTATTAGTTTTAATGTGAATGCTCAGGAAATCAAAAGCAAGCCTTCCAATTTGGTAATCGAAGGGCTGGCTGCAAAAATTCAGGATAATCAACTCCTGATCAACTGGGCAAGTGAAGATGCAGGAGCAAATAATTATTGGGAAGTTCAGGGCAGCCGGGATGGCAAAGAATTTTCCACTATCGGGTTGGTCTTAGGGGCAGATCCTCAGCAAGGTAACGGGACGTATAAATTTAAACAACAAATTGCAAAATTAAAATCAGGATTAAAATATTACAGGGTATTGAATGTGGAGTCGAACGACCGGGCTACAGCAAGCAATACCGTAAGTATAGCAAAATAATTTCGGGCTGAGTTCACTGATCAGTCTTGATGACGATGTTTTCTTTGGGGGTTACAGAACCAAAAGGTTCTTAACATGGGCCGTATTTCTATACGGCCCTTTTTTATTTTTAAAAACTTCTTATCGTGACTTTAATTTTACTTTCTTCCCAATAATTTATCAGCTTTCTTCAGTAAATTACAGACCGCTTGCATGCTAATTCTACCATACCCGTCATCGTGAAAAAATATTTTCTTCTTCTTATATTTTCCTGCTTTTCTTCTGTTTGTTTCTCACAGGATTTCAGTAATAAAGGGAAAGAATTCTGGCTGGCTTATAGTTATCATGTCGGTATGGTAAATGGTGGGTCCCCTGTGGTAATGACTCTTTATATTACTTCTGATGTAAATACTACATACAATGTCGAAATATATGGAGGGCCGGCCATCCAATCAGGCACGCTGATTCCCAACCAGGTTATATCAATTATTATCCCGGAAAATTATTTTATAAATAGTGAGGGCCTGTTCACTAATAAAGCCATTCATGTTACTGCCGCTAAACCGATTGTAGTTTATTCTTTTATTACCCGAAGCCAGGCGAGCGCTGCCACACTTGCCTTACCGGTAAATGTTTTGGGAAAGCAATATACGGCTATGAGTTTTACCCAGATTTCTAATGAATTAAATTCAAATTCGTATTTTACTATAGTTGCCGTAGAGGACAATACAACAGTAGAAATTATTCCAACGGCTGCTACAAAATCGGGCTGGGCTCCAAACAGTGTTAATAATATTACCTTAAACAAGGGAGACATTTACCAGGTTTTAGGTAGCACTAATGGCGCTACCGGGGTAGATCTATCCGGCTCTACTATAAGATCTGTTGCCTCAGGTATGGGCAGCTGCAAAAGAATTGCTGTTTTTTCAGGGTCTGGTAAACTTGCAATTGGTTGTGCCGGAAGTTCTGATAATTTATACCAGCAATTATATCCTGTAGGCACATGGGGCAAAAAATATATTACTGTACCAAGTTATAACCAACCCAATAATTATTATCGTGTTTTGGAGAGTGGTGCTGGAGGCAATGTTTACGTCAATGGGGTGTTAATACCGCCGGCATCTTTCACTAACGGTTTCTACGAATTTTTTAATAATATTCCTAATGTTATTGAATCTGATCGGCCTATTTCTGTTACACAATATTTCACAACCCAAAATTGTTCGGGCAATACCAGTCCGTACGATCCTGATATGATTGTGCTTAACCCCGTTGAGCAAAATATTGACAATGTAACACTGATCAGTTCTAATCTTACTGTTCCGGGTTTGCACCAGCATCATCTTCATATAATAATGAGAAATCAAGGTGCTGGCACTACAGCCTTTAGCACTTTTAAATTTGATAATGCGCCGGTACCCGTTTCATTGTGGGTAACGCACCCGGCAGATCCGGAATATTCGTACTTATACCTTACAAATGTTTCAGAATCCAGTCATACGTTGTCTTCTGATTCTGGGTTTAATGCCCTCGCTTATGGATATGGCAATGCGGAAACCTATGGCTATTCTGCCGGAACAAATGTAAGAGACCTGTATACAAAAGCAGGCGTTTCTACATTATATGGTATTGAAGCAACACCATCAGTTTGTACAGGGTCTCCATTTAAATTCAAAATTTCTCTTCCGTATTTAGCAGATTCTATAAAATGGGATTTTGGCACTCCACCTAACCCACCAATCGTTATCGTTCGTTATCCAACTTTAATGCGTGATTCAACAACTACCCTAAATGGGAAACCGCTTTATTGGTATTCTACTCCAGGCACATACAACTACGGTGCAGCAAGCACTTATCCTTTTATTGTTACAACATATTCTCAAAACACTGATGGGTGTGGGAATACACAGGAATTAAATTTTGATCTGGCGGTATTTGACCCACCGGTTGCAGATTTTTCTAACACCCTTCCAAAATGTGTAGCCGAGCAGGTACAGTTTACTGATAAATCAGTTACTGTAAAACCAACTTACAGGTGGTCCTGGGATTTTGGGGACCCTTCAACCGGGGTAATGAATAATTCCATTTTAAAAAACCCGGTTCATTTATTTTCTACCCCAGGCACGTATAGTGTAAAATATAGCAACATTACCACTGTGGGCTGTATCAGTAACACCGTAACCAAACAGGTTATTATACCGGGATTACCGACAGCAACCATTTCTGGTAATATCCAAACCTGTATAAATACCGGCGCCCCTGTTATAACTTTTACAGGTTCCGGCGGTTCTGCTCCTTATACTTTCAGTTATAATATTAACAGCGGCGCCGGCGCTGGGTCAACTCAAACAATTAGTTCGACATCTGGTAATACAGCAACTTTACCTGTGCCGGTTAATTCTCCAGGAACTTATGTTTATAGTTTAATAAGTATCCAAAATACTGGCTCCAGTTTATGTTTACAGCCTCAGTCAGGAACGGTAACTGTAAAAGTAAATCCATTACCAACTGCTACTATAAATGGTACCACTTCTGTTTGCCTGAATGGGCCTTCCCAAAATATTCTTTTCACCGGTTCCGGAAGTACTCCTCCTTACACTTTTACTTATACAATTGATAAAGGTTCCGGTGCCGGCCCTAATTTATTTATTACAACCATAAGCGGAAACTCAGTGAGCCTACCCGTCTCAACCAGTACTGCAGGAAGTTTTAAATATTCTCTGGTTAATGTAAAGGATGCTTCTCCTGGATTATGTGGGCAGTTGCAAAATGGTTCAGCAACTATCGTGGTAACTGATTTACCTACAGCCAGTATAAGTGGGAGTGCAGAAATATGCGTCAATACATCGCCAGTGAATATTCTATTTAGCGCAAAAGGAGGGCAGGGGCCTTTTACTTTTGCCTATAATATTAATGGAGGTGCAAATCTTTCCATAACAACTATCACCGGTAATTCCGTACTGCTTGCAGTACCTAATAACTCTTCCGGCCTATTTAGCTATAATTTAGTTAGCGTATCTGATGCTTCATGTTCGCAAATACAAACGGGGCAGGCCATAATCAAAATAAATGCCGTGCCCATAGCAGACTTTAAATTTACCATGCCTTCATGTGAAACAGGGAAGATCCAGTTTACAGATGCCTCAGTTGCTAATAGTGGTGTCGTTAATTCATGGGTATGGAATTTTAATGATTCACTGTCTTCCGGCACCAACCCGGTTTTATCTTCTTTGCAGAATCCCCAGCATATATTTAATGCCCCTGGTACTTATAGGATATTCCTTACGGTTACCACAGATAAAGGCTGCACCAGCATTCCATTTGAAAAAAATATTTTGATAAGCCCCCGCCCCAAAGCCCGGTTCAGTACACCGGAAGTTTGTTTAAGCGATGCGTTTGCGCAATTTATGGATAGTTCCTCAATAGCTTCCGGCACCATAATAAACCGGGCCTGGAATTTTGGCGACCCGGGTAGTGGCGCCTTAAATAATTCTACCCTACAAAATCCCCAGCATAGGTATAATGCTGTTGGAAATTATATAGCAACCTTAGTGGTAACAAGCGATAATGGTTGTACAGACACGCTCCAAAAATCCTTTACCGTAAATGGAGATATTCCAATTGCTAATTTTAATTCACTTATGACTACCAGTCTTTGCAGTAATGATTCTGTTGTCATTCAGGATGGGTCCACTGTAAATTTTGGTAATATAACCAAAGTTGAAATTTATTGGGACAATGCAGCTTTTCCTACTGTTTTTGAAACCGATGAGAATCCTGTACCAGGCAAAAATTACCGCCACCTCTATTCAAATTTTCAATCCCCATTAAATAAAACGTTTGCTATAAGATACAGGGCTTACTCAGGTATAAGCTGTGTAAATGACCAAATTAAGACTTTAGTAATAAATGCTTCTCCAAAAATTCTGTTTAATAATATTCCCTCCGTCTGCCTTGATGCAAAAGCTTTTGCGATAACCCAGGCCAGGGAAATTGGTGCTGTCCCCGGAGCTGGAATTTTTAGCGGGGCTGGAATCAGTGCCTCCGGAATTTTTGACCCCGCTGTGGCCGGGGCAGGGACACACAAAATATTGTATACTTTTATTGCTACAAATGGGGGCTGTAAAGATACCGCAAGTCAAAAAATTATAGTTTTTCCATTCCCTTCTGTAAATGCAGGACCAGACAGGGTTGTGCTGGAAGGAGGAAGTATAATTCTTCAGCCCACGGTGAGGGCTAATGAACCAGAATACCTCTGGCTGGAAAATAAATATTTAAATAATAACCGGATTGCAAACCCCCTAAGTACTCCCGTGGAAGATATTAAATATACCCTAACTGTTACGGATAGGGGCGGGTGTAGTGCTTCGGATGATGTACTCGTAACAGTGCTTTTAAGTCCAAAAATTCCAAATACTTTTTCTCCCAATGGAGACGGAATAAATGATTTGTGGGAAATAAAATACCTGGATTCTTACCCGGGCAACAGTGTGCTGGTATTTACCCGGGCCGGGCAAAAAATATTTGAATCCAAAGGATATATAACGCCTTGGAACGGGAAATTTAATGGAAGACCTTTGCCTATAGATACTTATTATTATATCATAGAACCTGGCAATGGGCGTAAAGCAATCACCGGATATATCACGATCATTAAATAATTATACAAGTATTCCAGTATAAAGCCTGGTGGCCAAATTATTACAACTGATGAAAAAGAAGGGCTTAATCGTATTGAATATTTTCTGTTGCCTCTATGCTTGGGGGCAGGCTAAGCCGTCCTATACGCAATATGTTTTAAACAATTATATTTTAAACCCTGCCGTAACCGGCATAGAAAATTATGTAGATGTAAAATTCAGCAGTCGCAATCAATGGACAGGAATTGATGGTGCGCCTGTCACTAATTATTTCAGTATTCACGGACCACTCGGCAAATCTGATTTAAGAACAGGTGCAACCTCCTTCCAGGTGCCCGGAGAAAACCCCCGGGGTAAACAATACTGGGAGGAATATACAGCTCCCCTTCCCCACCATGGTGTTGGACTGGTAGTTCAGAATGATAAAGCGGGATACCTGAACCGATGGTCATTGTATGGGTCCTATGCTTACCATAAACCTTTAACGGTTAAAACAACTTTATCGGCCGGGTTTAATGCCGGGGTTAGCAGTGTGAACCTGGACAGAAGTAAAATAAATTTTGGGGATCTGGATCCTAACGACCCTGCTATTGGATATTCCTCTGGGGAACTTACCAAATTAAAACCAGAGCTTGGCGCAGGGCTTTGGTTATATTCGGCAAAATACTTCGCAGGCTTAGCTGTTTTGAATATTGTGCCAGGCAAAAACAGGTTTGTAAAAAATAATCAATATGGAGCAGCTTATACACCTAATTTTTTTGTAACCCTGGGTTACCGGGCTAACATAAACGATGACTTAAACCTTATTCCTTCTATAATGGTACAATACTGGCAGCCTCAACTGTTAGGGATACACGCTAATGCAAAATTGCAGTACCAGGATAAAGTATGGATAGGAGGCAGTTACAGGTACGGAAATCTTATCTCCGGCTATTCTGCCCTTGCAGGGTTAAATGTTGCTAATAGTTTTAATGTAAGTTATGCTTATGAAGTGGCGACCACTAACCGCTTAAGAACTTATACCGGTAATACGCATGAAATTTTAATCGGTTTTATAATTGGTAATAAATACGGAGATACCTGCCCCAGGAATGTCTGGTAACACTTATTGTATGGGTGAAATCAAATGGTAAAGTGTATCCCCCTTTTGTCGGAGACTGTCTTTAGGTGATTTTATTTCTGTTAGAGTCCACAGAGGCTGTGCCACCCATTGTCCATTTTTTAATTGCACTTTGTAAGCCTTAGTCACCATTTTACCTGATGAATTTTCTTCATTAACCACTACCTCTTTACTTATTTCCGGGGCTTCGATTGTTAAAGCTGCTGGTAGTGCAATAATATTTTCATCCGGATAATTTACAACTACCGGGCTGGAAGCTACTACTGTTTCAGGGAGATTAGTTTTTGCCCTGAACCTCTTGTTATTTTTGGAAACGGGTTTTGTTGAAGTCAGATCGCCTTTTGGGTAAATAGTGAATTTATCAGTTTTTTCTTTTTGTAAAACTGCAACCACGGAACTTAGTTTAGAGCCTGCCGTAATAGAAGGGGAAATATTTTTAAGGTTTAAGAGAATGAAAAGATTAATGAAAAAAACCCCGGTAAATACAACGCCGGAAAATATCGCTTTATTGGTTTTATTAAATTCTTGATTCCGCTGCTGGGAAAAAAAATGAATGCGCTGAAATAATTGTGAGTTATTAAAAACTGCGGCTAACTGGAATTTTTTTGTATTTGGGATTAGCTTTGCAACTTTTAATAATGCTTCAGCATAAACAGGGATGGCGTAATGAAACTGGATAACCCTGGTATCACAACTTTTTTCTCTTTCTAGTTTTATTCTGTTCGCAATAATTTTGACAAAAGGATTGAAAAAATAGATTGTTTCAATAATCACTAAAAGCCAGTTCAAAATATAATCATTGTTTTTTATATGGTTAATTTCATGAATAATCAAGGCCTCCGTTTCTAATACCGAAAGCCCATTCAACAATGCTAAAGGCATTAAAATAACTGGTTTAAAAAAACCAAAAGTGAGGGGCGACGAAACATTGTTACTGAACCAGATACTAACTTTTCTTTGAATGCCAAAATGATGGGCACTAAGGATGGTAAACATTTTTATTTCTGCCGTTGGCTTTATTAAGTGCTGATTATAATTTTTAATAAAATTGCTGCAATTAAATAATAATGAAGCAACCTTAAATGTTACAACCAAAAAGTATAAATAAAACAGGTACCCGGCATACCGCTCCAGCCAAATTTCAGTAAACAAATTATTATATAATAATGCGGAAATTTTATTTTGAAAACTATCCTGCGGATTAAAATAATAAATTAAAAACGTGATTACGGATAAACAAAGCTGCAAAGTAAGTATTACAAATAACGAATTTCTTTTAAAACCGGGATGAGTTCTTTTTTGAACCGTAAAAAGAGTAGAATAAACAAGGAACAAAACTCCCGTTTGCCAAATGCTGTGCATTGCGGTTACAGCAAAACTATAGTTGAATTGCTCCATAAAGACAGGTATTATTTTTTAGCTTTTAGTTCCGTTATTAAAAGTTCAATTTTTTCTAACTCAGCATTTGTAGCTTTATGGCCACCCAAAGCCTGCATTACCAATTCTGCAGAAGAACCGGAAAATAAATTATTTATCATTTTATTTACAAATTGCTTTTGGGTACTTTCTTTGCTTACCAAAGCTTTATAAATATGTGTTTTGCTACTGCTATCCCTCGTCACAAGTTTTTTTTCAAACATTATCTGCATTAATTTAAGGGTAGTTGTGTAGCCGGCATCCTTGGTTTTGCATACCTCTTCATGCACAGTTCTTACGGTTGCATCTCCTTTGTCCCATAGCACGGTAAGAATCTCCAGTTCCCCGTCGGTTGGTTTTAAAATTTTAGTTTTTAGCATAATACGATGTGTTTCGTAAGGCAAAGTATGAAATATTTCGTAATTAGCCAATCCGTTCATGTATTTTTTTATATTAGCTGGTGAGCTATTAATCAGGATGAGTGCGCAAAAATCAATCTGACTTTGTGTAATTAAAGGTTTAGATGCAATCTTACTAACAGGTAACAAATGTTTATTTAAATATTAATAAGATTGCTTCACTGCTTTTAAATGACTTGCAATTACCTATGCGATTAGTTATCCACGGCTTGCTTTGCAAATAATAAGAAGTTTTATTTTAAAGCAATAAGGATTGCTTCACTGCGTTTGCAAAGACAGAAAAGCTGCTTTCACATTGCGGAGAATCTACTGTGGAAATGTAGCATGAATATTTTACAAATTTAAATAATACTCCTTTAGCAAGGCATTAAACTCCGGCGTGTAATTCCGCTCTGCGTCATCAATAGTAATGTTGTAATTATTTACCGTCTTTTGCATAAGTGAAAATAAAAACAATGTTCTTAATCCGTCATGTTGCGGTGTTTGTTTTACCAATAATTTTTCACTGATAAAAAAACCTTCTTGCTTACAAATTTTTTCAAAAAATGTTGTACGATGAAGCGGCAGCATAACTGCAGCATGTCCTTCCAGGGAAATGTTTTTCAGAATTATTTTTATCAGCTCCTCTAAACTAAGCAGGCCGTCATGCTTTGCCGTATTTCTATTTTCATCAGGGGATCGTAAATCGCCACGGTAAAAAGGAGGATTACAAATAATGAAATTATATTTATATCCGGGATTAAAATCCTGTACAGGCATATTAAAAACACTAATACGGTTATGCCAGGGAGAATCCGCAATATTTTGTGACGCCTGCGTTGCAACGTCACTATTAATTTCAACAGCATCAACAGAAGCATTTGTTTCCTGCGCTAGCATCAAGGAAAGCAACCCCGTTCCTGTACCAATATCTAATACCCGTGCAGGTAAAATATTAAGGGTTCGTAACCGCTCTACAACCCACGCACCAAATAGACAGGCGTCTGTACACACTTTCATCGCACATTTATCCTGCCTTATAGTAAATTTTTTAAAAGAAAAGTAAGTTTGGGACAAGAAGATTTAGGATTTAGAAGTATGGTTTATGATGTCTGATTTTGGATGTTAAAAAATATTACTGCCACCCTGCTCTTGCAGTGGGCACGGTATCCATTTTCTCAAATTTATTTTCTAAAAATTTATAATACCCGGTAATAGCTATCATAGCAGCATTATCAGTACAATATTCCATTTTTGGGACATAAGTTTTCCACCCAAGCTGTTGGCCGGTTTCTATAAAAGCTTTACGCAAACAACTATTGGCGCTTACCCCACCGGCCAGGCAAACATTTTTTATGCCTGTTTGTAAAGCTGCTTTTTTTAATTTATTTAAGAGCACAGTCACAATGCGCTGCTGTACCGATGCACAAATATCCGCCAGGTTTTCTTCAATAAATTTCTTCCTGGTTGCCTCATCCGCTGTAAATTCTTCTTTGTACACATTGGACGTACCGGCGTTATTTAAAAAATAAAGTATGGATGTTTTTAAGCCTGAAAAACTAAAATCAAGCCCGGTAATTTTTGGTTCAGTAAATTTATATGCTTCAGCATTTCCGCCAACTGCATATTTTTCAATTAACGGACCGCCTGGGTAGGGAAGGCCAAGGAGCTTTGCCGTTTTATCAAATGCCTCACCAGCTGCATCATCAATAGTTTGCCCGATCACTTTTAAATCCCCGGGACTGTTGCATACAACAATCTGCGTGTGACCACCACTAACCGTTAAGCATAAAAACGGAAATGCCGGTTTTGGGTCGTCTATAAGATTTGCCAGTACGTGGGCCTGCATATGGTGAACCGCTATCAATGGCTTGTCCAGTGCCAGAGCCAGGGACTTAGCAAATTCTGACCCGACCAAAAGTGCCCCAATAAGCCCTGGAGCCTGGGTAAAAGCAATTGCATCCAGGTCCTCAACGGCATATCCTGACGCTTTAACAGCTGCATCTACTACTGGTACAATGTTCTGTAAGTGAGCCCTGCTTGCCAATTCTGGTACGACACCTCCGTATAGTTCGTGAATTTTTTGTGTGGCTATTATATTACTGAGTATTGCACCATCCTGGCAGATAGCGGCTGCCGTTTCATCGCATGAAGATTCAATGGCCAGTATTAATGACAAGGTGATTTATAATTTATGATTTGCAAATGGGCAATGGTGAATATTGAATGGTCAAAAGTGAATGGTGACTAGTGAATAGTCAAAAGTGAATGGTGAATAGTGAAAGGTCAAAAGTGAATGGTTGATAGTAAAGGGCAATAGTGAATAGTGAATGGTCAATGATTAATTTTTCAATCTTAAATCTTCAATCTTGAATCTTGAATCTTCAATCTTGAATCTTCAATCTTAAATCTTCAATCTTCAATCTTGAATCTTGAATCTTCAATCTTCAATCTTCAATCTTCAATCTTCAATCTTCAATCTTCAATCTTCAATCTTCAATCTTCAATTTATGTTCTAAAAATTCAAAGTTAGGGCAAACCTCTTGAACTTTAAACCATTTGAACCTTCAACTAACTCCGTATAGCTACCACCGGATCCATTTTTGCCGCCTGCGATGCGGGGATAATGCCCGCAAGAATTCCCGTAACAAGACAGATAATTATCGTAATTATTAACATGGGCAGAGAAATAAAAACAGGGAAATTTAACGGACCGGAGAGCACTAACGTCAGGATATAAACGAAGATAAGCCCCACGGCCCCGCCCAAAATACATAACATGGCTGCCTCCATCAAAAACTCAAAAAGTATACTGCGTTTTTTAGCACCCAGGGCCTTCTTAATTCCTATAACGGCAGTTCTTTCCTTTACGGTAACAAACATAATATTTGCAATGCCAAACATCCCAACAATGAGGCTTATTCCACCAATGATTGAGCCGACAATATTAATTGTTATAAAAGATTGGGCAATTGCTTTGCTGAAAGCCTCTACAGCGTTGAGAGAAAAATTATCTTCCTCGGTGGGACTTAGTCTTCGGATCTGGCGCATAATTCCCCGCAATTCCTGGGAGAAGGCATCTACAGAGACAGTGGTTTTACCCTTTGCAAGTAAAATGGGATTCGAATTTTTCTCTTGAAAAATTTCCCGGGCAAAATTATAGGGCAGCATAATACAATTATCATAATCCCAGCCTATAAAGTTTTTACCTTCTTTTTTTATCACACCCACTACGGTAACTTTTTTCCCTTTTATTTCTACCTGCTTTCCTATGGCCCGGTTGGCATCACCAAACAAATTTTCAGCATTTAAATACCCCAGTATTCCTATGTTAGTGCCGTTATCAAATTCTGTTTGTGAAAAATAGCGACCCACTTCAAAATTAATTGGCTGTATTGCAGACTGGGCAGGGTTTATACCATAGACTGCTGCACTTTGTAAAACTATATTTCCGTATGATATATTTCCACCGGTCTGCATTAAAAAAGTGATTTCATCCAGTAATTCTGACCGTTCTTTTATCATGCCTGCCTCTTCAAATTTCATTACCGGCCGTGCCCGCAGCTTCCAGAAAGGCTTATCCGGGCCACCGCTATATTCCCATTTATCAATATAGATAGTATTACTGCCTAAACTTTTTACCTGGTCCTGTATATTTCGTTCGAGGCTGTTCACGGTAGCTAAAACCCCAATAATACAGAATATCCCAAATGCTACGCCGGTAAGGCTTAAAGCCGTACGCATTTTATTTACTTTAAGTTCCTGCAAAGTGAGTCTTAAAGAATTAGCAATAATATTCAGCGATTTGGCCATACACCAAAGTTAATTGTAGAAACGGTTGGGTTTTATAAAAATTTATAAGCGGCAACATAAAAGTCAATAAGTCAATGTGTCCAAAATACAATGTCAGCCTAACTTTGTTGAATGAGGGCGAATTAATTAAAAAAAGAATCAAAAAATGCAGGGGCTATCATCAATAGTTTTGCAAATAAGCATTGACAGCGGCTATCCGCTGCAATCTTTTGCCGGAAAAGGTTTTGACGGTTTGCCTTCTTATTGGCAAAAGGATTTACGCTGCTATCCGCCATCCCTTCGGCGGTAAAATAAATCTCAACGCATTACAACCTCAATCGACAATTCAACCTGCAACAACACTTATCTTTGCCGCCTTTATGAAGTATATTAATGAAATAAATAAACGAAAAACTTTCGCTATTATTAGTCACCCGGATGCGGGCAAAACCACACTTACCGAAAAATTTCTGCTATTCGGCGGGGCCATTCAAACAGCAGGCGCCGTAAAAAGCAACAAGATAAAAAAGCATGCTACCAGCGATTTTATGGAAATAGAACGGCAACGGGGCATAAGCGTAGCAACCAGTGTGATGACTTTTGAATACCAGGGACATTTAATAAACCTGCTGGATACACCCGGGCATAAAGACTTTGCTGAAGATACTTACCGCACCCTGACTGCAGTAGACAGTGTAGTCCTCGTAATAGATAGTGT
>JBDSDN010000287.1:0-4540 GCA_039920545.1 Ferruginibacter sp. | reverse complement strand
TAGAATTGGCAAAGGTGGCGGCCCAGGAAAATGCACGGTATATCAGTCACATAAGAAGTGAAGATATTAATATGAATGATGCGATTGATGAAATTATCAACATAGGCCGGCAGGCAAAATTACCGGTACAAATTTCTCATATAAAAATTGCTTTAAAGGATGAGTGGGGCACCGCTCCGGGATTGCTGGCACAATTACAAAATGCCAGGGCACAAGGGATAGATATTACGGCAGATTGTTACCCATATGATTTCTGGAACAGCACCTTAAGAGTATTATTTCCCAATAAAGATTTTACCAGCCTGCAGGCGGCAAAGTATGCAACAGATCATCTTTTTGATCCTATGGGGTCAGTGCTCGTAAGATATGTACCCGATAGTAATTACGAGGGAAAAACTGTAGCTGCAATTGCACAAATGCGGAAAGAAACTGCTGCACAAACGCTTCTGTATTTAGTAGCTACGGCTTCAGCATATAGCAGTTTGCACGCAGGCACTGGCGGTGTGGAAGCCATTATGGGTAAATCAATGGCAGAAGCTGATTTAAGTAGTTTTATTGCCTGGCCGCACACTAACATATGCTCCGACGGCGCCAATGGCGGGCATCCCAGGGGATATGGATCTTTTACCAGGATACTGGCGAAATACGTGAATGAGAAAAAATTATTGAGTTGGGAACAGGCTATTAATAAAATGACGGGGCTGGCTGCAGAGCATACCGGTATAAAAAACCGGGGTATTATTGCGCCTGGTTTTTTTGCCGACCTGGTTTTGATAGACCCGGCCACGATAAAAGATAATGCCGACATTAAAAACCCTGTTGCACTCTCCGACGGTATTTTAAAAGTTTGGGTAAACGGGGTGTTGGTTTATAAAAACAAAATATCACAACAAAAATATCCCGGGCTGTTTATTGAGAGATAAAGTTGTAATACTAATGGAGAAAAATATATTACCTAAAGCGATTACTTTAACTGGCGGAATGTTAGCAAAAGCAGATGCAAAAACTGCACATGGTTTAATCCGTGGTACTGACAGGTATACTATTGCAGCAGTAATTGACAGCAAGCATAAAGGTAAAGACGCAGGCGAAGTTTTAGATGGTACACCCCGGAACATCCCCGTTTTTGAAACTGCTGAAGAGGCAGTAAATACAATTCACGATATACAATATTGCATCGTCGGCCTGGCGCCGGTAGGCGGAAGACTACCGGCAGAATTTATTCCGGTCATGGAATTTTGTCTCCGTAAAAAGATATCTATTGTGAGCGGGTTACACGATTTTTTATCCAATATTCCCTCGCTGGTTTCACTGGCACATGAATACGACGTACGATTAATAGATATAAGGAAACCTAAAGAAAGAGATAAATTACATTTCTGGAATGCCGAGGTGTTTTCAGTGAAAGCCTCCATCATTGCGGTTATTGGAACGGACTGTGCCCTGGGAAAAAGAACTACGTGCCGGTTAGTACAGCAGGCTTGTACCGAAGCAGGGTTAAATGCGCAGATGATTTACACGGGCCAGACCGGTTGGATGCAAGGTGGGCAATATGGATTTATATTTGACAGCACCCTGAACGATTTTATTTCCGGTGAACTGGAACATGCCATTGTTTCTTGCTGGAAAGAAACAAAAGCAGAAATAATATTTATAGAGGGCCAGTCGGCCCTGCGTAACCCCAGCGGGCCCTGCGGTGCAGAATTATTAATTTCCGGAAATGCAAAGCAGGTGATTCTGGTGCATGCGCCCAAAAGAAAATATTATGATGATATTGAAGAATGGGGAAATATTCATTCTTTAGTCTCAGAAATAGCCCTGATAAAAATGTATGGCTCTACGGTAATAGCGGTAGCCTTAAATACAGAACACTGTTCCCCAGATGAAGCGCTCGCCTTTCAAAATAAATATGAAAACGAATTGGAGATACCTGTTTTACTTCCCTTGCAGCAGGGCGTAGAAAAAATAATGCCTGCAATAATATCGCTTTTGAAAACCAACCGATGAAAATAAAATCTATAAAAAGCTGGCTGCAGCCATACCCATTAACCAAGCCTTATACGATTGCTTATAAAACTATTTCGGATACTGAAATTGTTTTCCTGGAAATAACGCTGGAGAATGGGCTTACGGGTTTGGGCGCCGCAAATCCCTTTGCAGATGTTGTGGGAGAAACACCGGCAGTGACCTTAGCAAATTTACAGACGGACTTTATACAGGAACTAACAGGTAGGGACATACGCCATTTTAACCAACTCCTGGATGAAGTTTTAATAAAATTCCCGGGTTTGCCCGGCACTATTGCCGCCCTGGATATTGCTTTACATGATGCATTTTGTAAATTGATCGGGATACGGGTTGTAGATCTTTACGGCTGTAAAATGGAGGGCCTGCATACGTCGGTAACGATAGGTATAAAAGATACGAGTGCTATGCTGGAGGAAGCCAAAGCTAATTATGCTGCCGGCTTTAGAATTATTAAAATAAAAACCGGGTTGGTCGTAGAAGAAGACATTGAAAGGGTAAAAAAATTATCAGAACATTTTAAAAATAAAATGCTCATAAGAGTAGATGCAAACCAGGGCTATGATGTTGAACAATTAAAATATTTTACCAGGGAAACAAAAGACACGGGTTTAGAATTAATAGAACAGCCACTGCCGGTCGGATTGGAAAAAGAATTAACCGGGTTAGGGAGTTCTGATACAAAAAACATAGCTGCGGATGAATCACTCCTGGGGCCAGCCTCCGCTTTACAACTCTCCCACCCTCCCCGGGCATTTGGCATCTTCAATATAAAATTGATGAAATGTGGCGGCATACGGGGTTCCAGGGAAATTGCACTCATTGCAGCCCATGCCGGCATTGACCTGTTTTGGGGTTGTAATGATGAAAGTATTACCAGTATTACTGCTGCCCTGCATGCAGCCTATAGTTGCAGTAATACTAAACACCTCGACCTGGATGGCAGTTTTGATCTAAGCGACGACCTTGTAACCGGCGGTTTTATTTTAAAAGATGGCCGTATGTACTGCAGTAAAGAAATAGGTTTAGGTTTAAAGAAAAAATAGCGTATATCAGGTGTCCTGAAGAGCAGAAGTAAATATTTTTCAACAATGAAAACTAAAATTGCTATAAATATTTGTAAAGCTTAATGAGTTTACAGGATGGTTCCCGCAAAAAAATAACGGCCATGTGTAAGGGATTAAAAGTAAAAAATATTATTTCCCACTTCCCTTAGCTGCTGGTTGTGGCGTTGTTGGTAAAGGAAGGCTTACAATAAATTTTGAGCCCATATCTTTTCCTTCGCTTTCCGCCGTTATTGTTCCCTCGTGAGCCTCTACTAAAGTTTTTACAATAGATAATCCCAGGCCAGTAGCGGTTTCCCCTCCTGTCGGCTGGCTGCTGAGCCGGCTGAAGCGCTGGAATAGATTAACTTTCTCCCCGGGGGTGAAGCCCTGGCCTTCATCACGTACTTCCAATATAATACGCCCGTCTGCTTCTTTTGATGTTACGTAAATACCTGTGTTTTCGGGAGAATATTTTATAGCATTATTTATAAGATTATCGACGATTTCCGTAAACTTATTTTCATCGGCATAAACTATCAGTTGCTCATCTGTAAGAAATTTTATTTGTTGATTTTTTTTATCAGCCAAAATTTTATTTCTAGCAATAACTGCAGCAACTAAATCTGCAACATTTATCGGTTTAAGATTTAACTGTATTTCATTTGCTTCAGTACTTGCAGATTCTAACAATTCATTTACCATCCTTAGCATCCTGGCAGACGTATGTTCTATTTTATCACACATTGTAGCAATTTTCTCCCGGTCAGTTTCATGTTTTATCATATCAGCAAAGAGGGGAATGATAGTGAGTGGATTTTTTAAATCGTGTGCCGCCATATTCAACACCTGGTTTTGCTTTGATACCGCAAGCCTGGCCGCCAGGCGGAGTTCAATCTGGTCAATTAAAATATCAGCCAGGCTCTGTAAAATTTCCTGGTTTTCGGGTGTAAGTTTGCGGGGATTTTTGTCAATAACACACAGGGTACCTAAATTATGCCCGCCTTTTACCCTTAGGGGGGCGGCAGCATAAAACTGCAGGCCGAACTCCCCCGCTATTAATGGATTTGCCAGGGTGCGTGGATCTTTGCGGGCATCTTCCACAATATATAACTCGTTAGATAAAATTGCAGAACTGCATAGCCCCGGGTCACGGGTTATCTGCTGCACATCAATACCATACTTTGATTTAAACCATATCCTGTCTGTATCTACCAGGGTAACAATGGCTATTGGTACACCAAGAAGTTTGGCAGCCAGACGGGTGATACGGTCAAAACTACCATCAGGTGGGGTGTCCAGAATATCATACTTTTTTAAAGACCGTATCCTGTCCTCTTCTTGTTTCAGTATTGCTGAATTATCTACTTGCATTTAAAATCTTACTAATTAAAAAGCATGCCAAAATTAAAGCTAAATAAATTCTAATTACTCTCAAAATCCTATACCAAAAATAAGCTGCGTTTATGCAT
>JBDSDN010000286.1:0-4754 GCA_039920545.1 Ferruginibacter sp. | reverse complement strand
CCATTATCAATAGCCCATTGTTTGGTGGCGCTAATATAACCGATGGGTGCATCAAACCAAACATAGAGAACCTTACCGGCTCCGCCTTCTAAAGTGGTAGGCAACGAAATGCCCCAATCCAAATCACGTGTTACAGCCCGTGGTTGTAAACCTATATCGAGCCAACCTTTACATTGGCCGAGTACATTTGCCTTCCAGTCATTTTTATGATCTTCTAAAATCCATTTACGCAAAAAGTCCTCATATTTATCCAAAGGTAAATACCAGTGTGTGGTGTATTTTTTTACGGGCACATTCCCACTTAAGGTACTTCTTGGATTTATGAGTTGTTCCGGGCTCAGCGATGTGCCACAATTTTCACATTGATCCCCATAAGCATTATCGTTACCACAAACCGGGCAGGTGCCTACAATGTAACGGTCTGCTAAAAATGTTTTTGCCTCTTCATCAAAATACTGTTCTGTTTCTTTTACCTGCAGGTTATCATTATTATTTAGGATAGTAAAAAACTCCTGTGCTGTTTCATGATGAATAGGAGATGAAGTCCGATGATAAATATCAAAAGAAATTCCCAGGTCCGCCATATTACGCTTAAGCATAGCGTGGTATTTATCTACAATTTCCCTGGGTGTAGTATTTTCCTTCATGGCCTGTATCGTAATGGCAGCACCATGTTCATCACTACCGCATACATAAACTACGTCCTTTTTTTGGGCACGCAGGTAACGTACGTAAATATCTGCAGGCAGGTATGCCCCGGCAAGGTGACCTATATGTTTTGGGCCATTTGCATAAGGAAGAGCAGAAGTAATTAAATATCTTTTTGGGTCAGTTGTCATGTGTTTTTTTTGTAACCAACTATTGGTTCATTCCTCATCATCGTTGTGTCACTTGCCGATTTAATGGGCATCCCGATATTACATTTGAATCGGGACTTTTACAGTATACCGCTACGCAGCATACACCGCAGCTTTTACAAATTGTTGCAGCTTTAAATGAAACGTTGCAAAAATACCTAAAGCACAGGCAATACCCAAACAAACAAAAACCTTTGCTTTCGCAAAGGCTTTAATCTCATCAAATAAAAAATTAATGCGTCATTTCATGTATGCGTACTTGCGGTGCTAATACTTTATAACACTTTTCTGTTACCAGATTTTTTGGCAAACTAAAGCGGGCTGTTTGCTTAATGTTTGATGAGGATGCACCAATTTTTACAGTATATATTCCAGCATCAGCAATCCACGCAGTCTCCGGCGTATTAAACGAAGCAAGATCTCCGGCATTGATCGTAATTATTATTTTTTCGGATTGCCCCGGTTGTAATAATCCTGTTTTAGCAAACCCTTTTAATTCTTCCGAAGGCTTATCTACTTTACCAGAAGGTGCAGTTATGTATAATTGAACCACTTCTTTCCCGGCTGTTTTTCCATTATTAGTAATTGTAATAGTCGCTATAATTTTTTTATTAAATTGTTTTGAACTTAATACAAGATTGCTGTATTTAAAATCAGTGTAAGAAAGTCCGTATCCAAATTCATATGTTGGTTTTATCTTAAAAGTATTATAGTAGCGATACCCAACATAGATACCTTCTTCATAAGTTACTTCTGCCGGCATTGCTTTCATACCCATCATGCCGGTAGTTGCTTGCTCCGGAAATTCTTTACCCGGAAAACTTTTTGCTGAGGGAACGTCTTCATACTTCACTGGAAAGGTTGTGGCCAATTTCCCAGATGGATTTACTTTACCACTCAGCAAGTCTGCCACCGCATTACCAGCTTCCATGCCGGGTTGCCAGGTTAGCAATATTGCATCTGCTTTGTTCTGCCAGCTTGCCATTTCAATTACCCCACCAATATTTAAAACCACTATTACTTTTTTATTTTTTGAATGAAAGGCATCTGCCACATTACTCACCAAACTCATTTCCTCTTTTGATAAATTAAAATCATTTTCTACTTTCCTATCTGAGCCTTCCCCTGCATTTCTTCCGATTGTAATCAGCGCTATATCAGCTTCTGTGGCTTTTTTATAAAGTAGGTCATTATCTATTGCAAGCTCGGGAATTCGAGGTGTGGGATCTTTAAACTCCTCGAAAAAACTTTTTTTAGGATGCCTGGCTTGTTCATCCGAAATATAAGAACTATAAATATTTTTCACCTCATCATCTACGCCGTACCCTGCATTAGATATTCCCTCTACCAGCGAAATAGTGTAGGCTTCATTTACATCACCGCTCCCGGTACCCCCAGAAATAAAATCATAAGAGCTATTTCCAAAAGCAGCAATAGTCTTTGTACTTTTTTCAAAGGGTAAACTATTGCTTTCATTTTTCAGCAACACCATACCATCTGCGGCGGCTATACGGGCTAGATTGGCATGCGTTTTAAGATCGGGTTTATTACTGAAAGCATATTTTTTATATGATTGGGTTTCAAATATATAATTTAAAATACGCCTGGCATTTTCATCCAGGACTTTTACTTTCAGGGATCCATTATTTACAGCTTCAAGAATAGCTTTTTTCTGTGCAGCTGTGCCGGGCATCAGCAGGTCATTTCCCGCTTTCATCTGCGCCACAGCATCCTTGCCGCCAAACCAGTCGGTCATTACCAGGCCTTTAAAACCCCATTCTTTTCTTAAAATAGAAGTCAGCAGATCATACTCTTCTGAAGTATAAGTACCATTAAGTTTGTTGTAAGAACTCATTACCGTCCAGGGCTGCGACTCTTTAACAACAATTTGAAATCCTTTTAAATAAATTTCTCTTAAGGCCCTTTCACTCAGAATGGTATTAACGGTGTTACGGTTTCTTTCCTGGTTATTGGCGGCAAAATGTTTTACCGAAGTTCCCACACCATTCGCTTCGATGCCATTTACCATTGCAGCGGCCATCTTTCCGGATATTACAGGATCTTCTGAATAATACTCAAAATTTCTTCCACCCAAAGGATTACGGTGAATGTTTAAACCTGGCCCAAGGAGCACATCCACACCATATTCTTTTACCTCGCTGCCCAGAGCATTACCTACTTTCCCTACAAGTTTTGTATCCCAGGTAGAAGCCAGTAAAGTGGCCACAGGCCAGGCGGTAGCATAATAAGTTCTTCTATCTTCTTTCCTGGTAGGATTGATTCTTAACCCTGCCGGCCCATCGGCCACTACTGTTTGAGGAATATCCAAACGTGGAATTGCAAATGTAGTTCCTGCAGCACCAGCCACTTTGTCCATCGTGGTACCTATTACAGGTCCATCGCCTTCAGTTACTCCAGGAATATTCATCCCCAGGCCCACCACAAGATTTATTTTTTCGTCCAGGGTCATTTTGCCAACAAGTGTGTTGGCTTTAAGGGAATTGGCAGATTGTGCTGTGGCAGAAGCAGCAATAATAATTACCAAAAGAAGGACAATTGATTTTTTCATATACAAGTTATTAAGTTTACATTGCGTTATTATGACACAATGATAAATCTAATTTTTCAAATATTAAAATATATTTTTACTTATGATTTTTGAAAAAGAAATAAAAGAGCATTATTTAAAAGGCCATGAAAAATATCTCCGCAATATTTCGGTAGACTGTTTGATCTTTGGTTTTCATGAAAATGAGCTGAAAATATTATTGCTCCATGCAAAATATGCGGGCCTATGGGCCTTACCAGGAGGATTTATTTTAAAAGAAGAACATATGGACGAGGCAGCAAAAAGGGTATTAGAACAGCGGACGGGGCTGAAAAGTATTTACATGGAGCAGTTTCGGGTCTTTAGCCAGCCAAACCGTTCAACAAAAAAAATAAATAAACAGTTTTTAAAAAATGTTGGAATAGAACTGGAGGAGAGCTGGATGTTTGAACGGTTTATTACAGTCGGCTATACGGCCCTGGTAGATTTTACAAAAGTGCAGCCGGTGGCAGACACTTTTTCATCTGCCTGCGAATGGTTTAATATTTCTAACATTCCTGAAATGATCCTTGATCATAAAGAAATTTTGAAAAAAGCCTTAGAGAATTTAAGGCTGCAGCTAAATTATCAACCTGTCGGTTATAACCTCCTGCCAGAAAAATTTACAATGCCAGATTTACAGAAATTATATGAGACGATTTTAGATAAAAAATTAGACAGGAGGAATTTTCAGCGAAAAATTATAGGTACAGGTATTTTAAAGAAATTAAATGAGATAAAGAAAGCTGTAGCACATAAAGCTCCTTCATATTATAAATTTGATTTAAGAAAATATCAAAAAGCTTTGAAAGCTGGAATGGGGTTTGAATTATGAATATTAAATTATTTTAGCATTTACTTTTAATGATGAATCGAAAAAAATTTATTTCGGCATTAGTTCCCCTTGGTGCCTCACTAGCTGCGACAGCTAATGTAAAGAAATTTGAAGACCCAGATTCCCGGATAAAAATTCCGGAATATCTGAACCCGGGGGATATAATTGGTATTACCTCCCCGGCCGGATACATTACTGACGAAGATATTAGGCCCTCCATATTGAAATTACAGGAATGGGGTTACAATATTAAAACCGGTAACACAATTGGTAAAAGAGATTTTACCTATGGAGGCACCGATGCAGAGCGCCTTACTGACTTTCAACAAATGCTGGATGATAAAAATGTAAAAGCTGTTATGTGTGCGAGGGGCGGTTATGGCGCTTTAAGAATTATTGATAAAATTGATTTCACAAATTTTGTTGCTCATCCAAAATGGATAATTGGTTTTAGTGACATAACGGTTATGCATAG
>JBDSDN010000285.1:0-7337 GCA_039920545.1 Ferruginibacter sp. | reverse complement strand
AGATCACGGATGATTTCAAAAGAAGCGCTGCCAGAACCAACTATGATGCCCGCCCGTAAAATGCTGATTGGTATTTTGCTTTTTGCAAGTATATCTTCCACATGCAATCTTGATGACAGGTGTTTAGATAATTTATCAGCATTGCTTATGCCACTGAGATAAATTATTTGTTGTGCATTTGTTGCTGCCAGTAACTGAATAAAATTTTCAGCACAGATGGCTTCTGCCTCATCAAAGTTTTTTGTGCCACCGCTCATAGAATGAATCAGGTAATAGGCAGCATCTATCTGTACTGGTAATTGTTCTGCATCAGTTGGTAGCAAAAAGTCCATCTCCACAATCTTTATCCCCTCATGTTTATGATCTGCTTCAAAACGGATTTTATTGCGCACACAGCAGTGCAAAGTATGCCCCTGCTCCAGCAAAACCGGAATCAGCCGCTGCCCGATATATCCATTTGCACCTGTGAGTAAAATTTGCATAAAGAATGCGTTTCAATTACATAAACGTTTTAAAGTATTTATTGTTTATCTGATTAAAATACCAGCACGGGAGCACAACGCCGTCTATATTTCTTGCGGACGAACTGAAAACCGGTCTGAACCCGGGGGCAATACCGGCTCACTTAATATCTTACGTTATTTTTTTGCCCTGAGATAGTAGCAGGTCGGAGATGAGACTCCGGCAGTTCGTAAAAGGAAGGGAATATCAACTTCCTTTGGGGTTTCATCAACTTTCTGTAGCGCTGCCCCGCTGGCTCTCCAGACTAACAGGTATTACAAGTCAATCCAAAGTGTATCATAAAAAAAATCAAAATACAATTTAAATTTTCTAACAATTGTTGAGTACCCCCACCCCAATGAATTTATTAAGCAAGTATTAAAAAGGCCCGAAAAAGAACAAGCTTTTTTGTTGTTTCCCGTAAGCTACACTGCCGGGGAATGTTGGGTGCCAGGTTTAAAACAAAAAAAATCAATAAACTTGAAGCGCTTTATTAATCATCCATTCCACCTACGATAATGACAATTTCGCCTTTAACTGTTTTTTCATTAAAATAGTTATGCACTTCAAGTAATGTTCCCCGTTTGTTTTCTTCAAATTTTTTTGTTAGCTCACGGCACACACAGCATTGCCTTCCTTCACCAAAATATTCTATAAAATCTTTAAGTGTCTTTACGAGTCGCATAGGACTTTCATAAAAAATCATTGTTCTCTTTTCTAGTGCCATTTTATTTAAGAAAGTTTGCCGGCCTTTTTTTAAAGGAATAAATCCCTCAAAGCAAAAACTGTTTATTGGCAGGCCGCTGTTTACCAGGGCCGGTACAAAAGCTGTAGCGCCGGGCAGGCATTGAACTTCAATATTATTTTTAACACATTCTCTTACTAACAAAAAAGCAGGATCGCTTATACCGGGCGTACCGGCATCCGTAAGCAATGCAATAGTTTTGCCCGCTGTTAACTGTTCTACTACATGTGCCACAATTTTATGTTCGTTGTGCTGATGATAAGGTGATATTGGTTTTTTAATTTGATAATGATTTAATAAAACCGATGAAGTGCGGGTATCCTCAGCAAGAATGAGGTCTACAGTTTTCAACACTTCTATTGCACGGAAGGTAATATCTGCAAGGTTTCCTATGGGCGTAGGAACAAGGTAAAGCATGGCCCCTGAAGGATAATTTACTGCGTTCGTATGCTGTGATTTATTGTTATCACCCAAACTAAAATATTTAATGTAGCTGAATTTTTTTACAGAAAAAATCCTTTAAATGTCGGGTCTTATCATTACTTCAAAATGCTCCATTACAGGGTTTGCAAGTAATTTTTGAGCAGCTTCAGTAGCAATCTGTATGGCCTCTTGTTTGGACGACCCTTCTATTTTCAAGTCTATATGCTTTCCTATCCTTACATCATTTACGGTATTTAGTTGTAAATTCTTCAAGCCGCCTAAGACTGCTTTTCCCTGAGGATCCAGCAGGTTTGGTAGTGGCATAACTTTTACCTGTACAGAAAATATCATGAAATTTATTTTTTGAAAATTAAAGATAAAATAATGTAGGCTATAAAAATAATGGGTACGGCAAGCCATTGAAAGATTAATACTGAAATTATGGAGACTCCAATTAAAATTATTTTAGATAAATTGTCCTTCAGAGAAAGATTTTTAAATTTCATATCCATCAGGCGTAAACGACTTACCATTAACCAGCATACTATTATAATAAAAATATAAAGCACCCACTTGTTTAATAATAGCGCTACAATTGCAGGGTTATCAGTATTCCAGTAAATAAGCGGTAGAGATGCAATCAGCAAGCCTACGGCAGGGATCGGTACGCCTTTAAAACCTTGTTGGTGGCTGATATCTAAATTAAAACGAGCCAACCGGTATGCCCCCGCCACTGCAATTAACAATGCTGGCATCAGCCAGATAACAGCCACCTCAATTCCTGCTTCTTCGTTTGCAAAACTCATTCTTAAGAACTGGTATATGATCATAGCGGGCGCCACACCAAAACTTACCACATCGGCCAGCGAGTCCAATTGCTTGCCCATTTCCGAAGCAGCATTAAAAAGCCTTGCTACAAAACCATCCAGGAAATCTACAACTGCTGCAAGGCCAATAAATAATGTTGCCATCCATATTTTCTCAGGGATATCTACTAATTGGGAACCATCAGTACTATATTGAATTGTGATACCATTCTGGAGCGTAACTATAATGGCCAGGCAACCAAAAATGAGGTTCAGAAGTGTAAATAAATTGGGAATATGTTTCATCGGAATGCATGCAACTTAATATGAATAAAATCTATCAACGAAAGCAGCAGGTTATTTTAGAATTTTAATACTTGAATTTTTATACGAGTAATGAGAAAAAATAAATTATTAATTCTAGTCCAAACTTTAATTTATCTCTTCATCAATGCCTCTATATCCTCAACAGTTATGGGGATATTTTTCATTAAATCCTTATTGCCATTCCTGGTAATCCAAAAATTATTTTCTATACGTACACCCATATTTTCTTCTTCAATATATATCCCCGGTTCTATGGTGAATACCATTCCCGCTTTTATGGGTTCAGTTCTTGTTCCAAGGTCATGCACATCTAAACCTAAATGATGTGAAATACCATGGTATAAATATTTCCGGTAAGCCCTGTTTTCAGGATCTTCATTTTTAATATCTGATTTTCTCAACAAACCAATTTTTTGAAAAACAAGTGTTGCTTCATCTCCAACTTTTTCAGTATAATCTATTATACTTATCCCGGGTTTTAAAATACCAGCTGCATAATGATGAAGGTGCAGGCAGGCATTGTAAACTGTTTTTTGCCGGCGGCCAAATTTTCCACTCACCGGCACCGTACGGGTAAGGTCTGCACAATAATTCCCGTATTCAGCGCCGAAATCCATTAATATCAATTCGCCCTCTTTACATTCGCTGTTATTTTCTACATAATGCAAAACTCTTGCCCGGTCTCCACTGGCAATTATAGATCCGTACGCTGGCCCGGCAGAGCGTTGGGATAAAAATGAGTGATAAATCTCTGCCTCGATCTGGTATTCCATTACGCCAGGTTTAATGAACTGCAGGAGTTTTCTGAATGTTTCGTCAGTAATATCAATCGCTTTCTGAATAACATCTACTTCCAGTGCAGATTTTATAGCCCGAAGGTCCTTCAATATCCTGGCACTTCTTTTAAAATTATGTAATGGATATTGTTTTTGCATCAAATCTGCATAGCGGTAATCCCTTACAGCTATAAGGTTCGATTTCCTGTCATTTTCATTTGTATTTAAGTAGATGGTATCTGCAAGATGGATCCAGGGTTGCAACAACCCTTCTAAAGAATCTAACCATACAATTGTTTGAATACCGGAAATTGACTGAGCTTCGTTTGCCCGTAACCGGTGTCCATCCCATTTTTCTTTTAATTCATTTGGCCGTACGAGTACTAATACTTCCCTGTATTTGGCATCAGGATTATCTGGAAACAGTATCACCATACTTTCTTCCTGCTCTATTCCGCTAAGCCAGAACAAATCTGAATTTTGTTTAAACTTATGCAAAGTATCCCCATTATTAGGCAGCTCATCGTTACTGTTGAAAATTGCAATAGCGTTTTTGTCCATCCTGTTTATAAACAAGGAGCGGTTTTGCGAAAAGATGAGTGGGTTTAAAGGAAGATATTTCATATAAATTTTTATTTACTGCTTATTTAGAACTTGGAGATTTTAGATTAAAAAAGTTAGAAATGAGAATCGAAATGTTGGTAAATAATAAACCGTTCGCAATATACGGTATCTGGTTATTTTAATGAACTACTCGAGCCTGGCCTTTTCAGGAAGGCATATTTTATAAAACTAAAAACATTCGAATAAATCCCAAAAAATATACAGCTTTCAACAAAAGGAGAAGTTGTTAAAAATAGATTTAATAATTCTGGAATCAATTAAAATATTCACGAACAATTCTACTCAAATCATGAATTTTTGATGATCTCCGGATAGCACTTTTCGATGCGCTATAATTTCTCAAACATTACCTTTGCTTGGTTCACTAAATAAAGCTTGCTATGGCTATCCTTACAATGCCCAAAGCCCGACTTGCGGCCCTGGAGCAATTGGGTTTTTACACTCCTAAAACTATACATTATCAATTAAGTCCGGAAATGCTCACTGCCCAGGCATTACAACGGGGAGAGGGGGTATTAAACGACACCGGCGCACTTCTGATAAATACAGGAAAATTTACGGGACGAAGCCCAAAAGATAAATTTACCGTAAAAGACGCTCTCACTGCAAACACCGTTTACTGGAACGAATTCAATATACCTCTTGAAGAAAAATTTTTCTTTCAACTTAAAGACAAAATGTTGGATTATCTTAAAGAAAAAGAGATTTGGGTAAGGGATTGTTACGCTTGTGCTGATAATAATTTCCGGCTAAGTTTACGGGTTGTAAATGAAAATCCCTGGAGCAATTTATTTTGTTACAATATGTTTATTCGGCCAGATGAAAAAGACCTGGAAAAATTTGTTCCACACTGGCACATTATACAAGCTCCCGGGTTTAAAGCCAATCCTGAAGTTGATGGCACAAGAGCAGAAAACTTTTCCATCATCAGTTTTACCCATAAAACAATATTAATAGGTGGTACCGGGTATACAGGGGAAATGAAAAAAGGCATTTTTACCATGCTTAATTATGTTTTGCCCCAACGGGCGCAGGTATTGAGCATGCATTGCAGCGCAAATATTGGGATTGCTGGTGATACAGCGATTTTTTTTGGCTTAAGTGGTACTGGCAAAACTACATTGAGCGCCGATCCTAACAGAAAACTGATAGGTGATGATGAACATGGCTGGACAGATGATACTGTATTTAATTTTGAAGGAGGATGCTATGCAAAAACAATTGGTCTTAGTGAAGATAAGGAACCCGAAATTTACCATGCAATAAAGCCAGGTGCCCTGGTAGAGAATGTAACATTTATTGAAGGCACTAACAAGATTGATTTCGACAGTAAAAAGATAACAGAAAATACACGGGTGAGTTACCCATTAAATTTTATCAGTAATGCCCTGGAACCCTCCATTGGCAGCACTCCCAAAAATATTTTTTTTCTAACGGCTGATGCTTACGGGATTTTACCCCCGGTCAGTAGGTTAACACCAGGACAGGCCATGTATCAATTCATAAGCGGTTATACTGCAAAAGTAGCCGGCACAGAGGCTGGGGTTACAGAACCTAAAGCTACCTTCAGTGCCTGTTTTGGAGCACCATTTTTACCTTTACACCCGGGGCGGTACGCAGAGATGTTGGGGGAAAAAATGACGGAGCATAAAGTAAAAGTATGGATGATTAATACGGGGTGGAGCGGAGGTGCGTACGGAACCGGCCAACGTATGAAGTTAAAATATACCCGTGCAATGATTACTGCTGTGCTTGATGGAAAATTAAACGAGGTAGAATTTGACGAACATCCAGTGTTCGGAATGCAAATGCCGAAAGAATGCCCAGGGGTACCGGCAGATATTTTAAACCCTCGTAACACCTGGCTTAATAAGGAAGATTATGATGTAAAATCTAAAGATCTTGCTAAACAATTTATTAATAATTTTAATAAATATGCCAGTGCTGTAAATGACGAGACATTAGCGGCAGCTCCAAAAATTTAAATATGTTTTTCCAAGAATTTAATCGTTTTCAGAAAGTTAATGTTTGTATATACCGCATTTTGAGGATAATCTTCTCCAACTAAAGAATTCTTTTTAAAATTAAAACTTATTTCTACTCTTACTTTTTTTGGCATAATATTCTTAGATAAATAATAGAATTTTTATTCACTTAAAAAAAAATTATGAAAAAAGTACTTTTTGCTGGCATATTAGGTGGTATCATGAGCATCTCAAGTTTAGAAGCCGGAGCGCAAACTACAACAAAGAGCAGGTCGGGTAAAGATGCCTTAATTGGTGCAGGAGCCGGGGCAGTTACCGGCGCTGTAGTAAGTAAACATAAAAAGAAAGGGGCATTGATAGGAGGAGCTGTAGGGGCTGCGGGTGGCTACGCTTATGGAAAACACCAGGATAAGAAAAAAGGTAGAAGAGTTGTTAGAAAACATTAGGAAGAGCATGACTTAAATTACAAGCCCCATATTTCATGGGGTTTTTTATGCTAAGGAATATAAGGGATTTAATTCCTGGTAAATAATAGTATTTTTATCTTCAAAAAATATTTCATGAAATTAATTGGTTTAGTGGGCGGCACAAGTTGGGTTTCTACTATAGATTATTACCGGCATATTAATGAACTGGTTTATAAAAAAACAAATGGGCAAAGTACTGCTGAAATCATAATAAATTCTGTGAATTACCCTGTTATAGCAAGGCTTACGGCGGCTGGTAAATGGGAGGAAATTTCCGTAATTATTAGCAAGGCTGCTTTGGCTTTAGAAGAAGCAGGAGCCCGGTGCATATTGATAGGAGCAAACACCATGCACAATGTTGCACCGCAAGTTGAGAAGATATTGGATGTTCCCTTACTTAATATTTGTGAAGAAACTGGTAAGGAAATAATTAAAAAGGGCCTTAAAAAAGTGGCTCTCCTTGGTACCCGGTACACCATGGAACTTCCTTTTTTTAAAAACAAACTGGCGCAACAAAACATTGAAACGATCATCCCCGATAAGGAAGATGTAGAACTCATTAATGAAGGAATTTATAAGGAACTTGCATTGGGTATTATAACTACAGAAACGAAAATTATTTTCTTAAAAATAATGAATAAATTAAAAGCTGCAGGAGCAGGCGGCATTATTTTAGGGTGTAC
>JBDSDN010000284.1:0-16696 GCA_039920545.1 Ferruginibacter sp. | reverse complement strand
CTTATCCTACTAATTCTAAACTTGCGATAGAAAATCCTCTCCGAAATTAAATAAACAAAGTAGTCCCATAAAAATTACATGAGACTATTTAAGACTTATACCAATTATAATTCTGGCTTCGGTCCTTTCATGTTCATCCAGTACTTTGTATGAAGGAGAATGTGATGTTTTATGAATGTTACTCCACTGGGGTAAATAATTAGCTATAACAAACCATCCATCTGAGCGATAATTAAAAGTGGGACCCCCGTAAATAATGGAATTCTGCCATCCTTTTCCTTTGGCAATATCATTGTGGTTTACAAGTTCAAAACCAAGTCCAACTGAGGGGCCGACGTTATATAAATATGCAAGGTCGAACTCTATTGGAGATTTATAGTTATCAGATTTTAATTTACCATCTACCCATTCAAATTCTTTTTCGAACTCCACTATGCCATTAAAAGCCAACAGGCTCTTGCCAAATTCTTTATCCAAAATTAATTTTGTTTCTAATTCAAGTTCATCGCCGCCTTTTATACTCCACTCACTATATAATGCGGCGCCAATCTTTTTTTTAGAAGGGCTGCTTAGTTGGTATTTCCATTCATTGCTGAAACCTACTTCATTTGAAACAACAGTTTCATTTGCCGATTCACTAAATCTTTTTTGAAAGCGGTTAAAATAAAAAGCGGTTTGGAGTTTTTTGCCAAGGCCAAATTCCAATTCCATCCGCTGATCCTGGGCATGAAAAAATTGCCCTTCGTGGCCAAAGCGTGAGGTATGCCAAAACTCCAGGTCAATTGCGCCCTTTGGTAATACATTTGAAGTATAGGTTCTGGCAAAATACCTGTCCTGTGAAGAACCTGCCAGGCTAATTGCACAAATCATAAGGGTTAATACTTGTTTCTTCATGTGTTCAATATTTTTACAAAGAAACTTTTTAGCAAAACACTTTGGTTGCAAAATGCGGAAATGCATTTACGGTAAACGGAAACTAAAAGGAGAGCATAACTTAACGGATAAGCAATTCGCAAGGCTTTAACCCGGTATGCTTTTTAAAAGCTGTGCTGAAGTGAGAGATTGAGGAATAACCCAGCAATAGTGAAACCTCTGTAACGCTTAAGCCCTTTTCGTAAAGAAGGTATTTTGCATGTTCCATTCTCTGGCTTTGATAAAAATCAAAGATCGTAGTTCCAAAAATTTCTTTAAAGCCTTTCTTTAAATAGCATTCATTTATAGCCACCTTGCGGCTGAGTGCCTTTATAGTGATAGGTTCGCCAATATGTTGTAATAATATTTCCCTGGCTTTAATTATTTTTTCCCTGTCTGCTTCATTAGCTAAAAACTTACAGGTAAAAGACGTTTCTTCTTTTTCCCCTAACATACAATCCATACTATATAAAAGCAGGATTTGGGTTTGGGCATTAATAAAAATATTTTCAAGTGTATCAGTATAAGTATGGTTTAAGAGAGCCTCTATCGCCATTCTTGTTTTACCACAAAGTGGCAGCATTTTAGAAAATGAAGAGGGATGATCAAATGCTAGAACATTATCTGACAAACTTATTGGGTTATTATGGGCTTTAGCAAACTGATGAAGATATGCTGGCGAAAAACTAAAACTTAAAACATCAATACTATCCACTTTTTCAATGCAACCACGGGAGGCATTTAATTTACAATAGTCACATTCTGTTTGTTTTTGCCGGCAATAAACGTTTCCAGTTACACAGAATTTAAGCTCCAGGTAATTTTCAGCAGTATTATTTTTTTGATAGTGGTATACCAGCACGCCAGTATCTTCAATAATCCACTGGGGTTGTTTTTTATACCTGGTTATAGCGTAATTAACGGAACCCGGCACATTGCGGGCTATATCCTGCAAAGGTTCCATCTCTTCATACATAAACGATTGTTTATTCGCTAATGTTAATATGGGTGAGGCGTGGTGCATAAAAATTACAGTGCAAATATACGCAATAGACTTAAGCTTCAACTTAATGTTTAAACTTTAAAATAGAAGTTACAATTTTATTACAAATCTTTTTTTAGATTATGCGATGAAAAGTAAAGGAGTTAATGGAAGAAATTACAAATGACCAAACTAAAAAAATTCATTTCATAATGGATACTCCTAATCCTTTGAAAGGGCCAAGGAACTATCAATATCAAAGAAGAGGTTTTACTTAAAAAAGAAAGGTATTCTGCTTAAATTAATCCTCTTTCAAATGTATTAAACAGCTTAAAATTCTTACATTTGCAATAATCTGATTTTTTGAAAAATTTAAACAGGTTTTGAAGTATTTATGAGTACAGATACAGTAGAAATTCCTATCTCTTCCAATGGCGGTTACAGCGCAGACAGCATCCAGGTTTTAGAAGGTTTAGAGGCCGTGAGAAAACGGCCGGCAATGTATATCGGCGATATCTCTGTAAAAGGACTGCACCACCTTGTCTATGAAGTGGTAGATAATTCAATTGATGAGGCCCTGGCAGGATACTGCAATAACATTACCGTTACCATTAACGAAGATAATTCCATCACTGTTCAGGATGATGGAAGGGGTATCCCTACCGGTATGCATACGAAAGAAAACCGTAGTGCTCTGGAAGTAGTAATGACGGTGTTACATGCCGGTGGTAAGTTTGATAAAGGATCCTATAAGGTTTCAGGAGGCCTGCATGGAGTGGGGGTGAGTTGTGTGAATGCTTTAAGTAAAAAACTTCTGGTAACAGTAAACCGTGAAGGCAAAAAATTTGAACAGGAATATGGTATCGGAATTCCAAAGTATCCTGTGAGGGAAATTGGAAGTAGCGATACTACGGGGACCATAGTACAATTTTGGCCGGATGGCAGCATATTTACTACCACTGAATATAATAAAGAAATACTCGAAGGACGGCTAAGGGAACTGGCTTTCCTGAACCGTAAACTAACGATTATCTTAAATGATTTAAGGGAGAAAGAAGATGATGGTTCTACCTACACAAAAACTTTTTACAGTGAAGGTGGGATTGTAGAATTTGTGGAAATGATTGACAAAAATGCCAATCGGCATCCACTTATACCGCAGGTTATTTATTGCGATGGCTATGATGAAAAAAGCAATGTTGCAGTTGAAGTGGCGATGGTTTATAATGCAGGCTACCAGGAACATATTTTCAGTTATGTGAATAATATCAATACCATTGAAGGTGGCACCCATGTTGCTGGTTTTCGCCGCTCTATCACAAGGGTGTTTAAAAGTTATGGCGAAAAGCAAGGCATGTTTGAAAAAGCCAAAGTGGCAATAGAGGGAGATGATTTCAGGGAAGGAATCAGCGCAATTATTTCGGTAAAAGTGCCTGAACCCCAGTTTGAAGGCCAGACAAAAACAAAACTTGGCAATAGCGAAGTAATGGGCATTGTAGATACAACCCTAAGCCGTGTGCTGGAGGCCTACCTGGAAGAAAATCCCCGGGATGCAAAGACAATCATACAAAAAGTAATACTGGCAGCACAAGCCAGGGCCGCAGCTAAGCGTGCCCGTGATATGGTGCAGCGCAAGAGCGTTTTAGTAGGAGGAGGCTTGCCCGGAAAACTGGCAGACTGTTCAGATAAAGATCCTGCAAAGTGTGAGCTGTTCCTGGTGGAAGGTGACTCTGCCGGAGGTACTGCTAAACAAGGCAGAGATAGAAGCTTTCAGGCAATTCTACCATTGCGTGGTAAAATACTGAACGTGGAAAAAGCTATGGAGCACAAGATTTATGACAACGAGGAAATACGTAATATGTTTACGGCCCTTGGCGTAAAGATTGGAACTTTAGAAGATGCTAAGGCTCTGGACATATCTAAGCTGCGTTACCATAAACTAATTATCATGACGGATGCGGATGTGGATGGAAGCCATATTGCTACCTTGATATTGACTTTTATTTTCCGATATATGAAAGAATTGGTAGAGCAGGGAAATGTATATATAGCTCAACCTCCGTTATACCTTGTAAAAAAAGGAAAAGATCAGGAATATGCCTGGACGGATGACGAAAGAAAAGCTTTAATTAAGCTATTTGGTCAAGGTAAAGATGAGAGTGTAAACACCCAACGATATAAAGGTTTGGGAGAGATGAATGCAGAACAGTTGTGGGAAACAACTATGAATCCTCTTACACGAACCTTAAAGCAGGTTAGTATAGAAAGTGCTGCTGAAGCCGACAGGGTATTTAGTATGTTAATGGGGGATGAAGTGCCGCCCAGGCGGGAGTTTATTGAAAGCCACGCTAAATATGCCAAAATCGATGTTTAGGATAAAATTCCCTTTTTATAGCTAATTTTTGGCAAAACCAATATTTTTAGTAGCTTGTAGCTTCAAGTTCTAAACTGAACCCATATTCACTAACAATAAATTCTATTAAAATGTCAAACATGTTAACAGCTTATTGCATGAAAACAAAGGAAAAAAACGTTCCAATGCAGGATGCGGTAATAACTAAAACCTCTCGTGGCGGATATATGGCACAAGGCCACGATGGTAAAGGAAATAAAATGACTACTATGCTGGCAGAAGCTACGGCCCTGCAGGCAGTTAAAGATGGTGTTGCTAAGAAGAGCTGGTAGTATCTGCAAAAAATAATTTATAAAATGGCTATCCACCCCAAAGTGGATGGCTTTTTTATTTCTCCTGTTTTACTGCATGGTGCATTTTATTGAGGAAGTGGTATAAATCACTCATATTTTTTACGTTCTCTACTATTAAAATACCGTTTTTTCCCACCTGTTTTAACCTGGCTTTATTAGTTCCTTTTTGCAAATACTTTAAAATATTATTAAACGTGTTGCTCTGAAAGTAGGAGGAGTCAGGATTGTTTACAAAAAAACACTTAAGGGTGTCGTTCTTTAAAAACATTTTTTCAAAACCAAGTTCTACAGCCATTCGGCGACACCTCACAGTAGTAAATAAGTCTTCAACCCGGGGGGGCACGGGCCCAAAACGGTCAGTCATTTCTGCATGAAAATTTTTGAGCGCTTCTTCGGTTTCACAATTATCCAGCCTGCTATACAAACTAAGTCTTTCTGTTATGCTCTCTACATATTCATCCGGGATTAAAATTTCAAGGTCGGTATCAATACTGCAGTCTTTTACAAAATCATCCTGTTTATGTATTTCTTCCTTAAATAAATCTTTGAACTCATTTCGTTTGAGTTCATGTATTGCTTCATCTAAAATTTTCTGGTACATTTCAAAGCCTATTTCCGCAATAAACCCGCTTTGTTCGCCACCCAGCATATTACCTGCCCCCCTTATATCCAAGTCCCGCATGGCTATTTGAAAACCACTGCCCAGGTCGCTATACTGTTCCAGAGTATTTAACCGTTTTCTGCTATCTGGTGGAAGGGTACTCATAGGAGGGGCAAACAGGTAACAAAATGCTTTTTTATTACTTCGGCCTACCCTGCCACGCAACTGGTGCAAATCGCTTAACCCAAACTGGTGGGCATTGTTTACAATAATGGTATTTACATTCGGGATATCCACGCCACTCTCTACAATATTGGTGCAAACCAAAACATCATATTTTTTATCCATAAAATCGAGGATAGTATCTTCCAACAGGTCACCTTCCATTTGGCCATGGGCATAAGCAATGCTTACATCCGGGCACAAGCCCTGAATTAATCCCTTCATTTCGGGTAGCCCTTTTACCCGGTTGTGAATGAAGAAAACCTGCCCACCTCTCTCTGTTTCATAATAAATTATATCCCTGATAGCATCTTCATTGAAAACCATCACTTCTGTTTGTATGGGTTGTCGGTTTGGAGGGGGTGTATTGATAATGCTTAAATCCCTCGCACCCATTAAACTGAATTGAAGTGTTCTTGGGATAGGCGTTGCAGTTAGTGTAAGCGAATCTACTGTAGTGCGAAGCTGTTTTAATTTTTCTTTAGCAGATACCCCGAATTTTTGCTCTTCATCTATAATCATTATGCCGAGGTCTTTAAACTTTACATCTTTCCCAAGTAATGCATGTGTACCTATAATTATATCGATTTTGCCATCCTCCAGTCTTCGAAAAGTTTCTTTTTTTTCTTTTGATGTTTTAAAGCGGTTTATAAAATCTACGGTTACAGGAAAATCTTTCAGCCTTTCACCAAATGTTTTATAATGCTGGTATGCGAGGATGGTTGTGGGCACCAATACTGCAGCCTGTTTACCATCGGCGCAGGCTTTAAAAGCAGCACGGATGGCAATTTCTGTTTTGCCAAAACCAACATCACCACAAACCAACCGGTCCATAGGAGCCTGTTTTTCCATGTCTTTTTTTACATCTTCACTTGCTTTTGCCTGGTCCGGGGTGTCTTCGTAAATAAAACTTGCCTCCAGTTCGGTTTGCATATAAGTGTCCTGGCTATGAGCAAAACCTTTCAGGCTTTTACGCTGGGCATATAATTTAATTAAATCGGTAGCAATATCCTTTACCTGTTTTTTTGTTTTATCCTTCAGTTTTGCCCATACATCACTCCCTAATTTGTTCATTTTGGGAATGCTTCCTTCTTTACCGCTATACTTACTTATTTTGTGAAGAGATGAAATATTTACATACAGAAGGTCCCCATCTTTATATTGTATCCTAACGGCTTCCTGTATGCGCCCGTTAGCTTCTATTTTCTGAAGCCCGCTGTAAACGCCAACTCCATGGTCTATATGGCTGACATAATCTCCCGGCTGAAGTTCTCTCAGGGTTTTTAAAGTAAGGGCTTTGTTTTTGCTGAACGCCTGCTTTACTTTGTATTTGTGATAGCGTTGAAAAACCTGGTGATCAGTATAGCAAATCAATTTAAGGTCATCGTCTATAAACCCTTCATGTATGGAAACCGGTATTGGCGTAACCTGTATATCTACTTTTAAGTCGATAAAAATAGTATGCAGCCTTTCTAATTGTTTAGGATTTTCAGCAAAGATGAAGATATTATATTGCCGGCTCTCATATTCCTGCAGGTTTTTAATGAGTAAATTAAATTGGCGGTTAAAGGCTGGTTGTTCTTTTGTAGAGAAACTGATGGTAGAAGGTCGACGGGGATTGATTGATTTTTGTTTGTTTGCAAAGAATGATTTATTTCCAATCTCTATAATGTGCCGTTGCTGAATTTTTTCTTCTACGGATGAAGCACTTACAAAATCCTTTTCTGTGATGAGAGTTTTAAAGTTGATACCATTGCTTTCATCTGTGGCCTGATGCCTGTTATCGCTGGCCTTTATGGACTCCAGAAAAAGCGCTAAATCTTCCTCTTGTTGTTCTATTCTTTCTTTGATAAAATTCCAATCTTTTGCCCATACCACGGTATTTTCCGGTAAAAATTCCAGTAACGAAACTTTTTCTCCACTCTCAAACTGGGTTTCTACATTGGGAATAATATTTACCAGAAGTAATTTCCTTTCACTTAATTGTGTTTCCGGGTCAAAAATTCGGATACTGTCAACTTCATTTCCGAAGAGCTCAATGCGATAGGGCTTTTCGTTTCCAAAAGAATAAATATCCAGGATGCCACCCCGTATGGCAAACTGGCCGGGTTCATAAACAAAATCTGTTCTTATAAAACCATGTTGCACAAATCTTTCCAATATACTGTTTACATCCAGGGTTTCTGCCTGCTTTATACTAATGATATTGGCAGAAAGCGTTTTGGATAAAACTACTTTTTCAAAGAGGGCTTCGGGATAAGTAACAATAATTTTTTTATTTCCGCCGGCTGAAAGTTTAGTAAGTGCTTCCGTTCTTAGCATTACATGACTGCTGTTTAAAAGCTGGTAGTTTTTGTTGTTCTTAAAGGATGAGGGGAAATAAAAAATGTCTAAGGCTTTAGTAATATTTTCAAGAGTATTTTGAAAATAAGCAGCCTCTTCAGCATCATGCAGAATGACCAGGTGGTTGAATGGTGAAATAGAAATTTGATTGTAAACAGCCCCTAAAATAAATTGTGAAGCACTGCCATTAAGCCCGGTAAGATGAATGTACTGCGGTTCGGGCAAGGTAATCCTTTCCGCTATTTGAAAACAGCGGGAATCATTTTTATAATAATTCATCAACACATCAAGATTCATCCGGGCTGCAAAGATAAGTATGTAGTGTTAATCACTACAATTACAACAGGGTTTTCAAGATATTTTAATTGATTATTTATAGGAGGAAATCTATTGTAATGTAATTGCAATGAGGGTGACTTAATAGTGTATTTAATAATTAATATTTCTTAGTATATTACCCTAAAATATTTTTTATGGCAATAGAACCCTGGCGTACAGGAAAGGTGATAAAAATAGAACAACAAACAGAAGCAACCCGCCGTTTTTTTATACAGGTTCCGGAGTTAGAAATATTTAATTTTAAACCGGGTCAATTTGTCACCATTGATTTGCCCATTCACGAAAAACCAAATAAACGGTGGCGCAGTTATTCTATAGCAAGCTGGCCAGATGGAACAAATGTATTTGAACTTTGCATTGTATTGCTTAATGATGGCGTAGGAACAAATTATCTTTTTAATGAAATAAAAGTGGGATCCGAGATTACTTTCCGGGGGCCAGTTGGGGTGTTCACTTTGCCGGGAGTACTGGATAAAGATTTATTTTTAATTTGCACCGGCACCGGTATAGCACCTTTTAGAAGTATGCTTCACTACATTAAAATTCACCAAATTGAGCATAGAGAGATTTACTTAATTTTTGGTAGCCGAACCAAAAATGATTTGTTGTATTATGAGGAACTTACCGTGCTCTGCGAAACGATGCCCCACGTACATTATTTGCCTACGCTAAGCCGCCAGGAATGGGATGGCGCAAAAGGATATGTACATGAATTGTATGAAGATATCTGTAAGGCTAATATAACTTACCAAGACTCAGTGCCCCAAATAAAGCCCGCTGATTTTTATTTATGTGGATGGAAGAATATGATAGATGAAGCAAAACTTCGCATCCAGACTTTAGGGTATGAGCGAAAGGCTATTCACCAGGAATTATATGGGTAATTATTTTTTTCTACGACGGTGAAATTGTATACATATAACAAACATAAGTGGCGGATGCTGATTTTTCAATCGAGATAAAATCATTTGATTTTTTCTAATACAAGATTTCTAACTTCTTTTAATGCTATTCTTTCCTGGCGCATATCATCCCTGAAACGGATGGTGACCGTGTTATCTTCTTTGGTTTGATGATCTATAGTTACACAAAAAGGAGTACCCGTTGCGTCCATCCGGCGATAACGTTTTCCTATAGCATCTTTTTCTTCATAAAAACACATAAAACTGTTTCTGCAATCGCTCATAAGTTGTTTTGCAATTTCCGGTAGCCCATCTTTTTTTAATAATGGTAAAATAGCAAGTTTGGTAGGGGCAATTTTAGGTGGAATCCGCAAGACTACACGGCTGTCATCGGTGCCATCTTCTTTGGACCATTTTTCTTCTGCGTAGGCAAGGCTCATAACGGTCAAGAATAAACGATCTAATCCTACTGATGTTTCTATCACGTAGGGTGTGTAATTACCATAAGGTTTCCCTTCTGCATCAAGATCATTATCAAAATATTGTATTTTCTTTTTACTGAATTTGGCATGTTGGGTAAGATCAAAGTCTGTGCGGCTGTGTATGCCTTCCAGTTCTTTCCAACCAAACGGGAATTCAAATTCAATATCTAAAGCAGCATCTGCGTAGTGGGCAAGTTTTACATGATCGTGAAAACGCAATTTTTCAGAAGGTATTCCAATACTCTCATGCCATTTTTTTCGTTCATCTTTCCAGTAATTATACCATTGCTGCTGGGTTCCCGGTCGTATAAAAAACTGCATTTCCATTTGCTCAAATTCCCGCATGCGGAAAATAAACTGGCGGGCTACAATTTCATTGCGAAAAGCTTTGCCCGTTTGTGCTATACCAAATGGAATTTTCATGCGTCCCGTTTTTTGAACATTTAAAAAATTCACAAAAATACCCTGTGCTGTTTCAGGCCTCAAATAAATAGTTTCGGCTTCTTCTGCCACACTTCCTATTTGTGTACTGAACATGAGATTGAACTGGCGCACATCAGTCCAGTTAGCTGTTTTACTAATTGCACATTTTATATTATTGTTTTCAATTATTTTTTTTAGACCTGCCATATCATCTGACACCAGCAACTGATCCATCTCTGCAAGTAATGTTTCACCCCCTTGTTGGTCTAGGGTTTCGGCAAATCCTTCAATCAAATGATCCACCCGATATCGTTTGTTACTGTCTTTATTATCAATCATCGGGTCACTAAAATTATCAACGTGGCCACTTGCCTTCCAAACAGTTGGATGCATAAAAATTGCCGAATCAATACCCACAATGTTTTCCTGTAATTGCGTCATGCTTTTCCACCAATAATCCCGGAGATTTTTCTTGAGCTGTGCGCCTAATTGTCCATAATCATAAACTGCAGCCAGGCCATCATAAATTTCACTGCTTTGAAAAATATAGCCGTATTCTTTACAATGTGCGATTAACTCTTGAAAATTATTTGTTTCCTTTGCCATAACCTGCAAATATATACAAAGGATAAAATGCCTAAGTGCAAATATTCTGGAAATATTTAAATTTTAAAGTGATTTTTACAAGCGCTTAATAGTGTTATGAAATATCTTAAAGTACTCTATATACAGGTTCTTATAGGCATCGTTGCAGGTATCGCTGTTGGTTATCTCTTTCCTGCTTTTTCACCCGCAGCAAAATTAATAAGCGAAACATTTATTAATATGATTCGCATGGTGATAGCACCGGTAATATTTTTTACCATTGTAAATGGAATAGCCAGCGCCGGCGACCTGAAAAAGGCAGGAAGAATAGGCGCAAAATCAATTTTATACTTTGAAATTGTTACGACTATTGCATTAATTATAGGTTTAGTGGTCGCTAACCTGGTTAAACCTGGCGCCGGAGTAAGCACTGAAAATATTTCACCTGAAAAATTAACCGAATTCAGTAACCAGGCAAAAGAACTCCATTGGGGCGAATTTTTTTCGCATATAGTGCCGTCAAATATCGTGGACTCATTTGCAAAAGGGGATATTCTGCAAATACTTTTTTTCAGTATTTTATTTGCTGTGGGATTAAAATGGTTGGGAAAAGGGGGCAATTCTTTGATCAACAATTTTGAGAAAATTAATAAAGTACTTTTTAATATCCTTAAAATAGTAATGAAACTCAGCCCTATTGGCGCATTCGGTGGGATGGCGTATACAATCGGTAAATTTGGCTTTTCCAGCCTTGCATTATTAGGAAAACTCCTGCTTACTTTTTACGCTACCGGGTTCATATTTATTTTTGTAATTCTTAACCTGGTGGCCCGGTATTACAAATTCAGTTTATGGAAATTACTGGTGTATGTTAAAGAAGAAATTCTTATCGTACTTGGCAGTAGTAGCAGTGAAGCTGTATTACCCTCTGTAATGCAAAAATTGCAGGATGCCGGCTGCGAAAAAGAAGTTGTAGGATTAGTAATACCCACCGGCTATAGTTTCAACCTGGATGGAACCACGATTTACTTAAGCATGAGCATTATTTTTTTGGCACAGGTATTTAATATTCCCCTTTCGCTAGGGCAGCAAATTACCATTATTGCCATCCTCCTCATCACTAGTAAAGGTGCCGCAGGCGTTACGGGTAGCGGGTTTATAGTATTGGCTTCTACGCTAACAGCCTTAAAAGTAATTCCATTAGAGGGGCTTGCTTTGTTAATAGGCGTTGACAGGTTTATGAGTGAAGGCCGGGCAATAATAAATTTTATTGGCAATACAGTTGCAACAGTAGTGATTGCAAAAAGTGAAAAAGCCGTGGATGAAGAACTTTACCGCAAAATAATAGGTACGTAGCTATTTATAATTGTATAGGGGGGGGCGGCCTCCCAAGCAGATCCATCCCAAGTTTAATTTTAATGCCAGCGTTTCTGATATCGCAACAGAACTAACAAAATCCTGTAGTATAATTCCGATAAGGCAATTGATACTTAAGCCACATCAATTTTGCATTTTCTGCTATCTGCTCTTTTTTTGATAGCACATACATTTGCCGGGCAAATACAAATTCAAAAGCACCACATCACACAACGTTATTTTTATTCTCAACATATATGCGGCTTTTCCTGATGCTAGCCATGCTTCAGAAAAATTCATGTTGATGTACCGTTTGCAGAAAATTTGTAGAATCCAAGTAACAAACAAACCAATATAAAAATGAAAAACCTAAGGTTCCTCGTGCCGGTACTATTTGTACTCTCATGTCAAAAACAAACCCGACAGTATTTATCCCCTCTTCATTCTGTTAGTAAACCTGCACTTTGTCTTTTAGATACTGCGGCTTTACGATCAAATATGGAGACCTCTAAATTACCTGATGCTTATGGTAGAAGAAAACCAGCGCCAACACCAACGCCTACCCCAACACCAACGCCCATACCAACCGGCAGCGGTTATTCCTGTATTTTTCTTGATTTTGACGGACAAACAGTAAACAGTCCATATTGGAATGGGGGTAGTACTTTACAATGTGACCCTGCAGGGTTAAGTGCCACACAAATTGCTGCTGTAGTAAGCAAAGTAACCGCAGCGTACTCAAGATATAATGTAACTGTTACAGATAATGAATCTGTTTATCTATCTGCAAATCCCTATATGCGCATACGGGTGATTGTAACACCAACAAGCTCGTGGTGGGGTGGTGTAAGTGGTATTACTTATAGCAACTCATTTACCTGGGGCGACGAAACACCTAGTTTTGTTTTCTCTGACCGTCTATTCTTTGTAGAAGGATATATTGGTGAGATTGCTTCTCATGAAGCTGGGCATAGTCTCGGTTTAAATCACCAAACAGACTATGATGCTTACTGCCAATTAATTTCATCGTACAGGCTGGGGGTAATCATGGGAAATAGCTTATATGTTCCCGATGGTACCTGGACATATGGCACATCACTTAGTTGTACTACTTACCAGGATGATAATCAGGTCTTGACTAATAAACTGGGTTTGAGATATTAATTTTAGGCGGTTTGTGCAAAATAAAATTCTTCAATAAAAGATACCGTAGTTTTTGCTGCGGTATCTTTTTCATTTAGAACGAGCCTGCTTCAAGTTTTTAATATTAAAAAAAATATCCTGAGTCTAATTTTTAAAAAAGCAAGTTCAGTAAAAAATGTTTTGAGCCGTTTTTAAAAACGGCAATCACTAAAATTAAAAAATGGACTTCTCAAAAAAGAGAAGCCCACAATGATTTTTAAAATTTACTTTAACTACATCCCAAACTATTGCCACAATTCAAACACTTGTAACAGGTGCCGCTGCGAACGGTTATGTGACCACATACATTACAGGCTGGTGCATCACCCTGCATACTTTTGTTTGCGGCATTTACTGCATCCATATTGGCTACAGGCCTCGCAGCATAAGCCGCTTTATATGCTTTTACTTCTGGTTGCGGAGTTGTTCCTCCAAGAACCCGTACTTCGCTAAGTTCGTGTTTCCTATCACCAATGGTCGGTGTGTTTACATCCCAAAGTTCGTCGCCGAGGTTTTGTACTTCGGGTTTGTCTAAAACATGCACCAGGTCATTCCGGCCCAGGTATTCATAAGCCAGCGACCGGAACATAAAGTCGATGATAGAAGTGGTGGTTTTAATATTCGGGTGTTCTACCATGCCGGCGGGCTCAAACCGGGTGAACACAAATTTTTCTACATATTCTTCTAATGGCACACCATATTGCAAACCAATGGAGATGGCAATAGCAAAGCAATTGAGCATACTACGCATCGTAGCCCCTTCTTTAGCCATATCAATAAAAATTTCTCCTAAAGTGCCATCATTATATTCACCGGTACGAAGAAATAAAGCCTGCCCGTTTATTTTTGCTTTTTGTGTAAACCCCCTTCGCTTTGCAGGTAAAGTTCTTCTTTCCACGATCATAGCCAGTTGGCGTTTCAGGGAAGTATCTGTACTGCATTGTACACGCTTGTTCATCTCTTCCAGTAACTCATCTATGGTCAATTTAGCCATGTCCACCATCGTCGTTGACGGTGCTTCGTTTAATTTACCTCCACTTTCTGCTGCGATCTCTCCGGTCTTTTTCTTTTTATCAGATTTATTACTAAGGGGCTGTGATAATTTAGATCCATCACGGTAAAGCGCACACGCTTTTAAACCAAGCTCCCAGCTAAGGCGGTAACTATCGGCTATTTCTTCAATAGTAGCCTCATTCGGAAGGTTAATGGTTTTACTAATAGCACCACTTAAGAAAGGCTGTGCCGCACTCATCATACGGATATGCCCATGTGCATGAATATACCGTTCGCCAGTGGCGCCGCATTTATTAGCACAGTCAAAAACAGGAAGGTGCTCATCTTTCAAATAAGGTGCACCTTCTACCGTCATGGTACCGCAGATATAAATATTGGCAGCTTCAATTTCGATATGTGTATATCCTAATGCTTCCAAGAGGTTCCATCCAAAGTCGTGGTATTGTTCTGCTTTAAAGCCAAGTCTTTCCAGGCAAGGTTCCCCTAAAGTATAAACATTGAAAACAAATCCAATTTCAAAAGCGCTAGCCATTGCTGCGTTAAGCCTGTCTATTTCTACGGGCAGCAACCCTTTTTGCGCCAGGGAAATTTCATTAATGAACGGCGCATTTTTCAAGCTTGCATAACCCTTCGCATAATTTACAATTTCTTCAATTTCTTTTTCGTTGTATTTTAAATTACGCAATGCCTGTGGCACGCTCTGGTTGATGATTTTAAAATAACCTCCACCACTTAGTTTTTTAAATTTCACTAAAGCAAAGTCTGGCTCCACCCCAGTAGTGTCGCAATCCATTACCAAGCCGATAGTTCCTGTTGGCGCAATTACTGTTGTTTGTGCATTGCGATAGCCATATTTTTCCCCACTTTGTACAGCATCATCCCAGGCTTTAGTAGCAGCTTTTAACAAATAATCCGGGCAATATTTTGCATTAATACCTTGTGGTTTTATTTCAATGCCCTCATAAGCGCCCATTGCATCATAAGCCGCAGCCCGATGATTGCGCATTACCCGGAGCATGTGTTCTTTATTCAAATTATATTTTGTGAATGTGCCGAGAAACTGCGCCATTTCTGAAGAAGTATTATATGCAACACCCGTCATGATGGCGGTGATAGCCCCTGCAATTCCCCGAGCCTCCTCACTGTCGTAGGGTATGCCACTTACCATCAACATACTCCCAAGGTTTGCATAACCTAATCCTAATGTCCTGTAATCATAACTCAGTTGTGCCACTTCTTTAGACGGGAACTGTGCCATCAAAACAGAAATTTCTAAAACAACAGTCCATAAGCGGCAGGTATGTTCAAATCCGTTAACATCAAAACTATTATCTGCTTCATTAAAAAATTTCCGCAGGTTTACGCTGGCCAGGTTACAGGCAGTGTTATCTAAAAACATATATTCACTGCAAGGGTTACTCGCTCTTATAGGTCCGCCTTCAGGACAGGTATGCCATTCGTTGATGGTAGTATCGTACTGCGTGCCGGGATCGGCGCAGCGCCAGGCAGCATAATTAATTTGATCCCAAAGTTCTTTTGCTTTTACCGTTTTCATAGTACGACCATCACTTCTCCCCTTAAGTTCCCAGGCACCCCCTTCATCTAAAGTTTTAAAAAAAGAATTTGGTATGCGTATTGAATTATTGCTGTTTTGACCACTAACAGTTTTATATGCCTCGCCTTCATAATCGCTGGGGTACCCGGCTGCAATTAACGCCGCCACCTTATCTTCTTCTTTAACCTTCCAATTTACAAAATCTACAATTTCGGGATGATCAAGATCAAGACAAACCATTTTGGCGGCACGCCTGGTAGTGCCACCGCTCTTTATGGCACCAGCTGCACGGTCGCCGATTTTTAAGAAACTCATTAAGCCGGATGAAGTACCGCCACCACTTAATTTTTCACCTTCTCCACGGATGCTGCTGTAGTTGGTGCCAACACCGCTTCCATATTTAAAAATCCTGGCTTCCCTTACCCACAAATCCATAATTCCGCCATCATTTACCAGGTCATCATCAACACTTAAAATAAAACAGGCATGTGGCTGAGGCCGCTCATATGCTGAGGTGGATTTTTTAAGCATCCCATCAATGGAATCAACAAAATAATGGCCCTGCGGTTTGCCGGTAATGCCGTACACTTCATGCAGGCCGGTATTAAACCATTGCGGGCTGTTAGGCACACAAGCCTGGTTTAATATAGAATAAACCAGTTCTTCATAAAAAATATCTGCATCTTTTACAGATGCAAAATAATTATACCTTTCTCCCCAAACCCGCCAGCAATGAGCCATACGGTGCGCCACCTGTTTTACAGTCGTTTCTCTGCCAAGGCTTCCATCTGCCTGCGGCACTCCAGCTTTTCTAAAATATTTTTGTGCCAATATATCTGTCGCAATCTGGCTCCACTGATTCGGGACTTCTACATTATCCATTTGAAAGACAACCTCACCGGTTGGGTTTTTAATTACGGAGGTACGATAATCATATTCAAACATATCGTACGGACTCATACCTTCTTTGGTGAACTGACGGGTAAACCCCAGTGCTTTTACAGCTTGCTTTTTTGTTGGCATAAGTAGATGTTTTAAGTTGTTCTGGTAAATTGGGTTTCAGAAACTGTGGAAGGCGAATTTATTTCTTGT
>JBDSDN010000283.1:0-6819 GCA_039920545.1 Ferruginibacter sp. | reverse complement strand
CCGCAAAAGGTGCTGATATTGAAAACCACGTTATAAAGTTGTCAGGTGACACAGCTGCTAACTTCAGTGTAGTCGGTTGGAAAGATGATTTTCCGCCTGTGGTAAGACAGCATACAGCCTCCAAACATGTAATTGTATTAGATACAGCTTTTAACATCCCCCAATTGAACCGGAAACGCCGGATATGGATTTATCTGCCGGCAGGATATGCTTTATCAAAAAAACATTACCCAGTTTTATACATGCAGGATGGCCAAAATCTTTTTGATGAGTTCACGGCGGGTTTTGGTGAGTGGGGGATAGATGAATGCCTGGATACACTCCAACGGAAGGCAACGAAGGCTTGCATCGTTGTAGGTATCGATAATGGTACGGAAAGGTTAACGGAGTATAATCCATTTGATAACGAAAAATTTGGGATAGGAGAAGGAAAAAAATATGTTGACTTTCTTATAAACACTTTAAAGCCATTCATTGACAGAAAATACAGGACTTTAAAAGACGCCCCCAATACTGGAATTGCGGGTAGTTCCATGGGGGGGTTGTTCTCTTATTTTGCTGCTGTTAATTACCCAAACATATTCGGTAATGCCGGCATTTTTTCTCCAGCCTTCTGGATAGCACCGGAGATAAAATTATTTACAGAAGCCCAGGGCAATAAATCAGGAGGCAAGTTTTTTTTCTACATGGGAGGAAGGGAAGGCCAGCAATATGAAGATGATATGAAGTCAGTGACTGATAAATTAGGCGAAAATTCTACTGCTATAATATACTCTGTTGTAGACCCTGACGGGACCCATAATGAAATGGCCTGGCGCAAATGGTTCCCGGAATTTTATTCCTGGATGATGGCCGAATGGAGCAACTATGAGATAAGAAGCATAATTAAATAATAAAACAGCTACCTTCTATTGCCAGGTCAGTGTTTTCAAATACTTCTTTTGCTTCAGCAAGAAACTCATCCAGCGTTTCATATTTTGAAGAGAAGTGACCTATCAATAATTTTTTTACCATTCCCATTTTTGCTATAGTAGCAGCTTGAACTGTTGTAGAGTGAAAGCGGCTTGCAGCCCTTTCATGCAGATCCTTTAAGTAAGTAGTTTCATGGTATAACAAATCGACACCATTTATTTTTTCTGCCAACGTTTCATCGTAAATAGTATCAGCACAATAGGCATAGCTTTTTGCAGCAGGGGCTGCGATGGTCAATTCTTTATTATCAATCTGGGTACCTTTCCTGGTTACATAATCTTTTCCTTTTTGCAATTCTTCATAATAAGCAGCAGGTATTTCATAAGCTTTTACTTTGTCTGGCGCTATGCTCCTCGGGTTCTTTTTTTCACGAAATAAAAATCCCCAGCAATCTATCCGATGCTGCACCCTGAAACATTCAACCCAAACCCTTTTGTCGTTTGTAACAGGCCCATCTGTTAAAAGGGGGTGAAAATATAATGTATAAGGGAGAACCGTTGAGGCTGCATCCAATTGCATTTGAATAATTTTTTGTAATAACGGCGGAGCATGCAAATGCAAGTCAGTTATACGGCCTAATAATCCCATGCTGGTCAACAGCCCTATTAAACCAAAATAATGATCGCCATGAAGGTGCGAAATAAAAATATTATTTATTTTACTCCGCTTAATTTTATATTTTGTCATTTGTTGTTGCGTGCCTTCACCGCAATCAATGAGATAAGCCTCATCATTCGTTTGCAGTACCTGGGATGTAGGATTTCTGCCATAAGCAGGAAGGGCGGAATTATTTCCTAATATAGTGAGTGCCAGCAAATGAAATATTTTATTGTTTAGTGGTTATAAGACTGAACGATTTAAATTTATGCTGCATTGTACAAGTTACAAGACATTTGTTCGTTTTTACACATATTTAAATACCACAACACAAAGACGATAAGCAAATACGGGAAAAATCTACAATTATTAATCATCTAATAATTCTCTCTCTATTTCTTCTAACTGCACAATATCCCATGCCTCGCTTTCTGTTGGTGTAATATTCATAACTTCCAACAAATTTGCTTTCTCAAATACGTCCTCAACTTTTTTATTCATCTCACATACTAAAAAAGAGCAATTCTTTTCATAAAACTGTTGCTGAATTGACGCAATATTTTCGGCTTGTTCTTCAGTTATAGTATCGATCCCACTTAAATTTAGTATTAAATGCGGAACCGCATTATTTAAATAAGGAAGCAACAATTTTTCAAACTCTTCTGTCATATTAGCAGTGGGCGAATCAACTTTCGGACTAATTACAGTAAATTTTTCTTTGGTATCTATTTTGAGATTCATATTTAGTAATTTAATGTTAGTGAATGTAAAATAAAGTAATATTTATACTGTTATATAAAGTGGTTTCTACAAAGCAAATTATTTTGCTCTATGAGTATAACAATTCTACTTTTCAACATATCAACATTTGCAATTTATTTGCAACTTATCGCATTAAATATTCGTTATTATTGTATTAATTAAAATCTAAAAGAATGGATAATAATTTTTCTACCCAGGTAAAAGAGATAATATCTTACAGCAGGGAAGAAGCGCTGAGGCTCGGAAATGATTTTATAGGCACAGAACATTTGGTGTTAGGGTTAATAAGGGACGGGGAAAATACGGCCATAAAAATTTTAAAATCCCTCAATATTGACCTTTATGAATTAAGAAAGGAAATAGAGATGGCAGTAAAAGATAAAACTGGTAAAAATATCGCTAATATTAATTCTCTACCCCTCACCAAGCAGGCTGAAAAAGTAATAAGAATTACTGTTTTAGAAGCCAAATCATTAAAGAGTGCATTTGTAGAAAGTGAACACCTGATGCTTTCAATATTAAAAAATAAAGAAAATATCGCTACACAGATTTTAAATCAATTTGATGTTGATTATGATGTGTTCAAAACTGAACTCGGATTTGTTACCAGCAATCCGCCGCAGGCAGAATTTAATGAAGATGACGATTTTGATGAAGAGAAAAAACAATATGGTCAGCAACGTACTCCTAAGTCTGGTAGCGCTAATCAACCAAAAACAAAAACGCCTGTATTAGATAATTTTGGCAGAGATATTACCCGCCTGGCAGAAAATGGTTCCCTGGATCCTATTGTAGGTCGGGAGAATGAAATAGAAAGAGTTTCCCAAATCTTATCAAGGCGTAAAAAAAATAATCCTATCTTAATTGGCGAGCCTGGTGTAGGCAAGACTGCTATTGTAGAGGGCCTTGCTTTAAGAATTGTTCAAAGAAAGGTTTCACGTGTTTTATTTGATAAAAGAGTGGTTAGCCTTGATCTGGCTGCTTTGGTTGCTGGAACCAAATACCGGGGACAGTTTGAAGAAAGGATGAAAGCCATTATGAATGAATTGGAAAAAAACAGGGACGTAATTCTGTTTATAGATGAGATTCATACCATTGTTGGTGCTGGTGGTGCAAGCGGTTCGCTGGATGCTTCAAATATTTTTAAGCCCGCCCTGGCCCGGGGTGAATTACAATGTATAGGTGCGTCTACCTTAGATGAATACCGAATGCACATTGAAAAAGATGGGGCCTTAGACCGGCGGTTCCAAAAAGTTCTCATTGAGCAGCCTTCAGTAGATGAAGCTATAGAAATTCTTACTAATATAAAAAGTAAGTATGAAGACTACCATAATGTTACCTATAGCGCTGAAGCTATTGAAGCCTGTGTAAAACTGAGTGATAGATACATGACTGATCGCTTGTTGCCTGATAAAGCCATAGATGTATTAGATGAAGTGGGGGCCAGGAAGCATATAAAAAATATTAATGTTCCCGAAACTATTATAGAACTGGAAAAAAAGATCGAAGACATTAAGTTAGAAAAAAATAAAGTTGTCAAGAGCCAGAAGTTTGAAGAAGCTGCCTCATTGAGAGACACTGAGAAGCGCCTGCAGGAAGAATTGGAAACTGCCAAGAATGATTGGGAGGAGGAAAGTAAAAATAAACGCTTTCCAATTGAGGAAGAAGATATTGCCGAAGTGGTGCACATGATGACTGGGATACCTGTAAAACGAATGGTACAGGCAGAAACTGATAAGCTGCGCCGTATGGGAGATGATCTGAAAGGTGCCGTGGTTGGGCAACAGGAAGCAATCTCAAAGGTTGTGAAGGCGATACAACGTAATAGGGTAGGTTTAAAAGATCCTAAAAAGCCCATAGGTACTTTCATTTTTCTTGGCCCTACAGGAGTCGGCAAAACTGAACTTGCCCGTGCACTGGCCCGTCATATGTTCGATAGTGATGATTCGCTCATTAGAATTGATATGAGTGAGTATATGGAAAAATTCACCGTGAGCCGCTTAATAGGAGCACCTCCGGGGTATGTTGGTTATGAAGAGGGTGGGCAACTAACAGAAAGGGTTAGACGCAAACCATATAGTGTTATCCTGCTTGATGAAATTGAGAAAGCACACCCCGATATTTATAATATTTTATTGCAGGTATTAGATGATGGGCAACTTACTGATGGGCTTGGGAGAAAAGTAGATTTTAAAAATACTATGATAATAATGACCTCCAATATTGGGGTGCGCCAGTTAAAAGATTTTGGCGATGGCGTAGGTTTTGCTACGGCTAACCGCCAGGAAAACGCTGATGAAAATAATAAAGCAATTATAGAGAAAGCCCTTAAACGAACATTCAGCCCGGAGTTTTTAAACCGGATAGATGATGTAGTTATTTTTAACTCACTTTCCAGGGAAAATATTTTTGAAATTATTGATATACTAATGAAAGGGGTTATGGTGCGGTTAAGTAATCTTGGCTTTGCACTAGAGCTAACACCGGAAGCTAAAGAATTTATTGCTGATAAAGGGTATGATAGCCAATTTGGTGCAAGACCTCTCCACCGTGCAATACAGAAATATCTTGAAGATCCGTTAGCGGAGGAAATATTAAATATGAATATAAAAAACGGGGACACGATGATAGCCCAGATGGATAATGAAGCAAAAAAAATAACTTTCAGGCTAAAAGAAGAACCGAAGAAAAAAGAGAAGAAATCAGAAGCCTGATAATTTTATTTATATAACAGAAAGCCGTCTCATTTTTAGAGACGGCTTTTTCATATTCATAAAATGGGGCTTTAATCAATTATAATTACTTTTTGAATTATAAAACCACTGGCAGATTTAATCTTTACCAGGTAGGTTCCTTTTGGCTTTCCGTCTAAACCTGGTATCCTGATAAGGTTTTCGCCACTGCGTATGACCAGAATGGAATTATGTATAATTTTTCCGGTTGCATCCAGTACATATACGTCTGCTGTTTCTTTTTTTGCTGAGTTAAAAGAAAGCCAGAGCTCACCCTTTGTAGGATTAGGAAATATGGTTACATTTTCTTTGGTACCGGTTGAAATACGCAATACTGCAACATTGCTATATTTAGCACTTGCTTCCTTTCCCATAATCTTCACCCGGTAATAAATTACAGGTGGTGGTGTTGGGCCAAATAAATAGGAGAATGAATATTCAGCTATCCCGTCCCGCCCGTTTGAAGGAATGGAAGCCAGGTTAAAGAAGGACCTGTTATCTAAACTATATTCAATATCATAAGATGCTGCATCCTGGTTGTTCCCTGCCTGCCACTTTAGCAATGCTGTATTATTAAGTTTCGTGGCCGTAAAATTTAAAAATTCTACTTTTAAAAGTTTACAAACCTTCTCAAATATTATCGCTACCGTATCATAAGCATAAGCGGGACAACTTGTATTTAGTTTTTGAGTAACTGTATATGTTCCTGCAGAATCCACCACAATGGAGCTTCCGGTAGAAGACCCAATGATATGCCCGTTAGTGGTAGCCCAGGTATAGGTAGAAGTTGAAATAGGATTAGTGACAGATATTGTTGTTGGCGGCAAAATAGGGCTTCCGCAAAAATAAGTGAGTAATTTATCAACATTCACTTTTGCGTAATCGAATAATCGGTAAGGCGCAATAAAGTCTTTTAGTTCTGCAGTAAAAGAAGTTGAGGCCCTTGTTTTAACCAGTACTCTCCGGAATGGAGTGCCGCATGGATTGTTGGTATAATTTCCAGGGTCTATTCCAAGTTTGGAAAGGTTCACTGAAAATTCCATAAACTGCTTGGCTACATAAGTTGTGATAACCGTATTATCCTGTTGAACGCAAGAAAATGGCCCCGTCCATACTCCGTTCCCGCATTGCAGGCCAGTATAAAATGCACCTGCTGTTTTGGGGAGTATACTTGCATAACCATATTGGGAACCACTACTAGCACCATCAAATTGCCCACCCCAATTAAACCCAGTAGGCGTCAGAAGTAATGACGCCTTATTAATCCATATTCTTGCTTCCAATAAACTTAAAGATGAACTACCGTACTCTGCACTAAATATAATATCTCCTGCAGATAAAATATTTCCGGCAGCATCAAATTTCCAGGTAGTATGCCCAAAATCGGGGCCATAGCCACCGAAAACTCTATTTGTTCTGTCATAGTATATATCAGTTTGGTAAAGTTCAAAATCAAAATACCTGTTTCCGGTGGTATTTTGAATAGAAATTCCGCCAAACATCCACATAGAATCTGTGACGTTGGGGCCTGCTCTTCTTACGTGTGTAAAGGCATCCAGGATATCATTTTTATCGGGAATATTTTGGGCCACCGGGCAGCTCCAGTCAAATGGGCTATCACCATTTTTATTACTGCCTGCCGCAAATACAGTGGAGTCAGTTCCATGAAAATCACGATGGAAAATGGCATCTAATACCAGCCGGTTATTTATCACACTATAAGGTGCTGGCCGCATTAACCGGGAGAATGGGAGGC
>JBDSDN010000282.1:0-2984 GCA_039920545.1 Ferruginibacter sp. | reverse complement strand
TTTTCGTCTATCGCTTTTTTTGCTGCTTCTTTAATATGATCCGGCGTGTCAAAATCGGGCTCGCCTAAACTCAGGTCTGTAATATCAATGCCTTTTGCCCTTAACTCCCGGCCCAGTTTGGCCATTTTAAGTGTTTCGGGTTCATTAAAACGGGAGAGCAAAGAAGATAACTGCATATGTTTTTTTTATTTTGAATTGCAAAAATAACTAATGTTGGGTTAAGGATAACATGTGGAGGGTGCGTTAGGGATTGTAACGGAAAGCCCTGAAACAAGCGGAGTGAAACGCAGCGTAGTGAAGGCTTGCAGTGAAAAGCCCGCCCGCAGGGAACGCCCAAATATTTTTTTCATTTATCATATTTGAAAATAAACGGAGTTAAATCAGGTATAAAATCACGCTTGCGCCTTAGTTCAAAATCATACAAGGCCCGACCCAGGTTTTTCATAAAAGGGTAGCCGATTGTATTGTAATCATATTTATCGTCATTCATTATTTCATCTGTATTACAATACACTGCTGCAGATACCATAAACTCAATTTTCTTTTCATAATCTACTACGTAAGCGGCATCTATCATCTGCCCATAGGCATCTCCTACTTTATTAAATATGCGGATATTCCCGGGCAATTTACCAGGCGCTGAGCCGTACAAAATAAATTTGCACCAGGCATCATTATAACTGCTGTCGTATGAAGGATAATCGGATTCACCGGGAAATGATGACATATATTTTAGAACAAACTGCCTGTCATCTTCTGTTATATTAAACCGCTGCGAAGGTTTTACATTTTGTGGAAAAATTACACTTGTTAGTATTGTATTCAGGTCGCCCAGGCTTAGCCGGTTTTTTTTAGAAAAATTCATGGGCATGTTTTGCAAAATGCCTTTGCTGTAATGGGCCGTACCAATGGAGTCGGTTCTTCTTTCATATTGCCGGGTATTAAACTGCATCGGCTGAGCGTATACCAGGTGATTGCTGCTATCATAAAAGCTAAGAGGATTTGTATGCCTGTTTTCATCTTCTGTTAAAAAAATATCGAGCCGGTGCAGGATCTGTGCATCGGAATACCCTTTCTTATGCAATTCATTATTTAAATATTCCTGCCCAAGAAATTCATATACCCGGTTAAAGGCATCATTATCGCTGACCAATAATATTTTTTTAATGTATTGGGTAATGGAAGGCCTGCCGTCGGGGGTATTGGGATCATTATATACAGCCGTTTGTCCGCTAAAGGCGGCTTCTGTAATCATAGTACTGTTCCGGCTAATGCCAGTGGCCCTTAACTCGTTAAGTTTTTGTAAAGCCAGTAAGGCCGTCGGAAATTTTACGGTGGAAGCCGGGTAATAATACCGGGCATTATTTTTATTAAAATAATAAGTCTTCAATAATGGCAAGCCATTTTTATCCCTGTTTATTTGCGTGTAAATGATCTGAACATTCCATTCTTTTTTATGCAAAAGGATGCTGTCAAATTTGCCCGGGTAGTTTTTAAAAAGTGTTTCAAAAAAAATATCATCTGCAGTTTTTGTTTGTACGACATTAATTTTAACCGTACTATCCGCCACCGGCAAAACTGTTGTTACAACTTCAGGTATTTTTCGGCTATGCCGGGTAGTGGAACAGGAGACAACGAAAAATACCAGTAAAATTTTTATAATATGCTTGTAATAAAATGACTTCATGAGCTACATTTTGAGTGTAAAATGCGTATTTTTTTAAAAAAAACCATCATCCCCCTTCAATGCCTTTTTCCCCTATCTTTGCACACTTATAAAATTTAATAAAACGCAAAATTAACATGAGACTTAAAGGTTTAGTTTGGTTTTTTACCATTGCTTTAATATTGATATCGGTTTGGGAATTATCGTATACCTGGGTAGTGAAGAATTACGAAGGGCAGGTAAAAGCACAGGCAGAACGTATGGTTCGGAACACAGGAGCTAAACTTTCCGCTGATGATAAAGCTGCTTTGGTAAAAGTAAGGACCCAGCATATTCTTGACAGTACTAAAGATAAACCTATTTACCCGCTGGTGGGAACTACCTACCAGAAATGTAAAGAAAATGAATTGAATCTCGGATTAGATTTACAAGGTGGTATAAGTGTGACCATGGAAGTAAGTTTGGAAGGGTTATTAAAATCATTGAGTAATAATTCTAAAGACCCTACTCTTTTAAAAGCCATACAAACGGCCAATGCCCAGAAAATAAACAGCGAAGAAAATCTCATTACCCTTTTCAGCAACGCCTATGTACAACAAAACGGGCGAGGTAAATTAGCCTCGCTTTTTGCAGGCCCGGGCAAAGACGTAAAGATTGGCGATAGTGATGACGATGTTACCAACAAAATAAAAACCACCGCAAAAGGCGCCATTAATCAAACTTATAAAATACTGGTTAAACGTATTGATAAATTTGGTGTGGCCCAACCCAATATAAATTTAGACGAAAACAAAGGCATAATAAATGTAGAGCTGGCAGGCATTACCGATGCAGAAAGAGTGCGCAAATACCTGCAGTCATCTGCTAACCTGCAGTTTTGGGAAGTGTACCGTATAGATGAAATAGGCGCTGCCTTAAAAGTGGCAGATGATAACCTGCACAACTATTTAAACGGGGTAAATTCCGCAGATACCAGTGCCATTAAAGACAGCACTAAAGCCAAATTAAACGAGAATCCATTCTTTAGAATAATAAATCCTAACCAGGTGCAGACTGATAAAAGCGGCAGGCAATTTTTTGCCCCGGCCATCGGCAATGTTGCCCTGCAGGATACCGGAACTTTCTTAAGCTATATAAACAACGATGTTGTAAAGAATGCCTTACCTGCCAACCTGAAATTTTTGTATGGGGTAGAGGAAAAAACAGCAAAAGGTAATCAACGTTTTTTTCCGTTATATGCTGTAAAGACGATAGCGGGGTCAGATAAAGCACCTTTAGAGGGAGATGGTGTAGATGAAGCCAGGCAGGATTTTGATGA
>JBDSDN010000281.1:0-5862 GCA_039920545.1 Ferruginibacter sp. | reverse complement strand
CTTCACGAGGCATTTCCAGGCCATCACCTTTCATTTTATTTTCTAATATTTCTATTTTAGTATCGTAATCCGGTATTTGCAAATCGGCACTCAATCCCCACCGGAAACGGCTTAATAATCTTTCCTGCACGCCTTCTAAATCTTTGGGCGATTTATCGCTGGTAAGTATTAATTGCTTACCACTTTGGTGCAAATGATTAAAGATAGAAAAAAATGCATCCTGCGATTTTTCTGCCCGGTTAAAAAATTGGATATCGTCAATAATCAGTACATCAATTAATTGATAAAAATGAATGAAATCATTAATAGCATTATTTCGTCCATGATCTATAAACTGGTTAATAAATTTTTCAGAGCTTACATATAATACCACCCTGTTTTGATGCAGCCTCTTTACTTCGTTACCTATGGCTTGGGCCAGGTGAGTTTTGCCCAAACCTACTCCACCATAAATTACCAAAGGATTAAAAGAAGTTGTGCCTGGTTTTTCTGCAACAGTTTTACCGGCACGGCGGGCAACCCTGTTACAATCACCTTCTATAAATGAATCAAATGTATATGCATGATTAAGCTGCGGATCAATCTGCATTTTTTTTAACCCGGGAATTACAAAAGGGTTTTTAACCGGGTTATTTATGACTAGAGGAAAATCCATTTCATTGTTTGAATATGATTTGTACCCATGCCCCGGAACATCCATTGTCAGCGGCTTATTTTTACTATTACCACTATCTACCATTATCCTATATTCCAGCCTGGCTTCTTTACCTAATTCTCTCTTTAATGTTTTGGCAAGGAGTGATACATAATGCTCTTCAAGGTACTCATAAAAAAACTGACTTGGTACCTGTATCGTTAAAATATTTTCTTTTAATCCTATTGGCCTTATTGGCTCAAACCAGGTTTTAAAATGTTGCCATTCAACAATGTCCTTGATAATTTCCAAACAATCAGCCCATACTTTATCAAATACTTTCTCCATTATTATTTAAGCAATTTATCAGTTCGTTATTTGTTCTCTCTTTGGGGGATTAGTCTGCCAAAAAACAAATTGATTTTTCAATACCAGAATTTTTTGGTGGGACAGCGAATATCAAAATAAATTGTTGAAAAAAAAATTTTTTTATTTGTTTGTTTTTTCACAATAACCACAGTATGGGTTTAAAGAAAAAATAATTTTATGCCCTTAAATTCAATGCCAGTATACCGCTCAGGGAATTGCAGGCTATACCTGGGTTTTAGCAGTTTGGAGCCATTAAAATAAATTTACTCACATAGGATAATCTAATATGTTTCAGTTTAAAAATTTTCACCGCTTTTGGCGAGATTATTAAGAAAAAAAATTAAGGAAAATAGTTCTACTTTTGAAAAATCTAAAATAGATTTTTATGGGTTACGAACTTACAGGAAAACTGGTAGCAAAATATGAAATTGTTCAGCGTACAGAAACATTTAAAACCAGGGAATTTGCAGTCGAAAAATCAGAGGATATAAACGGCAGAACGATTGTAAATTATGTAAAGTTTCAATGCGTGCAGGATAAAACGACTATTATAGACCGTGTGAACACCGGAGATGAAATAAAAGTGTATTTTAATATCAAAGGAAGTAAGTGGGAAAAGGACGGCAAAACAAATTATATTACCAACCTTGATGCCTGGCGTATAGAACAGATCCTGCAAACGGCCACTGGCAGCGCTATTGACAATGATTATATGGAACCCCTGGATACCTTCTCTTCTACTGCACCTGATGCGGTAGATGATTTACCTTTTTAAACCAGGAATAAAAAAAATATTTTTAAACGAACTTTAGAATAACTATCTAACATCGTTGTGTCACTCTCTTGTGCATTTACAGCATTTTGCATCAGCTTCTTGAGTGAGCAATGCTCTTAAAAAATAAGAGTATGCAGCAAAAAATTTCTCTCAGGCTTTTAGCTTCGGAAGCAAGCGATGAGGCTGTTATCAAAACTTATATTGCCTCTGCCACCGGTAAAAAATCAGCTGCTGTTTCCGGCTATCAGGTTTTAAAAAAATCTCTTGACGCAAGGGGGAAAAATATATTTTTCAATTTATCCGTAAATGCATTTATAGACGAACCTTTTAAAATTGCTATAAGGAGCACCATAGCTTTTAACCCTGTAAAAAAAACTGCACCACGGGTAATTATAATCGGGGCTGGGCCTACGGGTTTATTTGCTGCCCTTAAATTATTAGAAGCGGGCATACAACCTGTTATTTTAGAAAGAGGAAAAGATATACGAAGCAGGAGAAGAGACCTTGCCTTGCTTAATAAACAAGGGATTTTAAATACTGAAAGTAATTATTGCTTCGGCGAAGGTGGCGCCGGCACTTATAGCGATGGTAAGCTATATACCAGGAGTACCAAGCGTGGCGATATTGATAGAATCTTAAATCTCTTTGTACAATTTGGTGCACCTGAAAATATTCTGTACGATGCTCATCCGCATATAGGAACCAACAAGCTGCCCCAGATTATAACAGCCATGCGGCAATTGATTACAGATTGTGGTGGAACTTTTTTATTTGAAAAGAAAGTAACTGATCTTAGTTTGGAAAAAGATCAGATAAAATCTGTAGTAACAGCAGATGGAGATTTTTTTTCAGGCGAGGCGTATATCATAGCTACCGGCCACTCTGCCCGGGACATTTTTGAACTCTTTCACAAAAAAAATATTTTTATAGAGGCCAAGTCCTTTTCTCTAGGAGTCAGGATAGAGCATCCCCAAACTTTAATAGATAATATTCAATACCATTGCACTGGCAAGAGGAGTGACTACCTACCGCCTGCTTCTTACTCACTCGTACAACAGGTAAGTGGCCGGGGAGTATTTTCTTTTTGTATGTGCCCGGGCGGCATAATAGCACCAGCCTCTACAGCAAATGGTGAACTTGTCGTAAATGGATGGAGCCCATCTAAACGAAACAACCCTTTTGCAAACAGTGGGATGGTAGTACAGGTGGAAGTAGGGGATGCTTTGAAAAGTTTAAAAGGTTTAAGAAGTTTAAAGGGTTCAGGAATTTTAGAAAGTTTGGAAAGTATAAATGAAAATGATCCCTTACTGCTGATGAAATTTCAACAAAAAATAGAGCAGCAGGCTTATGATGCCGGTGGCGGAAAGTTTGTAGCTCCTGCCCAGCGAATGCAGGATTTCATTGATAAAAAAATATCAACTTCTTTACCTGGCAATTCATATTTGCCGGGCTTGTGTTCTTCAGATCTTTCGCAAGTATTACCCCCATTTATTTATGAATCTTTAGCTGAAGGTTTTATAGCATTTGGGAAAAAACTGAAAGGGTTTTTAACCAACGAAGCAGTGGTGGTTGCTACCGAGAGCCGAACTTCCAGCCCGGTTCGCATTCCCAGGCAAATTGAGAGCCTGGTGCATCCGCAGATAAACAATCTTTACCCATGTGGGGAAGGGGCGGGCTACGCCGGTGGTATTGTAAGTGCTGCTATGGATGGTGAAAGAGTAGCGCACATTATTGTTGAGAAAATAAAAGGGAGTAAATAATGCTGAGTTTAAGGGCCGGGATGTCCTCAATTAGAAATTGACATTTCACAGATTTTTTTATAAACCATTCATACTTTTTGTAACATTATCAAATGTAAAGCATCTAATTTTATTTATTAAACAACTTAATTTCTTATGCATCTATTAGAATTACGTAACATAAAAAAATATTACGCAACCCAAAAGGCGGTAGATGACATAACTTTTAATATTGAAAAGGGCAGCATATTTGGCTTGTTAGGGCCTAATGGCGCCGGTAAGACTACCCTTTTGAGAATGATAACCGGTATTTTTTATCCGGATAGTGGAGAAATAAATTTTAATGGGAAAAAATTTGATCCTTTACAAAATTCAGCAGAGATAGGTTACATGCCTGAAGAAAGAGGCTTGTATAAAAAAATGAAAATAGGCGAGCAGGCCCTCTACCTGGCTAGACTAAAAGGATTAAGTAAAACAGAAGCAAATGAAAGGGTAAAAGAATGGTTTATAAAATTTGAAATGCAGAGCTGGTGGAATAAAAAAGTTGAGGACCTGAGTAAAGGCATGAGTCAGAAACTTCAATTTGTAACTACAGTTTTACACAATCCCAAACTCGTTATACTCGATGAACCTTTCAGCGGGCTTGACCCTGTAAATGCAAATCTGATTAAAGAAGAAATTTTTAAGCTGGCTCAAAATGGTAGTACGGTGATCTTTAGCACACACCGCATGGAACAGGTAGAAGAAATTTGTGATCATATTATTTTACTCAATAAGGGGAAAAAAATACTGGATGGCACGGTAAATAATGTGAAGCAGGAGTTTAAAGAAAATATCTACAGCCTCTCCTCTCTTGATTTACCCACGCAGGCCTCCGTAAATGATTTGTTTGATATTGTGACCCAGGCAGAAAACAAAATGGTACTTAAAATGCAAGCCGGCGTTACAACGAATGAAGTACTGCAGTATTTTATTAAAAACAATATCATCATAAACAGTTTTAATGAAATTATGCCGTCATTAAACGACATCTTTATAAAGCTTGTTGAAGGAACAGATACAGCCAGGCAATTTCAAAAAATTAAATAACTATCCTAACAGCATATGAACAAAATCGGGTTAATCATCAGCCGGGAATATTTTACAAGAGTTACCAAAAAATCGTTTTTAATAACAACAATACTTGTTCCCCTTATCATCATTGGTTTTTACGCAGCAATTATTGCAATTTCGGTTAAAGGTGGTTCAGATAAGCAAGCCATAGCGGTGATAGATAAAGCGGGGTTACTGGATAACGCAGTAACCACCAAAAACAAAAACACTGTATTTACTTTTATAAAAAACGAAACAGAAACTTCTTTCATAAAAAAATATAAGCAGCAAGGTTACCAGGCTTTTCTTTATATCCCCGCAATAGATAGTGGTATCGTTTTGCATAGCCAATCTTCTGTAAGCTTAACCACAACCTCTTCCCTGGAAAAAATGATTAACAATGCCGTAGAAGAAAAACGCTTATTGGCTCAAGGGATAGACCCGGCAAAATATAAAAGTATAGCCGCAGATGTCAGTATAGAAAATACTATAGATACAAAAGACGGTGGCAAAAAAAGTGTGGCAGGTGTAGCATACGCCGTGTCATTTGCCTGCGGTATTTTAATTTATATGATGATGATCATTTACGGCACCCAGGTAATGCGTGGGGTAATGGAAGAAAAGACAAACCGTATTGCAGAAGTAATCATCAGTTCTGTAAAACCTTTTCAACTCATGATGGGAAAAGTTTTAGGGATCGGCGCTGTTGGGCTGACGCAGTTTGCCATATGGATTATCCTGGTTTTCATGATGCAACTGGCTCTGCCCATCTTCTTTCCTGATATGCTTCAACAATTAAACAGCACGGCCGAAGCTGGTGGTAAAGCTGCAATGGCAGCAAATATTGCCCAAGGCTTATCTTCACTACCACTTTTAAAAATTGGACTTTCCTTTTTATTTTATTTCCTGGCGGGGTACCTCACTTATGCCTCGTTATTTGCAGCAGTTGGCAGTGTTGTAAGCGAAGACCAACAAGAGGCTCAGCAGTTGATGTTCCCTATACTTATGCCCATAATTTTAGGTTTTGCCATAATGACCAAAGCCATAAATGAACCCAACAGTAGTCTTGCAGTGTTTGGAAGTTTATTTCCGTTGACTTCACCTATTGTAATGATGGGGCGTATCACATACGATATACCCGGATGGCAATTAGTTTTGTCAATGCTTTTACTGGTAGGGTGCTTTTTATTTTTTACCTGGGTTACCGGTAAAATTTACCGTACCGGAATATTGATGTACGGGAAAAAACCCAG
>JBDSDN010000280.1:0-3591 GCA_039920545.1 Ferruginibacter sp. | reverse complement strand
ACCTGAGTACCTACGACGGGCTAAAACGGCTGGAGCAGAATACCTGGGTGCCTTTATTTGAAGATTCCCTGGCCAAAAAATATATCTATACTTCTTACAAGGATAATGCTAATAGGTTTTGGTTTGGGACTAAACAGGATGGTGTTTTATCAATAAGTTCAGCTGGTAATATTAAAATGGAATTTGTACATATTCCACTTTCATTTAACCTGGTTTCAGGTTTTTTTGAAGACCGGGATAAAAATATATGGGTAGCAGGGTTTCGTGGATTATTAAAGCTCACCCCGGCATATTTTAAAACATTATCGTTACCCGCTTTTCAAAAAATGGGCACCATCAGAAAAAGTATTTCTATGCCTTCTGGTAAAACATTATTATCTGGAGATGATGGCCAAATCATGGAATTACAACCTCAACGCCAGGGCGGAGCATTACCAATACCAAGCAATAGTTTTCACCTGGATGCTGCAAATGACTTTATCGATTTTTCCAGTTTTGATGATGTCGGGAGAGTGTGGTTTACTACCCGGGAAAGTAACTTGTACCGGTTAGATGATAGAAAATTAAAAAAATTTAATTCAATTGTATTTCCAGGCAATAATCATTTTCGTGGGTTATGTTATAATAAAAAACAGAAAAAATTATACGTGTGTGGAGATTCTGTATTATTGTCCGGAGACGAAAACCATTTAGATACTTTTTTTAGTGAACCCACACACCAGTTTATCCCGCTGCCCCTCAACATATATGTTGAAGAAGATAATGGCTCCATGTTAGTGCAAACCCTGGAGAATGGATTATTTCTCATGACAGGTAAAAATGAAATTCAGCCTGTTGATAAAAAAATAAATTTTTCTCTTGCGGTTCTGAATACCGGAGGCAATAATGACCGGGAAAATATTATCTGGGCAGTATACCAGGGAAAGTCAATAATGAAATACCGTTGGAAAACAAACCAGGTACCGAAGGTAATAGATTCAATAACTGAAAAAAATGGTTTACCATATAATTATATATTAGACCTGGTAATTGATGATGAAAAAAAAATATGGCTGGCTACTTCCAAAGGAATTGTGTTGATGCAGAAAGAGGCAAATGGCAAATGGATTACCCAGCATGTCTTGATAAATGAGTCAGGAAGTTTCAGTCCCTTATCTTTTTCCAGGCTAATGAATGATAGGTTAGGAAACATTTGGCTGACCCTCCAGGATAAAGTATTGATTTTTAACTCAGCCAAAACCAAACTATCACCAATAGAAACACATACTGTTATTGAAAATGTACTGCTTTTTAATCAACCCACCAACTGGACACCGGCAACAGATTCTGTTGAGGGCTACCGTATGGTTCCGGTGCATCCTGTTTTAAATTATAATCAGAACACCCTCAGTATTTTTTTTAACGGGTTACAGTACAGCGATAATTTTCAAACAGAATATACTTACCGTTTAGCGCCGCTGGATACTTCCTGGAGCAGTCCGGGCCAAAGTAACAGTGTATCATTTTACCAGTTAGCTCCGGCAAATTACAGTTTCCAGGTACGTTCCCGACTTAAAGGGTTTGAGTGGGGTGAAGCTGCGGTATTTGCTTTCAAAATTAAAATACCTATTTGGGATAGGTGGTGGTTTCGCCTGGCGATAATTTTGATTGCTTCAGGTATTATATTTTTTATGTTCCGTCAAAGATTAAAGCAATTAAATATTCGTACGGGTTTAAAAAATCAATTAAGGGAATTGGAAATGAAAGCGCTTAAAGCCCAGATGAATCCTCATTTTATTCATAATGCTTTAAATTCTATTCAATCATTAATCATTAATCATCGGAGTGAAGAAGCGGGCTATTACGTTAGCAAATTTGCCAGGTTACTCCGGCAGGTTTTTGAGAATTCAGAAAAAAATCTTATTTCATTGGAAAAAGAACTGGACACCCTCCAGTTGTATGTAGACCTGGAGATGCTACGGTTAAATCGTGAGGTAATTTACCATATTCATATTGATGAAGACCTTATTGTTTCTGAAATAAAAATTCCACCCTTAATCCTCCAGCCTTTTGTAGAAAATGCTTTGTGGCATGGTTTAAATAATAAAACCGGCCAAAAAATGCTGACCGCTTCCATAACAGAAAAAGATGGTTATATCGTCTGTGAAATAACGGATAACGGAGTTGGCCGGAAAAAAGCAGGTGAAGTATCTAACAACTTTCCTGAAGGTAATTTATCGATGGCTGTGCATACCACCAGGCAACGATTACTGGAATTTAATCAAAGTCCAAACGTGGAACCTGTAAGCTTTATAGATCTCGTAGAGGGAAATGTTCCGGCTGGGACTAAAGTAGTCATACGCATAAAATCGACATATGGACAGGCGTAATGACGTGCCCAGATAATTCATACTTACCATTTACACATCATTTACTACAGATTAATAATTGCAGCCAAAAAATAATCATTTTAATTTCTACATTTAAAAAAGTCCCGGAATGACTTTTATTTCTGGTATACTGGCGGTGTGTTTAATTTCCATCATTGCTATGAGTTGGCATGAGATATCACTGTTATTCCGGAAAAAGAAAAATCACTGACCCTCCATTATCCGTGGCCATATATATATCCAGTTTTTTAACCTGGATACTTTTTAAAATTCAATCCTCCTCATTTACCAAATACCTCAAGAGATACATTTATTAACTTGGCTAAATTCGGCGGCATTGAAATAGATAAATATTGATAAAATTAAGGTTATCTAAAACTATTTATTATGAAACTAAAAATTAATTATTCACTAATGTCATTTACGGTGATAGTAGTAATTATGGGCTCTTGCCAGAAACAAATTGATCAACCATCAAAGCTGGAAAATATTGCAGCAGCACTAAGCAGTAACAGCCTGCACGGCCATTTAAAACAAACCAATACTTATACCTCAGACGTGGCAGTTAAGTGGATGAACATGCAGATCCGTATAATGAGTACGACTGCAGGAATTCCAAATAATGCATTCGCTCGCCCATTTGCGTATAGCGGAATAGCTTTGTATGAAGCGGTGGCACCAGGTATGCCGGCCTATCAATCGCTTGTGGGGCAATTAAATGGTTTATCCGGGTTACCTCAAACAGGCCATGGATTTGCATATCATTGGCCAAGTTCAGCCAATGCTGCATTGGCCTATATAAATAAACAGATGTTTCCTACCACCAGTATAGCTAATAAAACAGCAATTGATTCTTTGGAGAACGCATTGAACACTCAATACCAAGGCCAGGCAGATGCAGGAACCATAATCCGTTCCACAGCATTTGGAAAAGCAGTGGCGCAAAAAATATTTGAATGGGCTGTAACAGATGGTTACCTGCATGTAAGTGATGCCTACATTCCTCCTACCGGCCTGGGTTTATGGGTACCTACTGCACCAGCCTTTGCCAATGCAATTACACCGTATTGGGGTACGCTGAGAACAGTTGTTCCTGGCAGTGGCGATAACGCCCAGCCGGGTGCTCCAACTTCCTATTCAACAGCGCCTGCATCTGCTTTTTATTTGATGGTGAAAGAAGTATATGATATTTCGCAAACACTTACACCGGCTCAAAGAGCTA
>JBDSDN010000279.1:0-8869 GCA_039920545.1 Ferruginibacter sp. | reverse complement strand
AAATGTTTCTTCCATAAAAGCATCAAAGATGTTTGCATCATTAAATTCAAAAGATTCCGTAATCGTCGGTAATTCTTTAGCTAGCCTTACCAATTCATCAACCTGAAACTTTAATTCAATATTATTTTCTTTTTTTAACTCCGGGAAAATTAAGCTCTCAATAACCTGCATGCCAAATGGCTTGTTTTCGGGCACATCGGGTTCATCTTCTTCAAAAAAAGGGATTGGAGGCCCATTTAATTTTACAGCATAAAAAGTAAAATAATATTCTACAAAAACTTCAATCTGCTTATAGGCTGCTCTTGCCCTAAAAAACCGGGAGGGTATTTTTTTTTTGTTGCCGCTGTAAATGTTGGCCTGCAGGGAATCTACTTCCTTTATAAAGGTAAAAGCTTGATGCAAATAAAATTCTTTCACCTGTTTAGCAGGAGAATTGGGCGGCGATGCGAAGAAGCTGAAAGCCATCACCATAAGTAGTAAGGTAAAAACAACAACGGAAGATCGGGCCATGGCTTTTAAAGAAAATTGAAATTAAGTAAAAGCTGGAGTTTAAGGGTAAAATTTAATTAATATGGGGCAGAAGCTCGCACTAGGTGCTCACGCAAAATGAAATAATAATGAAAAAACTGCTGATCAGTAACAGGTATTTCTTTCCAATAAATAAAATGAAAAGCCGCCCAAACAGGGGGGCTTTTTTATTGTAGTTTTGCTGATGTACACTTTAAAGAAATCCCTGGGCCAGCATTTTTTAAAAGATGAAATAATTATACAAAAAATAATAGCAGCGCTTAAAGATTTTACTTTTACCAATTTGCTGGAAGTAGGCCCGGGCGCCGGGGCGCTTACAAAAGAATTGATCAAGCTCCCGGGAATAAATTTTAAAGCAGTAGAATTAGACGATGAAAAAGTAGGATACCTGCAAAAAAAATATAAGGCACTGGAGCAGAAAATTATTCATAAAAGTTTTTTAGATATTGAGAAACCTTTTGAGGAGCCTTTTAATGTAATCGGTAATTTTCCTTACAATATTTCTACACAAATCCTTTTTAAAATACTCGAGTGGAAAGAAGACGTACCGGTGGTGATTGGCATGTTTCAAAAAGAAGTAGCGCTAAGAGCCGCCTCTGCCCCTGGCAATAAAGTATATGGCGTGCTCAGTGCTTTAATACAGCCGTACTACGACATCGAATATTTATTTGATGTGCCACCGGAAAGTTTCAATCCGCCCCCAAAAGTAATGAGTGGGGTCATCAGGCTTACCCGCAAAACAGCCTCCTTAAATGTAAAATCAGAAAGGGCGTATTGGGTGTTGGTAAAAACTGCTTTCAACCAACGCCGGAAAACTTTACGAAATGCCGTGAAAAGTTTATTTACCGCCGAAGTATTACAGGATGATATTTTCACCCTCCGGGCAGAAGCATTAAGTATAGAAGATTTTGCTGCACTAACTTTCAGGATGCTGTAATAATAAATTACGACTAAAAGTTACGGGAATGGTTTTAAAAGCTTAATGTGTAAATTTGTGATTGTTCAATTTTTTATTTTAAGTTAAAGTATTGCTGATTTTTTATTGATGTACAAGAGTGCGACGCCAATGAAGCCGGGTCAGCGATAAGTTGCCCGGCCAAAAAAATATTTATGAGTTTTAGTACAAAAAATAAAGTCCGCATTGTTACCGCTGCTGCATTGTTTGATGGGCATGATGCAGCCATTAATATCATGCGACGCATTTTGCAAAGCAAAGGCGCAGAAATTATTCACCTTGGCCACAACAGGAGTGTTTTAGAAATTGTGGAATGTGCTATTGAAGAAGATGTACAGGGCATTGCCATTACCAGCTACCAGGGCGGGCATGTAGAGTTTTTTAAATACATGAAAGATCTGCTGAATGAAAATGGCTGTGGCCATATAAAAATATTTGGTGGCGGTGGTGGAACTATCCTGCCATCTGAAATTGAAGAGCTTCATCAATATGGTATTACCAGAATTTATAGCCCGGATGACGGCAGGAAAATGGGCCTGGAAGGAATGATTGAAGATGTAATAATACAGAGTAGCCCCCTCCCAACCTCCCCCGGTGGGGAAGTAGATTGGCAGCAGTCAGACTTTTGGAAAGCTGCGGAAAAATGGAATGGTGTGTTGCCGCTTGGAGAAAAAAAAGATATTCGGAAAATTGCAAGGGCTATCACACTTGCTGAAGCCGGATTAGATTATTCCAATTCTTATGATGGATCTTCATTTACCGTAAATCACTTTATGGCAGATCCAATGCTTTATGAAAAGCTAAAAGAATTTGCTTTATCACATCGCAAAGAAGCTACATCAGCAGAAAATTATTTGTGGCAAAATTTAAGAAACAAGCAAATTGGATATAAATTTCGCAGACAGCATATCATTGGGCAATTTATTGCAGACTTTGTTTGTTTAAAAAAAGGATTAATAATTGAGGTTGATGGTGGTTATCATCAATTACCAGAAATAAAGATCAGTGATGAACAAAGAACACAAAAGCTGAATGAATTTGGTTTTGAAGTACTAAGATTTAATAATGAAGAGATAATTAATCAGATTGAAACGGTATTAAATAAAATAAAGAACAAATTACCCCAACTTCCTGATATAGAAAATACATCTGAAAATATCGAGGTCCAAAAAGTCTCCCCCACCGGGGGAGATTTAGAGGGGGCTGTTGTTCTCGGAATTACAGGAACCGGGGGTGCAGGGAAATCATCAGTGACAGATGAAATAGTAAGAAGGTTTTTAAATGCTTATGCCGACAAAACCATTGCAGTAATTTCTGTAGATCCCAGCAAGAAAAAAACAGGCGGGGCTTTACTAGGGGATAGGATAAGGATGAACTCAATTTCTTCGCCACGGGCATATATGCGTAGTCTTGCCACCCGGGAGAGCGATGTAGCGCTTAGCGCCTATGTACAGGATGCCATTGATATTTGCAAAACTGCGGGCTATGATTTTATAATTTTAGAAAGCGCCGGTGTTGGGCAAAGTGATGCCTCTATTTTAGATTATTGCAATATAAGTATGTATGTGATGACGCCTGAATACGGTGCCCCATCGCAATTGGAGAAAATAAATATGCTGGATTATGCAGATATTATCTGCCTGAATAAATTTGATAAAGCCGGTGCATTGGATGCTTTGCATGACATACGCAAGCAGTACAAACGTAATCATACATTATGGAACGCAAAAGATGAAGAGCTGCCTGTAGTTGGTACCATTGCAGCACAATTCAACGATGCAGGTGTAAATGAATTATTTGAAAGGCTCATGGAAAAAGTTGCAGAAAAAACCGGTGTAAAATTTCATGGTGAAATAGAGCATCATATACATACAAAAGAAACGGCCAGCCAATCAACCATTATTCCGCCAAAAAGAGTGCGGTACCTTTCGGAAATTGTGGAAAGCATTGAAGAATATGATGGCTGGGTAATAGACCAAAGCAAGATTGCTACAGAATTATACCAATTGACCGGAACGGCTAAAATTTTAAATAATGATTCACTCTCCAATTTGATAAAGGACAAGGAAGAGAAATTAGCAGTTGGGAATAAAAAGCTACTTGATAGCTGGGCGACTACACTTCAACGTTACCAAAAAGAATTCTATGAATTTAAAGTAAGGGATAAAATTATAAAGCAACCGCTTACTTATAAAAGTTTATCCGGAAGCATTATCTCAAAAATCTATTTACCAAAATACAGCGACTGGGGAGATATTTTAAAATGGCAGCTACAGGAAAATGTACCCGGCGAATTTCCTTTTACCGCAGGGGTATTTCCTATTAAACGGGAGGGCGAAGATCCTACAAGAATGTTTGCCGGCGAAGGGGGACCTGAAAGAACAAACCGCAGGTTTCATTATGTAAGCCTTGGCCAGCCTGCAAAGCGCCTGAGCACTGCCTTTGACAGTGTGACACTATATGGGGAAGACCCGGCTTACCGCCCCGATATTTATGGCAAAGTGGGCAACAGTGGGGTGAGCATTGCCACGGTAGATGATGCAAAAAAATTGTATAGTGGGTTTGATTTATGTGATGCCAAAACTTCGGTGAGCATGACGATAAACGGTCCGGCCCCGATGTTGCTGGCCTTTTTTATGAATGCCGCAATTGATCAGCAATGCGAAAAATATATTCTTGAAAATAATTTACGGGCACAGGTAAATAAAATAATTGAATCTTTATTTACTCCGGATGATTTGCCAAAATATTATGGCGTAGATGGTATGCCTGTTATACCGGCCCTGGGAAATTTTTCCGGTGCTATGCCCGAAGGTAACGACGGTCTAGGATTACGTCTTTTAGGATTGAGCGGAAGGGATGTTCTACCTGCAGATGTTTATGAAAAAATAAAGGCAAACGCATTGTCTACTGTAAGAGGTACGGTGCAAGCCGATATTTTAAAAGAAGACCAGGCGCAAAACACCTGCATTTTTTCTACAGAATTTGCCTTAAAGTTAATGGGAGATGTGCAGGAATATTTTATCACCCATAAAGTGCAGAATTTTTATAGTGTAAGTATCAGTGGTTATCATATTGCCGAAGCTGGCGCTAATCCTATTACCCAGCTTGCATTTACGTTGGCAAATGGATTTACTTATGTAGAGTATTATTTAAGTCGGGGAATGAGCGTAGATGATTTTGCGCCAAACCTTTCTTTCTTTTTCAGTAATGGTATGGATCCCGAATACAGCGTGATAGGACGGGTGGCCCGGCGTATCTGGGCAAAAGCCATGAAGAATAAATACAAGGCAAATGACCGGAGCCAGAAATTAAAGTACCATATTCAAACCAGTGGCCGCAGCCTGCATGCTCAGGAAATAGATTTTAATGATATCCGGACCACTCTGCAGGCACTGTATGCTATTTACGATAACTGCAATTCTTTACATACTAACGCTTACGATGAAGCGATAACTACCCCCACCGAAGAAAGTGTGCGCCGGGCAATGGCTATACAGCTTATTATTAACCGGGAGCTGGGGACGGCCAAAAATGAAAATCCCAACCAAGGCTCATTTTTAATTGAAGAAATGACTGACCTCGTGGAAAAGGCAGTGTTAACGGAATTTAACCGCCTTACAGAAAGAGGTGGCGTTTTGGGTGCTATGGAACGGATGTACCAGCGAAATAAGATACAGGAGGAAAGCCTGTATTACGAAACATTAAAACATACCGGCGAATATCCTATTGTAGGTGTAAATACTTTTCTTAGCAAAAAAGGTTCTCCCACTATTTTGCCTACAGAAGTGATCCGCTCTACCACTGCAGAAAAGGAATTGCAGATTACTACCCTGGAGTCTTTTAAGCAAAGGCATAAGGACAAAAGTGGCGCCATGCTTAAACAACTGCAGCAGGTAGCCGTTGATAATGGCAATTTATTTGAAGCGTTAATGGAAACAGTTAAGTACTGTTCTCTCGGGGAAATAACGAATGCGTTGTACAGCGTGGGTGGGCAGTACAGGCGGAACATGTAATTATTTACTGAAGTTCTTCACAATAATAACCAGCGGTCCATAAAAGTTTTTCTATTTCTTCTGCTGTTACTTTGTTGCTTACAATTCGTAATACATTATCACAGTCATTCAGGTCTACATTCCATTTTACAATATAGGGATGAAGATCCAGGGTTGATTCAACTTCATTTATCCGGTTGTGATCTGTTAGGTTGGTTTTAAATACCAGCACTTCCATGTTAAAAAGTTTTAATAAATTTTATCCCGCTGTCACTATTGCTCCCTGTTTGTATGTTGTTCAGGTGTCGTCTGCCTGGTTTCCTGGGTCCAACTGTTCCATCGGCCACCACACCGGTTTTTCCATTCAGCCTTAAATTTTTCTTTTTCCTCGGGCGTCATGTTGTTCATTTTTTCCTGCATATTTCCCCAGCGCCTCCCCGGGCCCCCGCCACGTTTGCCACCAAAGCCACCAAATAATATTTTACTAAGAAGGAGGATACCGAGGGCCTGTAAATAGGTTATTGTTTTTACACCGAGTACTGCAGGCAGAATGGCATTCCACAAGCCCATTACAATGGCGGTAAACAACATTATGCCAGCCGCAAACAGCAACAGAAACATCAATACTTTTTTAATCCTGATTTTTTTCATTGTTAATAATTTTGTACGATACTGTCAGCATTTTTAATTGATCAGCATCATATTTTTCCAAAAATTGTTTTTTCTTTTTTTACAAAATAATTTTTTCATTTTTTCCGATCGGTTTTTAATAATTTAATAATTCGTTTCTTAAAATTGCCAGCCTGCTTCTTAAATGTAGTACAGCGTAACGTTTCCGGCTGATGAGTGTGGCTATACTTAGCCCTGATTGCTCAGCAATATCTTTAAAAGCAATTCCTTCCATTTCATTTTGAATGAAAACATTTCTTTGGTCTTCGGGTAACTCATCGAGGGCCACCTGCAGTTCTTCCCAAAATAAATTGCGTAAGTATTCCGTTTCCGGGGTGCCGCTTTCTGATAACATCATTTCCTTCCAGTCCGGCATATCTTCTTCACCGGTAGCTGTGCTGAAGATGTCATCTGCCAGGGGTAGTTTTTTTTTGCGGTAACTATCAGTGATTTTATTCCTGGCCACTTTAAATAGCCAGCCACTTGCCTGTTCAATCGGTTCTGTATTTCCGGCGAATTGGTAAAAAACATCCTGGAGGATATCTTCTGCATCTTCATCATTATCTACACGTTGCTTTATAAAACCCAGCAGGCGGCTGCTAATTCTTTTTATTACTGCGGTAATATTAGTATTGCGTTCAGCGCTCATTGCAGTAGTTATCGTAATTGCATCCTCCATCTATATAGGCGAAGACGTACGGGGGAAAATAATGTTTTAAAGATTGAATATTTTTCTAAAAAATATTTAATGTTAGCAGGGTGCTAAACCTCCATCATGCTTAAACGCCCAGTGTACAGAAACATTTCAATAAAGTTGAGCTCCGGCTTTCTAAAAAAAACGTAACAATTACTTAATAATATACGCCAAATAACGTATTGATTTTTTAAAATAACGCCCATATCTTCGTTCTGGTTTTTCATAGGATATTGGATTTTAAAACGGGGCTGAATTTCTATTCCGGCCCCTTTTTTTTAGTAAACCCCAATAATATTGGTTTTCGCCAACCTTAAACCCCCCCGGTCACCATTCTATAGAATATCTCTTCCCATGAAAAGAAAGTTTAATCTAGTGGTATGGTTTTTGAAATTTATCCGTAGTTCCGTAAGCTATGTATTTTTTTACCCATTAAAATTATCATAATGGCAAAGTATTCAAAAGCTGCTCAAAAATCTGTAAAAGCCGCTGTGAAAAAAATAGAAAAAGGAACTTTACGAAGTGGCGAACCCGGGAAAAAAGTGACCGATAAAAAACAGGCAGTTGCCATCGGCTTATCGGAGGCAAAAAAGAAAGGTGCTAAAGTACCGACCAAACCTTCGGCTGCAAAAAACAGTGTAGTTAAAAAAGCAGGAGTTTCAAAAAAAGCCAGCCCTAAAAAAACTTCCCTGAAAAAGACTCCCTCCAAAAAAGCGTTACCAGTAAAAAAAAACCTTAAGAAAACACCATCTTCTGCGAAGAAAGATACAGTTGTTGGTAAAGCACAAAAGCAACCTTCTCTTCCCAAAAAAGTTTCTACAAAAAGCAATAATATAATTGATGGTGATCCGGATGTGATCGAAGGGACCCAAGATAAAGGCCCGGGCCCACAACCCTCATCCGTAGAAAGACCCGGTATTAACGATAACAAAAAAGTTTACAATAAAGCATCATCCCGGATTGATGCAAACCATAATATGTCTATATCTTCCATTGCAAAAGGAGGAAGAAAGCCTTCTGGTAAAAAACCACTCTGGTAAATATTTAGCTAATTCAACAACTCTAATATATACGACCGCCTAATTAAGATGTATTTATATATTTTACGGTGGGCGGGCAAAAAAAATGGCTGATTAATTTCAGCCATTTTAATTTTTTTGAGAATCTTCAAGGATATTGTTTAAAATTTAAAACCGAGGCCCACTTTAAGTCCCCTGTTGTATGCATCTAAATTTTTGTTGACATCTATTTTTGTCAATCCATAATCATAGGAGGCAAAAACGCTTACTGCTTTACCAAACTGGTAGCCAGCCCCGCCCGCTACTCCTGCATCCCACCTGTTAAACTGATCCGTAGCATCTGTATTATTATTTAAAATATTAAAACCGAGGGCACCAGCTGTACTATGCAGGTTGGCATTTATTAAATAGGAAAATTGGGGACCGGCAAAAAGTTGTAAGCCATTTATATTTACTTTGAGCAAGAGTGGTATATCTAAATATTGCGATTGTAATTGTGCTTTTGCATTTGCATCTAAAAATGACAGCCCTTTGATATTAAGTGCCCCTTTAAGTTCGTAACCTTTTTGGGTATAATATAAGCCAGGTTCCACTGAAATATTTTTACTGATAGGAATATCTACATAACCACCTCCAAAGAAACCGGTGCGTTTGCCGGTAGTGATCATGCCATTACTGAAATCCAGCAGGTTTCCGAGGCTTTTTACGGCATCGCCCTGGAGCCCCGAGTTGGAAACACCGGCTTTAATTCCAAAGGAAGGGTTTGTTTGTGCAAAAATTGTAATTGTAAAAAAACAACATAGGATAATTGTAAAATTCTTTTTCATGATATGGTTAGAAGCGGGGTTTATAGCCGTTCTGTGCATGAGAAAGAAAAATACTGAAGAAGATTAATTAAGGAGGTTTAAGTTTTTGTTAAAGGATAAATACATCAATTTATAATTTTTGGAAATAAGGGATAAAAAATATGAGATGATTTCTTAACCAGTTATAAAGCACTTTGATAAAG
>JBDSDN010000278.1:0-4273 GCA_039920545.1 Ferruginibacter sp. | reverse complement strand
GAAAGTGCCCTGCCAGAAATTTTGCAACGGTTTACAAAAATTCCTGTAATAGAGATAAGCGATAATATACATGTAGAGCCAGATCATATTTATGTAATACCTTCTAATAAATTACTGGTTGCAACGGATGGTATTTTGCAACTAAGCCCAAGATCTACTAAAGACAGGTTAAACCTGCCCATCAATATTTTCTTTGCCTCGCTTGCCGTAGTGCACCAGGCACATGCCATTGGGGTAATATTATCCGGCACCGGTGCAGATGGCTCCATGGGTTTGAAAGACATAAAAGATCATGGCGGCCTTACTTTTGCACAGGATCCTGAATCTGCATCATACGACGGTATGCCACAGCATGCTATTGATGACCATGTGGTGGATTTTATTTTGGCGCCGGAAAAAATTCCGGAACGGTTGATGGAACTTCAACACTCCTTTCCACTATCTGCCTCTGGTAATGAAATTATCCCTAAAGAAAAAGCAGATGAAGATAGTTTCCGGCAAATACTGGTGCTGTTACGGTTACGGGTAGGTGTAGATTTTAGTTATTACAAACAAACCACTGTTCGTCGGCGTATCATCCGCCGGATGTTGATTTTGAAACTGGAAACCATTACGGAATACCTGGATTACGTGAAAATGAATAAAGCTGAACCCGACATTTTATTCCAGGATCTGCTGATACCGGTCACGTCTTTTTTTAGAGACCCGGCAACTTTTGAGAGCCTGTGCGAACACTCATTTCCTGAAATTGTAAAAACCAAATCTACCAGCAAACCTTTGCGCCTCTGGATAGCCGGTTGCTCCAGTGGCGAAGAAGCTTATTCAATGGCAATATGCCTGCATGAATTTTTAAGCGATAATATTTCCAACATTAGGATCCAGATTTTTGCGACTGATATTTCTGAAAGCGCTATTAAAAAAGCAAGAACGGGTATCTACTCTAAAAAGGATGTAGAAGGAATTTCCGACTTCCGGTTACAACAATTTTTTAATAAATTAAATGGACAATACCAGGTAAAAAAAACGGTCAGGGATTTATGTGTGTTTGCGGTACATAATTTTTTAAAAGATCCGCCATTTGCAAACCTGGACCTCATCAGTTGCCGTAATGTCCTTATTTACCTGGAGCCTTTTTTACAGAAAAAAGCTTTTGCCATGTTTCATTACGCCTTAAATGATAAAGGAACTTTATTATTAGGAAAATCTGAAACGACCGGGAACTCATCTGAACTTTTTATGCCCTCTGGCAAAAACGATAAATTATACATTCGTAAAGACGTGCCCGGAAGATTTAGAAACGTGGCCAGTGAACGGAGTGAAACGGCTTTTACTGACAGGAATTATTACCTGCGCAGTAAGGAAGGCAAAACAGATAATTTTCAAAAAAATGCTGATGATATCCTGCTCTTGAAACATACGCCGGTTGGTGTAGTGGTAAACGAACAATTTGATATAGTGCAATTTCGTGGTGCTACGGGGGAATACCTGGAGGCATCCCCGGGCAAGCCCAGTTCTAATGTTTTAAAAATGGCCAGGGAAGGTTTAGCTTTTGAATTACGCAATGCTTTACATAAAGCAAAAACAACCGGGGAACCTTTTATTAAAGATAGCATAGCCATCAACAATAAAAAAAGACTGATAACGATAGAAGTAATCCCTCTGCTGAATACGATTGACCTTCATTATTTAATTCTGTTTAAAGATCAGTTGCCGGCCGTGGACCTACTGCCAGCGCTGAGCAACAAACAAAAGGGCGCTGCAGAAAAAATAAAACTTGACGAAAAAGATATCCGCATTCTATACCTGGAAAAAGAGTTAGTGAGGTCAAGAGAAGATATGCGAAGCATTACCGAAGACCAGGAAGCTGCTAATGAAGAACTGCAAAGCTCTAATGAAGAATTGCTGAGCGGCAGCGAAGAACTGCAAAGCCTGAATGAGGAAATGGAGACCAGTAAAGAAGAACTGCAAAGTACCAATGAAGAACTGATCACCGTAAACCAGGAACTGTACGATCGTAACGAAGAGCTTAACCATAGCCGCCGCTTTGCCGAGGCAACTATTGAAGTGCTGCACGAGCCGCTGCTGGTACTGGATAAAAATTTTATTATAAAAAGTGCGAACAGATCTTTTTATGAAACTTTTCAGCTTACTGAAGATGACACACTTGGGAAGTTATTATTTGAGCTGCAAAGCCAGGGATGGGAAATACCGGGTTTACGTAAAGCACTCCTCAAAATTCAGCGGACGCATGAAAAGATGATAGAGGAAGAAGTTGTTTTTACTTTTCCTGTAATTGGGGAACGTATCGTATGTTTTAATATTCAGCCAATAAACAGGGAGACCGGTGAGCAATTGATTTTACTGGCATTGGATGATATTACTTTGCAAAAAAAAGCAGAAAAAATACTAAAGGAAGAAGCAAAGAGTATTGCAAAAGAGCATGAAGTGCTGCATAGTTTTTTGATGGAAGCACCGGCGCTCTTTGCTATTTTAAAAGGGCCTGAATATGTTTTTGAATTTGCCAATACACTCTATCACCAGTTTACCGGCAATAGGGATATTATCGGTAAAAAATTAATAGAAGCCTTACCGGAAATAAAGGACCAGGGATTTTTAGAAATATTAGATAAAGTATATACTACCGGGCAGCCCTACGTAGGCAGGGAGGTGCTTACTTCTATTGAAATGGAAAAAGGAAAGCTGCAAGAGCACTATATTAATTTTAATTACGAGCCTATTTTTGATGAACAGCGGCACCCTAAAGGCATTTTAGTTTTTGCCTATGATGTAACCGAAATAGTGCAGGGCCGCAAACATCTGCAGCGCAATGCAAAAATGATACAGGAAATGTACATGAATGCCCCTGCTTATGTGTGTACTTTAATGGGACCCGATCATGTGTATGAATTAGTAAACCCATCTTACCAAAAACTATTTGGCGCAAGAGAAATTACAGGTAAGCCTATTTTGGAAGCACTGCCCGAACTGGTGGGCCAGGGCTTTGATAAAATTTTAGATAACGTATATAACACCGGAGAAATATTTCTTGGTAACGAAGTGCTTATACGGCTGGCCTATGATAAAGGGCTTGAACCTGCTGAACGATATTTTAATTTCAGTTACCAACCCATTTATGATGAAGATAATAAAATAACAGGGGTACTGGTTTTTGGTTACGAAGTAACGGAGCAGCTATTGGCAAAAAAAATACAGTTTGAATATGCACAGCATTTTCATACAATTGCTGATACCATGCCGCAAAAAATGAACACTACCGATCCGGAAGGTAATATTGATTATTTAAATCAGCAATGGTATGAGTATACCAACATGAATATTGAAGACCTGAAAGACTGGGGCTGGGAAAAAATAATACACCCGGATGACCTGGCAATTACAGTAAAAAAATGGGAGGAAGTAATTAAGTCTGGCGAAGAATACCATTTGGAACACCGCTTTCTTCGTTACGATGGAACCTACCGCTGGCATTTAAGCCGGGGAACTGCTCTAAAAGATGTTGATGGCAAAATAACATCATGGATAGGAACCCACACTGATATTAATGAACAGAAAATAAAGGAACACCAAAAAGATGAGTTCATCAGCATTGCCAGCCACGAAATGAAAACTCCGCTTACCTCGGCAAAAGCGTACCTGCAGTTGCTGGAAATGTCGCTCGATAAAAAAGACGAAGCCACTTCCTTGTATGTAAAAAAAGCAAGTTATGCAGTTGCCCGGCTCAGTGAGTTAATCTCCGAGCTAATGGATGTGAGTAAAATACAGCATGGAAAATTAGATTATAATATTTCTACTTTTAATTTCAATGAAATGATTAAGCATACAGTAGAAGACATAAATTCTATCAGCCTAAAGCATGCGATAGTTGCTACAGGAACAGTAGGTAGTGCGGTAGAGGGGGATAGAGAAAGATTGCAGCAGGTAGTTATAAATTTATTAAACAATGCCATAAAATATTCCCCCGATTCATTAGATGTTTACATTAATGTAGCCGAAAAAGATGGAGAAGTAAAAGTTTCAGTAAAAGACAATGGTATCGGCATATCTAAGCAGCATCTAAACAAAATATTTGACCGCTATTACAGGGTAGAAGAACATGCTATACAATTTCAGGGCCTGGGCATTGGCCTATTTATCTCTAATGAAATTATACAGCGTCATCATGGAAAACTCTGGGCCGAGAGCGAACCGGGCAAGGGGAGTACATTTAGTTTCACCATTCCTGCGCACGGCGAAAATATTTCTTAATACTTTT
>JBDSDN010000277.1:0-2961 GCA_039920545.1 Ferruginibacter sp. | reverse complement strand
TGAGTTGCCTTTAATTTAAATAACTCAAGACGTGTTTCCACATAATCTCCCGTCCTGTCAAAAAGTGATTCTAAATTGTTTATAGGTTCGTTTTGCATTCTTTAGAATTTTGTCGCCGGTTCTTATTAGAATTAAGCCCAGGTAGATTTTGTTTCGTCTTTAAAATTCTCAGCCTTATCCTTCATATTTTGGGCGGTTTGTTTCCCCTTTTCCATCATACTGTTTGCTTTATCTTTTCCCTTATCCATTATGTCATTGGCTTCTCCACGGATGTTATCATATTTATCCTGCAATGCTGATCCCAGGTCATTAAATTTATTTTTTACATCTTCGCCAAAACTACTACCTTTTTTGGCAATTTTTTTCCTGGTTTCATTTCCGGTATCAGGTGCAAATAAGATACCCAGCACAGCTCCTGCGGCTGCGCCTAATAATACACCTGCTAATAATTTACTTGAGCTCATAGTTTTAAGTTTTAAAATTTATAATTGTTTTTCCAAATATCACAATAATCCAAAATGCTGCCAAGATTGTAATTTAGGTTTAATCGGGTTCTAATTTTTCGTTTTTTAATAATGAGAAATTTATTCCACATAAACTTTTGCACCTAAAAGCGCTAAACCAGTGTATAAAGGAAATAATTTTTGGCATAATAATCACAGCGTTAGCGATATTATTTTACCAACATAACCTTTTCATATGAAATCAAAATCAACATTACCTAAAAGTGCAAATCCCAAAAAGAGTGGAACCGGAATTAAAGAATATTTCCCGGTAAAAGATTCTATGCTCGAAAAATTTTTTCATGATGAGTTAAAGGATATTTATTGGGCGGAGAAGCACCTGGTGAAAACACTTCCCAAAATGAAAAATGCCGCCACTTCTGCAAAATTAAAAACTGCTTTCAACGATCACCTGGCTGTTACTAAACAACATGCAGTGAGGTTGGAGGAGGTTTTTAAGATTTTGGGCCACAAGCCACAGGCTAAAAAGTGTGAAGCTATGGAAGGTATTACCAAGGAGGGCAGCAGTATAATTGAAGACACAAAATCTGGAACTGCCACCAGGGATGTGGGATTAATTATGGCCGGACAAAAAGTGGAACATTACGAAATAGCGACCTATGGTGGTTTAATACAACTTGCCAAAACTTTAGGCTATGAAAGTTGTGCAGAAATATTGGTTAAAACCTTGAACGAAGAGAAACTTGCAGACGAAGGATTATCTGATATTGCCGAAACTGCAGTTAATTATGAGTCAAGCCAGGAGAAAGAACCAGTAAAAAAATAATTTTAAAAAAAGATAAGATGGGAAATGCAGAAGTTCAGGTATCAAAATTTAAAGAATTGGTAAATGAAATAAAAACCTGTGTGCTTGTTACAAAGTCAGCTACAGGAAAGTTAAGGGGAAGGCCTATGGCTACGGCAAAAGTTGACGATGACGGCAGCATTTGGTTTTTTACCAATGAATATTCCGGTAAAGTCGAGGAAATCTCCCACCGAGGAGAAATTCTTTTAAGTTACGCTTCTCCTTCCAAAAATTCTTATGTTGTCCTATCAGCTAAAGCCACTTTATCTGACGATAAAAAGAAAATAAAAGAACTTTGGTCTCCACTAATGAAAGCCTGGTTTCCCGAAGGTTTAAACGACCCGAAAATTCTATTGGTAAAAGCTGACCCGGAAGAGGTAGAATACTGGGATAGCAGCGCTAACAAAATTGTTGTTTTATTCAATATGCTTAAGGCCACTGTAAACGGCCATGGGTACCATGAAGGCGAGCATGGCAAATTATCTGTTTAAATGATTTAATAATTTAAAAGAACTTAAGCTCGGGCTATCCTTACTGGCTTAACAAAAATATATCTGCAGAAATCTTTTCCTTTGTCAGGTTTTAAATTTTCTAAAAAGTAATTTTATAAAATAAATAAAAAAAGTATGAAAAAGTTTCCATTATTTCTATCTGTAATTTTATTTTTTTGTATTTCATCTCTAAGCAGTTGCCAGGCAATTGGTAATATTTTCGGCGCAGGATTTAAAGTAGGTATTTGGGTAAGCATAATTGTAATCATAATTATTGTTGTGGTTATTTTTAAAGCTGTTGGCGGCAGAAAATAGTGCCCTGCTCCATTTATAACTTTTTTATATAAAAAGTTTAAATTTGTTTACCTGGCATCAATACCAGCTATAAAACTATTTTAGGAATGAGCCTGATGATAAACAAAAGCAAAGTCATAGGATTTATTTCTGCCTTTTTTCTTTTATTGCTTTCTTATCTTTTACTGTTTATAAATACAAATAAGCTTGCAGAGCAGGCTAAATGGATAGACCACACCAATAAAATAATTAATACACTGGAATACCTGGCGTCGGAATATAAATCACTGGAGCTTAATTTTCGTGGTTTTATGGGGCTTAGGACTACTGAAGAAAAAGTAAAATACCAGGTTTCTGCAAAACATGTTGACTCTGCTTATAAGTTGACACGTGATCTTACTTCAAATAATAAAGTTCAACAACTGAAGTTAGATACCATCCGAAGGCAGATGGTTGCCAAGTCGGCAGCAATTAAATTAATGATGGATTCGGCCGGGCCGGCATCTGCTGACATTACACTGAAAAATTTCTGGAGAAATATTGAAAATGTAACTACGACAGATTCTCCTGAGATTATAAAGTATATTAAGCAAATGGAATTTTATGAAACCGCTCTTTTAAAAGAACGGAGCAACGATTTGCAAAAATTCAATAATTCTATTCTCACCATTAACCTCGTTTCCCTCATCCTGGCACTTTTACTAGGTATTTACTCCATATTGATTTATGTGAAAGAAAGCGCAGCCCGCCAAGGTGCAGATGAAAAATCTGAGCAATACAAAATGGAGTTGGAGAGCCGGGTGAATGAACTGGCCGTGGCAAATAAAGAGATAAATGAATACAGAAGCATAGAAAAATTTGTTTCAAC
>JBDSDN010000276.1:0-13021 GCA_039920545.1 Ferruginibacter sp. | reverse complement strand
TCAAGCGTAAATTCCAGCAGAAAACCTTGCGCCTTTAGTTTTTTAAAATAATGAATTTGCCCTGATGTAATTGTAACTACCTGGTTTTTAGTCAACGGTAATTCTTTGTCATCAATAACTACAACAGTACTTCCTTGTGAACATCAAATAAGAATATACTTCATCAGACGTTTAGGTTGCCCGCTATCCAGAATGGCATCAAATGTTTTTAATTCAATCATTGCTTTTTTCGGATTAACATTTTTCGCTAATAATTATTTTATCAGCACCGGCCGACATTAAAGTTTTTTGCGGGTTGGCGTATAAAAACCACCCCAAAATTAGTGTGCGTTGTTCGTTTACAGTGAGAAATGGTTTAACAAATAAATTGTTCATTTTTCAAAAGGCAATTAGCAAAGTGCAAGGAGGAAAAAATAGTTTACTCAATAAAATATTGATCCAGGTTAATCCTCTTTACCCTTGTCGCCCACAAACCAATGCTCCTTATTTTTAAACAATACATTAAAGGTGGTGAGTGAGCCATAACATCTTGTTATGTATTGCTGCATATTTACTTTTTCTTCATCGGCTAGTTTTTTATTGCTATTTATATGCTGTTCTAAAACACGTAGCCTGTCCCGGAGCATAACTATTTTGTGAAAAAAATCTTCAATAGCAATCTCTTTAGGCTTTAAAGTTTTATCTGCAGTTTGCAAAGCCATAGTTCCGCCGAGCCACTTATCTCCTAAGGGAATAATTTCGCTTACATCAGCCCATTGCCTTAGAATTTTTAAAATAGATTTTTCCACCTCACTGCTGGTTTCTATTTCAGCCGTAACATTTTCCGCAATTATTTCTTCCAGCTTTTCATCTGTTTTATCAATCTCTTTTATTCCATGATTGATAAATGATATTAAATAACCGGCGTACCGGACACCAACAATTACACCCGGCCCAAATTGGGTATGTTGTAATCTTGTGCCAATTCCTAAATTCATTTGTTGTTCTTCCATATAATTGTTGCTTTATTGTTTCTTTTAATTTTCAAAATGATTATACATAATATGAATAATGAAAATTACTTTTCTTTTTTTACTTTTCTGCATACACATTGACAATTCTAAATCAACCTGCTAAACACACCTTGCTTTTGGCGTAAAAATTGATTTAATATGACTTTATTCCTCCGTAGGAATTCTTTTATAAAAATAATATTTATGGACATTTTAAAACTGACAACAGATGATATAATACCGGTAAATGTCACAGGTAAACCCACGGATCTGCAGGAATCAGTAGTAACAAATGATAAAGAAGAAGCGTTAAAAACATTTAAAAGAGCAAGTATGCGTTTGCAGAATGCACACCTGTGGCATAAGCTGTGCGGTGCTTTAAGTGCAGAGATTATTATAACCGGCAGCGATGGAAAAATTGTAAACAGGCTCGCTGAAAAAGACGATTATTTTATGATTGACATTCCCGGCCCGGGCATGCGGGAAGGTGATGGCTATGATTGGGTAAAAGTGCTGAATATTCAGGAAGAGATGAATGAAGCCGGCGACTCAGAGATTATTTACCTTATAGTAGGGTCATGTGGCAACCCGGCTAAAGCGGGGAACGAAACAGCGCATTTTTTTAAAGAAGGAGCCACTTCTACTTTTATTATCCAACGCCAGGGAAATAAGGTAACTGCATCATACCATGGGCGAAATGAATTGCCTAATACCGATGTAAAAAGGTTAACTGATAAACTTCGCAACACGGTAGTGGCTATTGGCGCATACGGAGGCCTTTCAGAAATGCAGTGGCAGGCATTGATTAAATCTTTCCTGGAGGAAGAGGTGTAAATAATTTTAGTAAGACTTTTAAGACGGAGAAATTTTATTGAGTTGAAGAATAAAATTTATCCCTCTACAAATCCATGCTCATTTTTCCGGGATAGGTTTCCAGCGCTTTCTCCAGGCAATTCATGGCTTTATTTATAGCTTCCACATTTAGCACATATGCGAGCCTTACTTCATTTCTCCCCAAGCCGGGTGTACTGTAAAAACCGGTAGCAGGTGCCAGCATAATAGTAGCATTTTCGTAACTGAAATTTTCAAGAAGCCATTGGCAAAACCGGTCGCAATCGTCTATGGGTAACCGTGCCATTGCATAAAAAGCTCCTCCCGGGTTGGGGCAAAAAACGCCGGGCATGGCATTAAGCCTTTTTACAATAGTATCCCTGCGTAATTTATATTCTGCCTTTGTTGTATCAAAATAATTATCCGGTAAATCAACTGCTGCTTCTCCCAGGACCTGGGCATAAAATGGCGGGCTTAACCTGGCTTGCGCAAACTTCATTGCTGCATTTAGAACGTTAGCATTTTTTGTTATAAAAGCTCCAATGCGACCTCCGCAGGCACTGTATCTTTTACTGATGGTATCCATCAATATCACATGCTGTTCTGCTCGCTGCAAATGCATTGCACTTGTATGGGTGCCTTCGTAACAAAACTCACGGTAAGCCTCATCCGCAAACAAAAACAGGTGGTGCTTTATTACAATTTGTTTAAGCGTTTCCATTTCGGCAGCACTGTATAAATACCCCGTTGGGTTATTAGGATTACATACTACAATAGCTTTTGTTTTGGGTGTAATGGCTTTTTCAAAATCTTCAATAGGGGGTAAGGCAAAACCGGTTTCTATGGTACTTCCTATGGGCACCACTTTCACATCAGCCTGTATGGCAAAACCATTATAATTGGCATAAAATGGTTCAGGTATAATTACTTCATCCCCTGCATCCAGGCAGGCCATAAACCCAAAAAGTATAGCTTCGCTTCCACCCGTAGTAACAATTATGTCCCCGGCGGTAATTAAAATATTATTCTTAGCATAATACTCCACTAATTTTTTGCGGTAACTTTCGTTGCCGGCACTGTGGCTGTATTCCAGTACCTGTATATTGCAATTCTTAACTGCGTCTAAGCATTGCTGTGGAGTTTCAATATCAGGCTGGCCAATATTTAAATGATAAACTTTAGTGCCTCTTTTTTTAGCCGCTTCCGCATAAGGAACAAGTTTACGAATGGGGGAGGCGGGCATCTGCAGGCCACGTTGACTTATCTGTAACATGGGCCAAAGTTACTCGTTCAATCCGGAAATCAGAAAAACCAGGAGATAGGAACGCCGGCAATATTTCTTTATCCAGCTTTGGAACCGCTATCGGTTACAAGTCCTCGACCGCTATCGGCAATACGCCGGGCTTTTCACTCCTATCGGGCGTAAGCTTTTCGTACCTGACAGGATTTACAGCTACCCGTTTATTTAGTTTTTCCACTCAATGCTCAAATGCGGTAACGCAATCTTAAAAACAAAAACCATCATTGCACCTGCAATGATGATTTTTTAAAAAAGAAGATGAACAAAAAAAAATAACCTGTTCCTAAAAATGTTATGCAGGAACATTTCTCTGTATCTCCCTGTCCCAAAAACGATGTTGCTTCATTGCACTTATAAACGCTTTACTTATGTCAATTTTATTGCTACCTATTGTAACACCGTCGGTGACTGCATTGTAGCCATCATCTCCCAACTTATTGCCAATATAGGTGTACTCTAAAAATTCAACAGCCTCACTATCAGCTGCAACAGGTTTACAATGTTTGTATGCTTCTTCTACAAAATGGAGTGCTTCCGGAATTTGTATCAGCGTAGCTATACTATCACTACCACCGGGTATGTATACAGCGTCATACACAACAGATGTTGCAATTAAAAAACTTTCATCTGCTTTTACTTTTTTTCCATCATTGCCGGTAATATCCCCAAGTTTAGGCGCTATTAATTTACACTTAGCACCCTGGGCGGTTAATCCATTAATCATTTTATTCATAGAGACTGTATCTACACCCGGGGCAATAAGAATAGCCACCTGCCTGGTCTTTATCGTATTCTTGTTTAAATTCTGCATGCTCAATGCCGGAGATTGTTCTATCGGGAGGGTTACTTTTACGGACTGGAAATTTTTAGGGTTTCCGTCTGCGGGTATTGAGTGATTCATAGGCATAACAGGGCCTTTTGGTAGGGGAAGGCCAAGTGCATCTGCTACTTTTGCAGCCAGGTCCCTGTCTACCTGCGTTAGTAAACCGACCATTCGTTCCCGTATAGCCGGAATCTCTACTTTACTTAATTCAAAACGTAAAGCATTGGTAAGGTGATTTTTTTCTGCGGTGCTTTGGCTGTTATAGAATAAAGTTGCCTGGCTAAAATGATCAAAAAAACTTTGACTGCGGGCTCTTATTTTTTTAGAGTCAATTCTTTCAGCGTAAGATGTAAATCCACCCTCCGTGGCTTTCGCCTGGAACGGGCATCCACCACCCATACTATTGGGATGGTATGAAACTTTTCCGCTGTTTATCTGTTGACGCATGTGGCCATCCCTTTGATTATTGTGAACCGTATTTATAGAACGGTTAATGGGAATCTCATGAAAATTAGCACTGCCCAGGCGGGAGAGCTGGGTATCGGTATAAGAAAATAACCTGCCTTGTAGTAAAGGATCATTTGAAAAATCTATGCCGGGCACCAAATGCCCGGGGTGAAATGCAACCTGCTCTGTTTCTGCAAAGAAATTATCAGGGTTGCGGTTAAGGGTCATTTTGCCGATGAGTTGCACTGGCACCATCTCTTCCGGAATAAGTTTTGTGGGATCTAAAAGATCGAAAGGAAACTTATGTTCATCTTTTTCATCAACAACCTGAACTCCAAACTCCCATTCAGGAAAGGCTCCGCTATCAATTGCATCCCAAAGGTCCCGCCGGTGAAAATCGGGGTCCTTGCCTGAAATACGTGTAGCTTCATCCCAGGCAACTGCGTGTACGCCTAACAGTGGTTTCCAGTGAAATTTAACAAAGCAGGATTTACCGGCTTCATTTATTAAACGGAAAGTATGAACGCCAAAACCTTCCATCATCCGCAGGCTGCGGGGGATGGCTCTATCACTCATGGCCCACATAATCATGTGCATGCTTTCCGGCATTAATGAAATAAAATCCCAGAAAGTATCATGAGCCGAGGCTGCTTGCGGAATCTCCCGGTGCGGCTCCGGCTTTACAGCATGAATAAGATCCGGGAACTTTACAGCATCCTGTATAAAGAATACCGGAATGTTATTACCAACCAGGTCATAGTTGCCTTCATCAGTATAAAATTTAACAGAGAAGCCTCTTACATCCCTTGCCATATCAGTGCTGCCACGGGAACCCGCCACGGTTGAAAAGCGCACAAACACAGGAGTCTTTTTCCCCGCTGCACTTAAAAATCCTGCTTTGGTATATTTAGCCATAGATTCATAACACTCAAACACTCCATGTGCAGCTGACCCCCTTGCATGTACAATTCTCTCGGGGATCCGCTCATGATCAAAATGTGTAATTTTTTCCCGGAGAATAAAATCTTCTAAAAGTGTTGCACCTCTTTCACCGGCTTTTAATGAATTTTGATCATCATTTATTTTTAGTCCCTGGTCGGTAGTTAGAAATTGGTTGTCCCCTTTTTCAATATCATGTGCCAGGTCTGCTGATTTTTTATCAGGCTGGTTCTTTTTATTTGTTGCCATAAAGTGATTGTTTGAAAATGAAAGGTTTGTTTTTGATTTTACGCAGTATTGGGTTGCTATCGTTATTTAATTTAGCAGTAAAATAAGTTTGTACTAATAAAAAAAAGGAGGCTTACTCCTTTTTTTAATATTTATCATGTAAAGAATTAGCCTTCTTCTTCTGCCTCGTAGTTGATATCATTTTCGGCAATACCCGTAAGCAGCTGATCGCATTCTTTTTCTTCATTGAGCGTGGTCGTCAATATTGAAGCGACATCATTTTTACCTAAGGTTTTTGCCAGTTGGGCAAGACCTCCATAAGTAGATATTTCGTAGTGTTCTACTTTTTGTGCTGCCAAAATTAATCCTACATCCCGGGTGGCAGTGCCGGCTTCTGTTTCTTCAATAATCCCCGCCCCCTCTTTAATGATACCTTCCATAGCTTCACATTTTTTTGCAACAACTTTTTCGCCTAATAAACCAAACACTTCCTCCAGCCGGGCAACATGGCCTTTTGTTGCTTCAAGATGATCAGCGAAAGCATTTTTCAATTCTGTAGAAGTAGCAGCTTTCTGCATTTTAGGAATTGTTTTTACGAGGTGTTTCTCGGCCCAGTAAACATCTTTAATTTCGCCAACAAAAAACTCCTCTAATGCAGATGAAGACGGAGTTGTAGCTTTTTTAGCCGGCATACTTTTACTGCCGCTTTTTTGATTTTTTGCAATTGACTTAGCCATAATAAAACTTTTTAATGTTTTTATAAAAACATTAAAAATCATGCCATTTAAAAATAAATAGTATTCTTTATTTGTTTATAAATGATGGGTAATTTTTTCCACTTTGCAAATGAAAATTACATGCTTACTTAAACGAATAATGAAAATACCAATCGGTATAATTTTCAATTTTGTTTAAGGCAATCCAGTAACAGGAATTGACTATTAACAAGCCGTAAATCCAGCTTATAACCTTGGCAATATTATATTTCTATGGAGCGATAGGTTTAAATAATTTTGCAAATTGGTATTGGCGAAATCTTAGTCTTCTTCAAAATAAGAAACCTTATGCTCTGCCAGGAAAGTTTTAATTGTATCTACATGTATACATTGCCCAAGGTGTAAAAAAGAATAATCCGTCACTTTTTTTATACTGGTGTTTACTAAAATTTCCATATCAACTAAATCAAAGCCCAGGTGCAGGTGTTTGGTGGAAAACTGCATTCCATAAATAGTTCCATTTACATCGAATAGCGGCCCTCCACTTTGTCCCCGCAGGCCGGGGGTACTCAATTCTATTCCAAATACGCCATGCTGCTGGTCGGCTAAAAAACGAGTAACCATCCCATCAATCGGAAACCTGGGTGAGGCATTTATACCTGTATCGGCCCATTCAATATCATCGGTTGCCGCATTAAAAATAAAGTTGGTAAATTCGGGGAAAGGGAAACCCAAACGACATAAATATTTGCCCTGTTTAATATTTTCTCCTTTTCTTAAAAATTTTGCACAGTCCTGGTAATAAAGCGTATTATAATCGTTTAATTTCAAAATAGCCAGGTCAAGAGTAGGGTGAAGGTGCCAGGTAAAGCCGCTCATTTTATCAACACTATCTACAAAATTATTTTTTATTTGAATGATTGTGTCAGGTTGATATTTATATTTTAATTCCAGGCCTTTTAAAAGTTGTTTGTATTTTGGGTGCGCTGCTATTCCCTTCCTTTCTTCCCTGAAATTATCATAATTTTTGTTTATAGTATCAGAAGAGGCAATCAGTTCTACCACATGCTTACAGGTAACTGCATAACCTTCCTGATTTACAAAAAATATAGTTGACGCACCCGGTATTAGCTGCTTTCCCCCATAGGTTCGCATAATAGTATGGATTGGCCTCGTATATTGAGCTACTCTTTCAATGGCGGATATAAACATAATGGTTGTGGGTGTTTATTGAAATTTTTATTCCATGAAAAAATTTTCTTATTTTATTTTCAGTTTCACTGCTGCAGCTTTATCTACAAACCACAACAATTGGTTTCCGTGGGCGGCCTTTATTAATTGTGCCGGATATTTTACCGGCTCATACTTACCCTGCAAAACCGTGTGCAGCATGCTGGCCTTTTCCTTACCGGTTACAAGAAACAATATGTTTTTTGCATTATTAATCATTGGTGCAGTAAAACTTATGCGGTGTGACCCGGCTTCTTTTACAAACACTTCTTTTACCAATGCTGTCGTATCTTTTAATATAGCTGTTTTAGGGAAAAGTGAAGCTGTGTGCCCGTTTGTACCCATGCCCAGCAAAATCATGTCAAGCAAAGGAAAGGAAGTTTTAAAAAATATTTTAAGGGTTTGTTCGTAGTGATGCGCTGCCTTTGCCGGAGGCATGTTCACCGGTACGGTAAAAATATTTTTCTGAGGTAGGTCTACCTTATTTAATAAAAGCTGTTTGGCGACATGGCTGTTATTATTTTCATCATCCACAGGTACACATCGTTCATCACCCCAAAAAACAAAAACCTGCTGCCAGTTTATAGCATTATTATATTTTGGGGTAGCCAGCAATGAAAATAAAGCAGATGGCGTTTTGCCGCCGGATAATGCAATGGAAAACTTCCCGTTTTTTTTTATGCTTTCAGCTGAGAGGGAGACTAAAAAATCAGCGGCAGCTTCGCTGAGCAAATTTTCATTTTCAAAAACAGAAATGTTACTCATGCTTATTTTTTTCGAAAGGCATTATAATCCAGTTGTTGCCATCTTTAGCAATTAAACCTTCAGCAGTTTCGGGGCCTTGCGAACCTGCGGCATAGTTAGGAAAATTTACGGAGGGGTTTGCCTGCCAGGTACTTAAAATGGGCATTAGTATTTCCCAGGCAGCTTCTACCTGGTCAGCCCGCATAAATAAAGTAGCATCACCTTCAATAACATCCAATAGCAAAGTTTCGTAACCTTCAGGAGTGCCGCTGGTGTAGGTATCGCTGTAATTAAAAAGCATATCTACGGGGTTAAGCTGCATTTGCAGTCCGGGTTTTTTGGCTTGGAAGCGAATGCGGATTCCCATATCGGGTTGCAGATTAAGTACCATCCGGTTTGGTTGCCAGTTTTCTGTAGCTTCATCTGGAAAAGATTGATGTGGCACCGGTTTAAATTGAATGGTGATAACAGAAATAGATTCGTTCATCCGTTTACCGGTTCTCAGATAAAACGGCACGCTGCTCCAACGCCAGTTATCAATAAAAAATTTTATGGCCGCAAAGGTTTCCGTATGCGATTCTGGGGATACATCTGGTTCCTGGCGGTAACCTTTTACTTTTTTGCCATCTACCCATCCTGCATCATACTGCCCCCGTACTGCAAAATTATGTACGTCTTCTTTTTTTATTTTTCTTAATGCATGTAAAACATCCACTTTCCGGTTGCGCACTTCATCTGCATTAAATGATACCGGGGGCTCCATAGCAATAAGGCAAAGCAATTGCAGCAGGTGATTCTGGATCATATCCCGAAGGGCACCATTGATCTCGTAATAATTTCCCCGGCTTTCTACCCCTATTTTTTCAGCTACTGTTATTTGTACATGATCTATGTAATTGCGGTTCCATACCGGTTCAAACAAAGCATTTGCAAAGCGGAAAGCAAGAATATTCTGTACCGTTTCTTTCCCCAGGTAATGATCGATGCGGTACAACTGGGTTTCGTCAAATATATTTAAAAGTGAAGCATTTAATTTTTGAGCACTTTTTAAATCTGTTCCAAACGGCTTTTCAATAACCAACCGGGCATAGGCTTTATCAGCCGCCAAACCTGCTTCACCAATTTTGGTTGCAATCAACTCAAAAAATTGGGGGGGCACCGCCATGTAAAATATTTTGTTCACGGCACAATTTGCCTCTTTCTCAAAAGTTGCTACCTGCTTTTTTAAAGCCGTATAAACGGGGGCATGGTCAAACTCAGCTTTTTTATATTCTATCATTTTGGCAAAAGCATCCCAGTCAGTTTTTTTTGTTTTACCACGCCGGGAAAATTTGTCTACCCCTTCTTTCAGTCTTTTAATAAAGGCCTGGTTCGTCATTTCCTGCCTACCCATACAGATGATTAGAAATTTACTGTTTAGCCAATCATCCAGGTAGAGATTGTATAAGGCGGGTATTAGCTTACGCCAGGTAAGGTCCCCGGTGCCGCCAAAAATTGCTACAAGGGTAGGGTTTGTTTTTGTTCCTGCTTCCATTTTTTATTGAATTTTTTCATTCCAGTTTGTGTGAAAAATTCCGGGTTTATCAAGGCGCTCATAGGTATGTGCACCAAAAAAATCCCGTTGCGCCTGAATCAGATTTGCCGGCAGCCAGCTGCTGTAAAAACTGTCATAATAATTCATACAGGCTGAGAATGCCGGCACAGGGATGGCATTGTTTATTGCGGTTTTTAAAATACCTTTTAAAGAATACTGCTCCTTATTTAATTGCCCCGAAAACTGTTCACTCAGCATGATGTTTTTTAAATCTTTCTGTTTGTTATAAGCTTCGGTAATATTTTCCAGTATAGCCGCCCTTATAATGCATCCGCCCCGCCAGATGGTTGCAACCTTTGCAATGTCGGTACCGTATTTATAAGTTGTGGAAGCATTCTGCAACATTTCCAGGCCCTGGGCATAGGTTATGATCAAAGCTGCATGTAAGGCATCTTCCAACTGACTGATAAAATCATTTTTATTTCCCTTAATGCTTGCAGCAGTTTCTTTTTTATTTGCCCCCGCCGCTAAAACCCTTTCTTCTTTCATTGAGGATAATATCCGCTGAGATACGGCAGCATCAATCGCAGGTATGGGCGACTGTACATTTACTGCATCCTGGCTCATCCAGGCACCCGTGCCTTTTTGATGGGCACTATCCGTAATTACATCCAGCAGCATACCCGGGCCGGCATCATCTTTTTGTAAAAATACCGCCGCTGTGATTTCTATTAAAAATGATTGAAGTTTTCCTTTGTTCCACTGGGAATAAACAACATTCAGTTCTTCATTGGTTAGGCCGCCATAAACTTTTAGTAAATGGTAACTTTCCGCAATCAACTGCATAAGCGCATACTCTATGCCGTTATGAATCATTTTTACATAATGCCCGGCCGAGCCAGAGCCCATGTAAGCGGTGCAGGGTACGCCATTTACCTTTGCTGCAATGGCATTCAGCATGGGTTCTATACGGGTGTAAGCAGCCATTTCCCCGCCCGGCATAATACTCGGGCCAAACCTGGCGCCTGTTTCCCCACCGGAAACGCCAAGCCCCATAAAATGTAACTGTTTTTTCATGAGGGTGTCTATACGGAGTTGGGTATCTATAAAATGAGAATTTCCGCAGTCTATAATTATATCATTGCTGGTAATCAATGGTATAATGTCTGTTATTACGGCATCAACAATTTTCCCTGCAGGTACAAGCAACATTATTACCCTCGGCAACTCCAGAGAATGAATGAAGGTTGCAATATCTGTGAAAGCAAATATATTTTTTTCAGGAGCGTATTTATTTAATGCTTCTACTTTTAAAACGTCCTTATCATACCCGGCCACACTGAAACCATGATCACTTATATTTAAAACAAGGTTAGCTCCCATAGTACCTAACCCAATCATCCCAAAACTATACTTCTTTTCGTTCATTCATTTTTTATTTAGTGATGTAACTTAAAATAAAGTACCCATATCAGGGAAATATAAAGGTCATATTTTGGAAATAAATTGTAGAAAAAAACCCCGGGGAGGCCGGGGTTTTCAGTAAATCTATTTGGAATATTATTAATTAGCCTTGGCTACTGAAGTTTTTGTTTTAAGTTTTTCAGATTTTTTAGAAGTCTTCCTCTTTGTAACTGTCTGTTTAACGGCAGGTACCGGGGTTGTACTTACTGATTTCGTATCAGCAGCATTCATACTTCCTTTTGTCTTTGCATAATCTTCAGCACTCAATACTTCTCCTTTGATAGTAATACTTTTTAATTCGTCTATACCGGCAAACTTTACGGTAAGGTGCTTTTCAAATATACCGACTGAGGCTGCATTAAATTTCGCAGTAATAATTCCTGTTTTACCTGGGGCAATAGGTTCTTTCGTATAATCGCCCATGGTACAGCCGCAGGTAGGGTTTGCCTGCTCAATGATTAGCGGTGCATTACTAATATTAGTTATTACAAATGTTGCAAGCTCGGGTTTACTTACTTCAAGCTTTCCCTGGTCTATCACATCTGTTTTAAATTTTGCAACATCGTTTGCTTTTGTTTGCGCAAATAATACTGCCGAAAAAGCCAGGGCCGTTAAAGAGAATAATAATTTCTTCATGATCTTCTTTTTTTTAGTTTTTTAAATCTGTTAATGCTTCATTTGAGGGTGCACTGGCAGCAGGTGTTTTCCAAACTTCACCTTTAATAAGCATAAGTTTAGATTGTGTGCCATTGTATGTAATGGTAATATTTTTTGTAAAAGGTCCTTCTGAGGCGGCGTTATATCCAACAGTGATTTTGCTCGTTGCACCGGGAGCAATTACTTCTTCCCTATTCCACTCTGGGGTGGTACAGCCACAACTTGCTTGCACATTATCAAGTTTAAATGGAGCTTTACCAGTATTCGTTACTTCAAAAACATGTGTTACGGGTTTACCCTGTGGAATTTTACCAAAGTTGAATTCTTCTTCTCTTAAAATCAAGGTTTCAGGCGGGGCCACTTTAAGTTCGGTACCAGTGGTTAAAACTTTATCGGCAGTAGCAATTTTTTGTGCAAATATTATAGTAGTAGAAACGCATAGAGCCGATAAAAAGAATATTTTTTTCATTTAGTACCTGATTTAAATTGTTTTCAAAGATACAAAAACGTTTTATTTTGTCATAAATTGTTATTCACTTAGCAGTAATTTAACAAACCTGACTAAAAGATTTAAATTTGCCTAATTCCCAAGATATGGACACTATTGATACCAGCGATGCTGCACTTCAGGAGAAGTTGAGTTTTGATCATTTCAGAAATGAAGTGCTAAATGACTACAAATGCGTCTGCATCAGCAGACAGGCTAGTTTATTGGGAAGAAAAGAAGTACTTACGGGCAAGGCAAAATTTGGAATTTTTGGAGATGGAAAGGAAGTGGCACAGGTAGCAATGGCAAAATTCTTCAAGCCAGGGGATTTCCGGGCAGGATATTACAGGGATCAGACTTTTATGTTTGCAAGTGGGTTGGCCACAGTAGAGCAATTCTTTGCGCAACTTTATGCTGATCCCGATGTAAAAAATGAACCCTTCAGCGCCGGCCGGCAGATGAATGCCCATTTTGCTACAAAAATGGTAAATGAAGATGGCCAGTGGCTTGACCTCGTGAACTTAAAAAACGTTTCAAGTGATATAGCACCTACCGGGGGACAAATGCCCCGGGCTTTGGGCTTAGCCTTTGCTTCTAAACTATTTAGAAGTATTCCAGCATTACATACC
>JBDSDN010000275.1:0-8441 GCA_039920545.1 Ferruginibacter sp. | reverse complement strand
TCCCCGCTTAGCGGAAAGTGGAACTGGATTTGTCTTTCCCCCAAAAAATTTAAAGCTCCTTTACCCGAACTGGTGGCGGCAGCAAACGAATTAAAGGTTGTCATATTTAATAAATCTGATTTTGCCTGGGCGGAAAAATATGCTGCCCTTGTTCCCCCGGGTTGCAAACTGTATTTACAACCCGAATGGAGCAAAGCAGAAAGTATATCTCCTTTAATAATAGCCTACATTAAAGCCCACCCAAAATGGGAGCTCTCTTTACAGATACATAAATACCTCAACGTTCCTTAAATAACCCCTGGCTTTATTTTGTGCGCTACTTTAACACTATTGAAATATTAAAAAGGGATTTTCGTTTTATCTTCAATTTTTAAAGATTAACATGGAAAAAAACAGAAAACTGGCTGTAAAATTTATTGCAATTTTTTGTCTTGGTAATGCTCTTTGCAACGCTTCTTTTGCCCAGTGGTACAATCCTGAAAAAGTTAATAAAAAAGCTGGGGAAATTTATGCCCAAGCTTATGAAGAGGCAAGAGATAATAAATATACTCAGTCAATTGCGCATTTAAATGAAGCATTAAAAATTGAGCCCAAGTTTGTAGATGCTTATTTATCACGGGCAGGTATATACGCAAATTTAAAGAATTATCCGGCTTCGGTTACGGATTTTGAAAAGGCTTTGGAAATGGACAGGCAATATGCTGAAACATACCTTCTCCCTTATTCCATTTCTCTTGCAGGAACAGGTAATTTTTTAAAAGCCCTGGAAACCGTAATAAAATTTTTAAGTAATCCCACGCTAAATAAACAAAGTGTGCAAGCAGGCAACTATCGTAAATCAGCTTATGAATTTGCGCTGGATTATGAAAAAAAACATGCTTCCTCGGCTTATGTTTTTACGCCAAAAAATATGGGCGATAGCACTAACAGTACTGCCCTGGAATATTTCCCTTCTCTTACAATTGACGGGAGTAAAATGATCTTTACCCGCCGGGTGAATAACGATGAAGACTTTTATGAAAGTAATTTTGTAAATGGTAAGTGGAGCCGGGCTCAACCTGTAACCGGCAAGATAAATACTAATCTGAATGAGGGCGCACAAAATATTTCCCAGGATGGAGATTGGCTCATATTTACGGGCTGTAATTATCCTGAAGGTGCAGGCAGTTGTGATTTATATCTCGCATTTAAAACGAAAGCGGGCAATTGGACTGAACCTGAAAACCTTGGTTCAATCGTAAACACAGAATTTTGGGAATCATCTCCATCCTTATCACCAGATAAAAGAGACCTTTATTTTGCGAGTAACCGGCCCGGGGGTTTTGGGGGCAAAGATATCTGGGTTACACATAGAAGCCCTGGCGGTAAATGGAGTTCGCCGGTAAACTTAGGTTCACAAGTAAACACAAAAGGCGACGAGGGTTGCCCTTTCATTCATGCAGATAATCAAAGTTTATATTTTAACAGTAACGGACACCCCGGTTACGGTATGACCGATCTGTATGTAAGCAGGAAAGCTGGCGATGATACCTGGAAAACTCCTGAAAATTTAGGCTACCCTCTTAATACCATTGATGATGAAGGTTCTCTTATAGTTTCGTCCGACGGAAAAACCTCTTATTATGCCAGTGATGGAGGTGATACCCGTGGAGGGCTGGACTTGTACAGTTTTGAACTAAGGGATGATGTTAAAGCCTTAAAAACTTTTTGGGTCAAGGGGAAAGTATATGATAAAAAAACAAAAAATGGTTTGCCTTCGGCGGTAGAACTAACGGAGATCAATAGCCGAAAAATAATTTCAAAATTACAGACTGATGAGGAAGGTAATTATCTCGTAACATTGCCCGCTGGTAAAGACTATGCTTTTAACGTAAACCGGAAAGGTTATTTATTTTACTCCGATAATTTTTCCATGATACGCAACGTACCCGATAGTCCCTTAGTAGTTAACATTCCTTTACAACCGATAGAGAAAGGTGCCTCTATCGTGTTAAAGAATATTTTTTTTGATGTAAATAAATACGATCTGAAAGCTGAATCGCTTACAGAATTAGACAAAGTAATCAGCCTCCTGTCAGATAATCCCAGGCTTTCCATTTTAATAAGCGGATTTACCGATAATGTCGGAAAACCGGCAGATAATATATTGCTTAGTATAAACCGGTCAAAAGCAGTAACAGCATACATCCAAAGTAAAGGCATAGATATCAAAAGGCTATCTGCCAAAGGCTTTGGAGAGCAAAGACCAATTGCAGCTAATAATACAGAAGACGGAAAAGCGTTAAACCGCAGAACCGAGTTAAGCATCACCTCCGATTGATTTTTTTTATTAATATTGTTCAGTATTACATGAACAATGATTTATTATACCAGATAGCGCTCACCCTTGTACCCAACATTGGAGATGTACATGCAAAAACATTAATCAACATTTATGGTGAAGCAGGTGCAGTTTTTAAGGCGCCCCGGAAACAACTTGAAAATATCGATGGAATTGGGACTATAAGGGCCACTAGTATTAAATCGTTTCACGATTTTTCACTTTGCGAAAAAGAGATCGCTTTTATAGAAAAATTTAAAATCGCCCCACTTTTTATTACCGATGTAAAGTATCCACAGCGTTTACTGAATTGTTACGACAGCCCTTCCTTGCTATATTACCGTGGTAATGCAGATTTAAATACAAATAAAGTTATTTCAGTTGTCGGTACGAGAAATCATTCTGAGTATGGCAAACAGGTTTGCGAAAAACTGGTAGCTGATTTAAAGGATGAAAATATCCTGATAGTGAGCGGTCTTGCATTTGGCATTGATACCATTGGCCATAAAGCAGCAATAAAAAATGATTTATTTACAGTAGCCGTCCTGGCACATGGATTAGACAGGATTTACCCAACTCAAAATAAATCCCTGGCTAAACAAATGACAGCGCAGGGAGGTTTAATCACAGATTTTAAAAGCGGTACTAAACCTGATAAACAAAATTTTCCTAAACGTAACAGGATTGTTGCCGGGCTTTGTGATGCCATAGTTGTTATAGAAAGCAGCAAAAAAGGGGGCTCCCTGATTACAGCAGAATTAGGTAATAGTTACAACAAAGATGTATTTGCATTGCCAGGGCGGGCAGGCGATATCAAGAGCGAAGGATGTAACTACCTTATAAAAAATAACAAAGCTTCATTAATAACCAATGCAGAAGATTTACTGGACTTTATGAACTGGGCTCCAAAATTAAAACCTGCTCAAAAAAAACAACGGGAATTATTTATAGAACTTACCCCCAACGAAAAGATTATTATAGATATCTTAAATCAACAGGAGGCTATACAGATTGATGAGCTATATTTTAAAAGTAATCTGAGCAGTAGCGAAGTTGCCCAGGCTTTACTCATGCTGGAAATGCAGGCCATTATTTTATCTCTTCCCGGTAAGGTTTATAAATTAGCCTAATCTCTGGCCCGTATCAGTTGTACCCGACCCTGATTTATTTGTATTCTTTATCGATAGAGAGTAAAATACTTTCTCAAAATTTTGCCAACTATTAATTCAGGCCTTTTCTTTTATCTTTGCACATGGCTACAATAAATAACCCTTCGGGTATCATTAATTCTAAAAAATTTTTTGGTGAAGGCTTAACATTTGATGATGTTTTACTCATGCCCGCTTACTCCCAAATTCTCCCTCGGGATGTAGATATTAAAACCCAGCTTACTAAAACAATTACCCTGAATATTCCGATGCTTAGTGCAGCCATGGACACTGTTACTGAAGCACAGCTGGCTATTGCACTTGCCCGGGAAGGAGGCTTAGGTATTTTACACAAAAACATGAGTATAGAACAGCAGTCAGACCAGGTTCGTAAAGTAAAACGCAGCGAAAACGGTTTAATACTTGACCCCATTACACTCCTGCCTGATGCAACTATAGGTGAAGCTATACGACTAATGAAAGAAAATAAAATTGGGGGTATACCCATAGTTGATAAGCAACATAAATTACTGGGTATACTCACTAACCGGGACTTACGTTTTGAAACTAATTACAAACAAAAAGTAAGTACAGTAATGACAAAAGAAAACCTCATTACAGCACCACAGGGAACAGATTTAAAAAAAGCAGAACTGATTTTCAAAAAAAATAAAATAGAAAAATTACCTGTAGTTGATATAGCCGGCAAACTTACCGGGCTGGTAACCTTTGGGGATATACTCAAATTAAAAAGTCATCCGCATGCGGTAAAAGACTCTTTTGGAAGATTGCTGGTAGGTGCAGGAGTAGGTATTACAAAAGATATATTACTACGTGTAGATTCATTGCATAAAGCCGGCGTAGATGTAATTTGCCTGGATAGCGCACACGGGCATACGAAAGGTGTAATTACAAATTTAAAACTGGTAAAAAAATCTTTTAAAGGCTTACAGGTAATTGCCGGTAATGTGGGTACGGCCTCAGGTGCAAGAGCTCTAGCGGAAGCTGGAGCAGATGCTGTAAAGGTTGGCATTGGGCCGGGTTCTATTTGCACTACCCGGATTGTTGCCGGTACAGGGGTCCCACAAATTACTGCAGTAATTGAAGCAGCAAGGGCTCTAAAAAACCGTAACATTGGAATCATCAGCGATGGGGGCATAAGATACACGGGTGATATGGTAAAAGCTCTGGCAGCTGGCGCTACATGTGTAATGATGGGCAATGTCTTTGCCGGCACCGAGGAAAGCCCGGGAGAAACAATTATCTACGAAGGACGGAAATTTAAGCAATACCGGGGCATGGGATCTCTGGGAGCTATGGCGCAAGGCAGCAGCGACCGCTATTTTCAGGATGTAGAAGATGACATAAAAAAATTCGTACCAGAAGGAATTGAAGGCAGGGTAGATTTTAAGGGAACCTTAAGAGAAGTAACCCATCAATATACAGGTGGGCTCAAAGCAGGCATGGGCTACTGCGGCGCTGCCAATATTAAAGCTTTGCAGAATGCCACTTTTATAAAAATAACAAACGCAGGCATGAGAGAAAGCCATGCACATGATATCGCCATTACCAAAGAAGCCCCCAATTACAGCAGGTAGCTGTGGACTAAGGTTTTGATTTATTATTCACAGTAGCACAATTTTGTTTTTTAATTATTATGTTATTTTAATTCTGCTTAATTCTGCACATGGTGTACTCGTAGAAACTCAAGTTTTAGTTTACAACAAAGCTTCATGAAAATATTTTTCCAAATCTTAGTACGGGTTTTTTTAATTTTCAACTTTTTGCAGTTTACTGTCAGTAGTCCCGCACAGGATTCTTCCAGGATAAAAATATCTCTGCTTACCTGCACCCCGGGTGATGAGCTCTACTCTATTTTTGGCCATAGTGCCTTAAGAGTAACAGACAGTAACAGTGTTACAGATATTGTATACAATTACGGGACCTTTAATTTTGATGATGAAGGTTTTTATTTAAAATTTATACGAGGCAAACTTTTGTATTCGCTAAGTGTGGAAAAATTTAATGATTTTATCTTTGAATACCAGGCCTCCAACAGGGGTATCACAGAACAGGTTTTAGATTTTTCTGAAAAAGAAAAAATAATTCTTCAACAGGCCTTGAATCAAAACCTGAAAGAAGAAAACAGGCATTATAAATATGATTTCTTTTTAGATAATTGTACCACCCGGCTCCGGGATTTAATTGTAAATAATAAATACCCTCCCCCTGAGCTTCCGCCTGTAATGCCCACTGGTTATAGGTTTCGGGAGGCCATTCACCAATACCTTAATGCCGGCAAACTCTATTGGGGCAAATTGGGAATAGATATTTTATTAGGCGCCCCAACCGATGCAGTCATGAGTGTAAGTCAGCAACAATTTTTGCCTGATAACCTTATGAAGGCTATGGACAATTCAAAAAACATTCCGGTTGTACTATCTTCTCACAATCTTTATGCTTTTCAAAAGCAGGAGAATACTACCTGGTTTACTCCCTTGTTTTTCTTTTCACTTTTGTTGCTGCTATTTGTATTTCTAAGTTTGAGTAGTAACAAATATTTACAAAAAACGTTGATGGTTCTGGATGCAGTATTGTTTTCTTTAACGGGATTTTTGGGCATTTTATTGATTTTTATGTGGGTAAGTACCGACCATACCATGACGAAGAATAATTTTAATTTATCATGGGCCTTGCCCAGCCACCTGGCCGCTCCCTTTCTTATTAATAGTAATAAAGGAAGTGCAAAAAAATATTTTTTAGTTACAGCCGTTATAATAATAATTACACTATTAAGTTGGTTTTTTCTACCCCAGCAGATGAATAATGCATTAATTCCCCTGGTATTATTGCTAATCTTTCGTTCGTTATCTGCCTATTTTAAAAAGAACCAGAAATGATTGAAAAACACATCAGCATTGATAATATCAATATTTATTATAAAGTAGCAGGTAGCGGAAAAGCTGTAATGCTAATTCATGGCTTTGCGGAAAGCAGCTCAATCTGGAGCAACCAAGTGGCTTTTTTAAACGACAGGTTTTTAATAATTACGCCGGATCTGCCGGGAACTGGTAAATCCGGCCTGCTTCAAAATGAAAACCCGGGTATGGAAGATTATGCCTATTGCTTACATTTAATATTACGGCAGGAAAATATTACGAAATGTATTATGATTGGTCATAGTATGGGTGGTTATATTAGCCTGGCATTTGCAGAAAAATATCCTGCTCAATTACTCGCACTTGGGCTTTTTCATTCCAGCGCTTTTGCTGATGACGATGAAAAAATTGATAAACGAAAAAAAGCAATTCTCTTTATCAAGGAAAACGGTGCAGAGTCATTTTTAAAAACCAGCATCCCCGGGCTATTTTATGATGTTGAAAAAAATGATCCCTATATTGCTCAGCTTCTTCAAGCAGGACAATCATTTACAGGTACTGCTCTAATTAATTATTATTCTGCCATGATAAACCGGCCTGACAGGACAAGCGTATTAAAAACATTTACGCACCCGGTTTTATTTATATTGGGAATACATGATCAGGCTGTACCCTATGAGGCAGGGTTAAAGCAAACTTATCTTCCGCAGCAAGCGTATATATATGTTTTACGCAACAGTGCTCACATGGGCATGCTGGAAGAAACCCCAAAATCAAACCAAAGTCTGCTGGCTTTTTTACAAAACATCTAAAGTATCTTTAGATGCAAAAACAGCATTTGTTGGTATTTTAAAGTCTTATTGCTATAAATGAAAAAAGGTTTTCTGATTTTAATCTTTCTTGCTGGAATTTTATCACCTGTATTAGCAAAACACATTACAGGGGGAGAAATGATTTACGATTACCTGGGCCCCGGTGCTTCAGTTGGCACAAAGCGATATAGTATAACCTTAAGACTTTTCAGGGATGATAATTGTATTTCCTGTGCCGGAATGCCCGCTAATGTGTCCATTGCAATATTTGACAATAACTCCAATGCAAATATCAGTGGTTTTGTAAATGTTGGTTTATCGTTTACTGAAATATTACCCATTAATACATTGCCTCCTTGTATTACTAATCCTCCTCTACTGGAATATACCGTTGGGTATTATACATTTGAAGTTGAACTTGCGGATAATAATGATGGGTATACTGCTGCTTACCAAACCTGCTGCCGTATTGATGGCATCCAGAATATACCAGACCAGGTTGGGGCTACTTATATAACGACTATCCCAGGGAAGAATGTTTTAGGAATATTACTTAATGATAATAGCCCCAGGTTTTCAAAGGGCATTTCAGTTGTTTGTTACAATAAGCCTTTTACACTGGATTTTAGTGCTACAGATCCTGATGGGGATTTGCTTATTTATAAGCTTTGCGATGCCTATGATGGCGGCGGGGCCCGAAATGCTGGTTACACCACCCCTGCCGGGCCACCTTATAATTCTGTTTCATATACCAACAGCTATTCCGGTCTTTCACCCCTGGGGCCATTAGCCAGTATTAACTCATCCACGGGTATTATTTCCGGTATTGCACCCGATGCAGGAAATTATGTTGTTTCAGTGTGCGTAGAATCGTATAAAGGCGGAAAGTATATTGCTACCCACAGAAAAGATTTTATCATAACTGTCGCCGCCTGCGACCTGCCCGGGGCAAAATTGGTAACCCCGTATTACATCAATTGCGACAGCTACCTGGTAAATTTTACAAACCTGGTAGAATCTCCCCTTAACCTTACGTTCGACTGGGATTTTGGAGATCCTGCTTCCGGTACGAATAATTTTTCCACTGCCGGCTCTGCAGCACATAATTTTTCTGATACTGGTGTGTTTTTAATAAAACTAATTGTAAACAAGGGTTCTTCCTGTGCCGATTCAGCAACTGCCCCAGTAAGGATTTTTCCAGGATATTTCCCTGCATTTAAACAAAATTCACCCACCTGTAAAAATGTTCCCGTTCAATTTAACGATCTTACTACTGCCAGTT
>JBDSDN010000274.1:0-13179 GCA_039920545.1 Ferruginibacter sp. | reverse complement strand
CTATCAGGGAATTTCTTTAATCCTTTTTTATATAATTTCTCACACTCTTTGAGCATATCCAGCTGCTTATAAATATTTGCTGCTATCTGAAAACACTGGTCATCTGCCTCTTCACGATCAAGTACTGTTTTTATTACTTCGAGGGCTTTGGTGTTTTCTTTTTGAAAATAATAACTCAGCGCTAAATCTTTTGCCACCGAAATGTTTTGGGGCTCGGTAAGCATACTTCTATTAAGCACTAAAATTGCATTGGCATAATCGCCCTGGCGCATAAAAACTTTAGCAGTTTCATGTAACTCTGCTGCCCCTGGTGTTTGGGAGAAGCCGGGATAAAAACAAAAACTTAATAAAAAAGGGAGAAATATTTTTTTCATATTTGTAAAGATAAAAAACAGCGGAGTATAAAATGACGCTTAAATATTTTTGTATGTTAAATAAAAAGAATATTTGAATACTTACTCATTTGTAAGCCAGAATCTTTTTGCAAACTACCCGTAGGGTAAACGCCTAAAAATGATGAATAACCAAAAGGTAAAACATATTGGAATTGTAGCTTGTAGTTATGAAGGTGCGGCACTTTGCTACAAAGCCATCTGCAATGAAGGCGCTTTGTATTTAGGGGAACATGCACACCCGGAAGTAAGCCTTCACACTTACCCCCTAAATAAATATATGAAACATATTGTTGCCGATGATTGGGAGGGGGTGGCAGCATTGATGATATCTTCCGCCAATAAACTTTCTACTATTGGAGCTGAAATATTAATTTGCCCGGATAATACCATACACCAGGCCTTTTCCAAAGTAAAAAATGCCATAGCCCTGCCGTGGTTACATATAGCAGAAGAAGTAACTAAAGAAGCGGGGAAAAATAATTACCGGAAAATTGGAATACTCGGTACACAATACCTGATGGAAGGACCCGTATATCCGCAAAAATTTTCGGCTGCAAATATCAGTTACCAAACCCCCTCTGAAGAAAAAAGGAAACAGGTTAATAATATTATTTTTAATGAGTTGGTTTATGGTATAATAAAAAAAGAGTCAAAAGAATACTTACTTAGTATAGTTACAGATTTTAAATCAGAGGGTTGTGATGCTGTCGTTCTTGGCTGTACAGAGCTACCTTTAATTATATTACCAAACGAAAGCCCGTTACCAACGTTGGATTCTACGAGGATACTTGCCCGGGCTGCTTTAAAAAATGCTATTACGATATAACCTTATTTTAGCTTAATCTTTCAATAGGGAAAGTACAGAAGGATAAATTTTTCTCTGTGCAAAGAAAAGTTTTAATCTATCAGATGTGTTAACAAGCCATCTCTTAATTTTGGTTCAAACCAGGTGCTTTTGGGGGGCATTACCTCACCACTGTCTGCTACCGCAAATAATTGTGCTATACTAACCGGGTAAAGGCTTATCGCCAGAGCCCATTCTCCTGTATTTACCCTTTTTTCTAATTCGTCCAGGCCACGGATGCCACCGACAAAATCTATCCTCGTATCGGTACGCTGATCTTTTATGCCGAGCAAGGGGTCTAATATTTTCTCTTGTAAAATAGTTATGTCGAGAATACCGATGGGATCATCTTTGTATGTGCCGGGCCTGGCAATAAGTTTATACCATTTATGCTCCAGGTACAACCCAAAATGGTGCAATGCTTCCGGCCGGTACGCCAGGCCTTGTTCTTCAATGGTAAATTCTGTTTGTAGCTTCTGTATAAATTCAGCAGGAGTCATACCTTTTAAATCCTTTATTATCCTGTTGTAATCCATAATGTGTAACTGGTCGGCGGGAAATAAAGTAGTAAGAAAATAATCAGCATTTTCCCCTGGATTTTTACCCAAACTCTCCCTCACTTTAGCGGCAGATGCAGCCCGGTGATGCCCATCGGCAATGTAGGTTGCAGGCACTAAATCTTTAAACAGTTTGGTGATGGCCGCTATACTCTTATCGTCATTTATTATCCAGATGCTGTGCTGTACTCCATCGTCTGCAATAAAATCATACTGGCTGTTTTTTTCTATAATCCATTTATTAATGATGGCATCTATTTCCGGAACATTTTTGTAAGCCAGGAATACATTGCCGGTCTGGGCACCGGTAGTTTTGATATGATTGATGCGGTCAAGTTCTTTTTCCGGCCTGGTAAATTCATGTTTTTTTATGAGGCCCTCCTCATAATCGTTTATAGAACTTCCACAAACCAGTCCGGCCTGGCTTTTGCCATTCATGGTAAGGCGGTAAATATAAAAGCAGGATTTGTTTTCCCTGAACAATATATTCCGGCTGATAAAAGCATCCAGATTTTCCTTTGCTTTGTTATACACTTCCTGGGAATGAACATCTATATTATCCGCTAAGCCAATTTCACTTTTTGTTATGTGTAAAAATGAATGTGAGTTGCCCTGTGCTTCTATCTTTGCTTCTTTACTGGTGAGTACATCGTAGGGTTTGGAAGCAACAGTTTTTGCATGTTGTGGCTCTGGCCGCAAGGCTTTAAAAGGTATAATTGTAATCATAAAGAGATATAATTGTAAGTGATAATTGCTAAAATCAACTTTCCCGGCGAGGTTTATTTTTATAAAAATAAATATTAATGGTTTACCATCTCAGGAGTAAAATCTTTCATTGCATTCACCAGCACCTGTACACTTGATAATGGTAATGCGTTGTATAAAGAAGCCCTGAAACCACCTACACTTCTATGGCCTTTTATGGCGGCAATTCCAAGTGATTCTGTGTATTTTAAAAACTCATTTTCCAGGGCTGAATTTTTCATAACAAAACACACGTTCATTTTACTCCTGTCTTCTATGGCGGCGGTGCCTTCAAATAAATCGTTTTCATCAATTTCTTTATACAACAAGGCGGCTTTAGCTTCATTTAATTTTTCTAGCGCTGCCACGCCACCCTGTTCTTTTACCCACCGCAGTGTAAGCATACATACATATACCGCAAACACGGGCGGTGTGTTCAGCATACTTTCTTCTTTAATGTGATTGCGGTAATCCATTATAGTCGGTATGGCCCGCTTTATTTTCCCTAAAACATTTTCATTTACAATCACAATATTCACGCCGGCGGCACCCATATTTTTTTGAGCGCCCGCATATATTAAATCAAATTTATTAAAGTCGAGTACCCGGCTCAAAATATCGCTGCTCATATCTGCAACCAAAGAATTACTGGTATAGGGTATCCGCTGCCATTGGGTACCATAAATAGTGTTATTGGTAGTAATGTGCAGGTATTTTGCATCGTTAGGCACAGCGAAATCTTTAGGAATGAAAGAATAGTTTTTTTCTTTAGAGGAACTTACCACTTCTACCGTTCCAAAAAGTTTCGCTTCTTTAATTGCTTTTGCACCCCATACATCTGTGTCTGTATACGCAGCACTTTCTTTAGCATCAAGTAAGTTCATGGGTATCTGCATAAACTGGGTGGTAGCTCCACCGTGCAAAAAAAGTACTTTATGATCATCGTCAAGAAACATTAGTTCCTTTACCAATGCCCTGGCTTCCTGCATTACAGCCGTAAATTCCGGCGTACGGTGGCCAAATTCCAAAATAGATAATCCTGTATTATTAAAATTTAAGATTGCGGCGGCGGCCTGTTCAAATACCTGTTTTGGTAAAACAGAGGGTCCGGCATTAAAATTATGAATCACGCAATGAAGGTATTTTGGTTAAAATAATTTTGAGCGGCAAAAGTACAAAATAAAAATTCCTTTTATAAATGCTAAAAAAAGCCGCACATGAGTGTACATAAGTGCAAGGACTATTACATCATACAACAGTGGGCTAATCTTTAAGTGTTTGGAAAAGTTTTATTCGATCCTGTAATTCAAGAGAAAAAAACCCCTGGCTCTTATACCAAAATATTTATGAGATGCAGGTATATTTATAATGGCTACTCCTCCCTGCCAATTATCTTATTACCGGTGTTCCACCTGGCATTAAGTTCTTCAAATTCTTTGGCATCTGCTTCGCTGAATTTTTGCCTGGAGAGATTTTTTAAATCAGGCTGTCCCGCATTTACCCAGGCCGTATACCAAAAAGAAGCAACAGCAAATATAGACTGGCGCATCCTGCGTTCTATCATACCATCTAATTTATTATTGAAGGCAATTGTAAATGCAGAAGAATACTGCTTAATGATTATACCGTTCCGCTCTTCAAAAGAATATTTCTGATCTGCCCCAAACCGGTCAGTCAATTCCTTTTCAAATTTGAGCACACTATCAGCAGCTTTGCCGCTCTCCAGTACCCTGGCCCAGATAAAATCTGCCGGGTCTTTCAAGTAAGCAGCCTTACCAATAAAAAAATCAAATTCTTTTTCTGCAAGTAATTCCGGCACCCGGCTTTCCCAGAACGCATGAATACCTTTTTGATTTGTCAACTGCCCGTTGTGGTTACTGCTGGCGTGCAGCGGCACATGAGCATCAGCAATATAATGGCCGATCTCTGCACTGTTTTTCATTATTTTAGAAAAGTTTTTTTCCCTGAAAGCCGCCGTAAGCCGCTGCATCATTGCCTGTATATGCCAGGGGACTATACCATTAGCCATTAAAGTATCTGTGGAAAATTTAGCCACGGCCTCATTCCAGTTATGGGGTAATGCTGTATAAGGATAAGCACCGTAGAGGTCGATATCTATATAATGGCGGGGCGCTTCATCTTTAACTGCATAGCGCCGCTTATCCGGGTCCACGGCATGTTCTGCAAGAAAACTTATGTTGGGTTTGTATAATGCCATCATTTCCGGCGGCAACAGAAATACGGCATAATAATTTATTTTTTGATGCGCCCAAAAGCCCCAGCAATAAGATTGATAATAACAAATAAGTAAAACGAAAAAGAGAAGGCTAGACTTTAAGGTCTTTTGCATGTTGATAAATTATTAACCAATTTTTTTAAGTTTTCAATCCGGCAGAAAACAAAAATTTTAAAAATAATATTCCAGATAAAAACGAATTTTTTTTTAAATATAATTACTGCTTCAACAGTTTAAAAACCTGTATTATATTTTTTGTGTTTCTACTTCCTCCACCACGGTCACACCGCCACTCACAGCAAACTTCATGGTTTGCGTACTGCTAATATTGGTAATGGGCATTATTCGGCTTTTAGGAATAATATACACGTTACCTGCAACAGAATATGCCATGGGCACATACACCGCCACAAAATCCTGCAACCCGAAATCACTCATATCTTCCCGGGTTATAAATCCCATCCTCCAAACATCATTGTCATCTACATTAGCCAGCACATTTTGAGTGAATTTTTTTTTATCCCCCGCAAAGGCTTCAAAAAAATCTTTTGTCGTAGAATAAATGTGTTTAACGCCGGGAGTTTTCTGCATAAACTTATCCATAAAACTAATCAGGCGGCCGGTAATAAAAAATGAACTGAAATATCCTATAGATATAATGGCCCCAATAATTATGATAAAGCCCAGCCCATAATTTTGTACATGCGCTCTTCCTGTTTCATCTACCGAAGAAAAAATTGGTATCCAGCCATCAATCGTGGATACGACAGCATACAGGGCGTAAAACGTAATTGCAACAGGTGCAAGAATAAGCAGGCCCTGTAAAAAATACTGAAGCAGCTTTGTATAGTCAAATGACTTTTCCATAAAATTTTTTTAAGATTCCAAAGGTAGTTTAAATGGGGGGTAGCTGTTATTTTAAAAGGCACGACACTCTCGTCTTCATCCTTCAAATATCAACCGACTGATATTAATAAATTGTTACGAATGGCAAAATAACCTGATGGAAACTTTAGTTACGTTAAAAGTTTCCGTAGTTTTGTGCGGATTATGGCAGAGATAAGTGAAATAACAGAACGCATCCACCGCAAGGCACATGAGTTGTTTATGCAGTACGGCTTACGAAGTGTAAGTATGGATGATATTGCCAATAACCTGGGCATGAGCAAGAAGACCATTTATCTCTATTATGTTGATAAAGATGCGCTGGTAGATGACGTTGTAAGCAGCATCATAGGGCATAACCAATCAGTTTGTGAATTGGACCGCAAGCAGGCAGACAACGCCATCCACGAAATATTTCTGGCCATGGACCTTATTATGGAAATGTTCCGCTCCATGAATACTTCTTTGCTTTTTGATATGCAGAAATATTATCCTGGAGCTTTTCAGAAATTTTTAAAACATAAAAATGATTACCTGTATAATGTCATTAAAGAGAATATTATGCGGGGTATAAAAGAAGAATTATACCGTGCAGATATAAAGGTAGATGTGCTGGCCCGGTACCGGGTAGAAAGTATTGTGCTGCCGTTTCATCCGGATTTTCATACCAAAGTAAAAGCCAGCCTGGCGGATATAGAACAGGAACTGACTTACCATTTTCTATTTGGATTAATTTCTCAAAAAGGGTATAAACTCACCCTTAAATATCAACAGGAAAGAATTAAAAAATTATCAAGTGATGCAACGGATTAAAAAAAGGAAAGGGAAAATAATAATTGCTTTGTTATTGCTGGCTGCTAATAATTTGCATGCCCAGAAAATAAATGAATTCTCGGTACAGCAGGCCGTAAGTTATGCTTTAAAAAATGCGGTACAGGTACGAAACGCATTAATAGATTTAAAAATTCAGCAGCAAACTAACCGGGAAATTACGGGCGCTGCATTTCCACAAATAAGCGGTAGTGCTTCTACAAATCATTTCCCCAATGTAGCAGTTCAGAGTTTCCCCAATTTTATAGCAGCCGGAACCTATGGCGTATTAGAGAAAGAAGGCGTTAAAGATGGTAACGGAAACGCTGTAATATCTCCCAATGATTTTGGCTTAATACAGGCCCAGTTTGGTACCAAGTATACCGCTGCCGGGGGTGTAGATATTTCCCAGTTACTTTTTGACGGGCAGGTTTTTGTAGGCTTGCAGGCCCGAAAAGCCGCCCTGCAGTTTTATGCCAAACAAGCAGAAGTAACGCAGCAGATGATTAAAACTAATGTCGAGAAAATTTATTATCAACTGGTGGTTGGCCGTCAGCAATTAACTTCTATTGATGCTAACATAACCCGGTTTGATAAATTACTTAATGATACTAAAGAAATTTTTAAGCAAGGCTTCGCTGAAAAACTGGATGTAGATAAAGTAAGTGTTCAACTGAATAACCTGCGTACCGAAAAAATAAAAACGCAGAACCTGTTAGATGCAGGCAATGCAGGCCTAAAGTTTTTGCTTAGCATGCCGCAGAAGGAAACACTGTTGCTAACCGACACACTTTCTGAAGATAATTTAAAAGAAGGCATTCTTGACGAAAGTTACAATTATGCTGATCGTAAAGAATTTCAACTGCTGCAGATAGGCAAAAAATTAAACGAGTTTAATGTGAGGCGGTATAAACTTAGTTATTTACCTACCCTTGCGGCTTATGGTAATTATTATAAAAATGCACAACGAAATGAATTTAATTTTTTCAATAAGGGTCCCTGGTTTACTAGTTCATTGGTGGGGGTTAAGCTTTCTGTACCCATTTTTGATGGGTTTGCAAAAGCCGCACGGGTAAGTAAAGCCAGGCTGGAACTGGAAAAAACAAACAATAACCTGGAGCAATTAAAATCATCAATTGATAATGATGTAGAACAGTCAAGGTTTAAAATTACTTCTTCCCTGCTTACCATTGATGCCCAAAAACAAAATATGCAACTGGCGGAAAAAGTATATAACAGTACAAAAATAAAATACGACCAGGGCCTGGGCAGCAACCAGGAAATATATACTGCACAAACAGAACTTAAAGTAGCACAAAACAATTATTACAGTGCACTTTATGATGCGGTCATTGCAAAAATTGATTACCTGGCGGCTACCGGAAAATTATAAAAGGAATTTATTTTAAAAAGGGAACACTTTTTAAAACAGAAAATTAAAATAAAAACAGAAAATAAGAGATATGCAAAAGATACTTAAAGTCAGTTTTACCTTTGCAGTTTTATTGTTTGCAGCTTCCTGCAGTAACAGTAAAAAAGATGGGGATGCTTCTATTAATGATAAAAAAGTGCAGTTGGAAAAACTGAAGACAGGTAAAGAAAAGCAGGATGAACAGATACGAAAACTTCAGGAAGAATTAGCTAAAATAGATACCAGCAGCAGTAATCCCGCTAAAATAAAATTAGTTGCATTATCGGCGGTTACCCTTCAGCCTTTTGATCATTATATAGATCTGCAGGGAAAGGTAGATGCAGAAAATATTTCTTACATCTCCCCCAGGGGCATGGGTGGCCAGGTAAAAGCGGTATTTGTAAAATTGGGTGACCATGTAAGAAAAGGACAACTGTTATTAAAACTGGATGATGCCATTCAAAGGCAACAGGTATTAGCCGCAAAACAGCAGGCAACCGGTGTAAATACACAATTAACGCTGGCTAAAAGCCTGTACCAGCGGCAGAAAAATTTATGGGACCAGGGTATTGGTACAGAAGTACAATTGCTTACCAGCCAGACAAATGTTACTACGCTCCAAAATCAATTATCTCAAATTGCAGCGCAGGTAAGGGTAGCCCAGGAGCAATTGAACACTTCAAATATTTACAGTGATGTAAATGGTATAGCAGATGTGGTGAACATACGTGTGGGAGAAACCTTTACCGGTGTTACTGCTGCGGGGCCGCAAATTAAAATTGTAAATACCAGCAGCTTAAAAGCCGTAAGTAATATCCCGGAAAACTATTTAGGAGTGGTGGGTAAAAACATCCCGGTAATTGTTGAGCTGCCTGATTTGCACCGGACTTTTAATACCAAAGTAAGTTTCGTAGGGTCTTCTATAGATTTAATAAACAGGGGCTTTGTTGTAGAAGCTAAACTCCCTTCAGATGCAGCCTTAAAGCCGAACCAGATTGCCCTTATGCGAATAAAAGATTATGCTTCACCTCATGCTATTGCTGTTCCCCTAAACACTTTACAAAATGATGAAAAAGGCAAATTTGTAATGGTGGCAGGTGAAGAAAAAGGGAAAATGTTTGCCCGTAAACGCCCGGTAACAATAGGAATGCTAAATGGTGATATCCTTGAAATAAAATCGGGCCTCAAAGAAGGAGATATGCTGGTTACAGAAGGCTTTGGTAACCTCTACGAGGGACAGCAAATAACTACGGCCAGCAAATAAAATAAATCTAACGGTTTTTATTATTAAGGGAATACCTGCACGGGTGCCCTAAGTCATTTCAATCTACAAATAAATTGTATGAGTGTATTAGAAAATGTAAAGAATAAAATTAAAGAGTTTAAGCCCACCTCCTGGAGTATAAAAAACAAAACGTCTATTTATTTGATGATGTTATTCGTTACTCTTGCAGGCGTTTACCAGTTTGTCACTTTACCTAAAGAGCAGTTCCCGGAAATTGTAATCCCCACTATTTATGTGCAGACTATTTACGTGGGTAACTCACCAAAGGATATAGAAAATCTCGTAACAAGACCGATAGAAAAACAAATTAAAAGTATTACCGGTGCCAAAATAAAAAAATTTACCAGTACCTCACAGCAGGATTATTCTGTTATAATAGTAGAGTTTGATACTGATGTAAAAACAGATATAGCCCTGCAGAAAGTAAAAGATGCCATTGATAAATCTAAACAGGATCTGCCAAATGATCTTACGCAGGAGCCCACTGCACAAGAAGTAAACTTAAGCGACCAGCCTATTATGTATGTGAACCTAAGCGGGGATTATGATATGGCACGGCTTAAAAAGTTTGCCGATGATTTAAAAGATAAGCTGGAAGAAGTTCCACAGATAAACCGGATAGATATTGTAGGTGCACCGGAACGTGAGTTTCAGATTAATGTAGATAATAATCGCATGCAAAGTGCCGGGGTAACGTTCGATGATATCAGCAATGCGGTAGCACGGGAAAACATGGATATCTCCGGTGGGTTGCTGGATGTGGGTAGTATGAAAAGAAACCTGCAGTTAAAGGGACAGTTTCACACGGCTTACGATATTGAAAAAGTCATCATACGCAACACGGGGGGGTTCCCGATTTATTTAAAAGATATTGCTATAATAAAAGATACCACCAAAAATGCAGAAAGTTTTGCCCGCCTGGATGGTAAAAATGTGGTGACATTAAATATTATTAAACGTAGCGGAGAAAACCTTATTGAAACCAGTGCCGCCATAAAAAAAGTAGTGGCCGAAAATAAAGGCATTTTATACCCGGAGAATTTAAACACAGTAATCACAGGTGATCAAAGTATTAAAACCAAATCATCTTTTAACGATCTGGTAAACTCAATTGTTATCGGGTTTATTCTGGTGCTGATTGTACTGATGTTTTTCATGGGTGTTACCAATGCTTTTTTTGTGGCGCTAAGCGTACCCTTAAGCATGTTTGTGGCGTTTGTATTTTTACCTGGTGCCGATATCATCATTGGCTCCCATGTCACTTTAAACTTTATTGTGTTATTCGCCTTGCTCTTTGGCCTCGGGATTATTGTAGATGATGCTATTGTAGTTATTGAAAACACCCATCGGATTTTTATGGAGGGTAAAGGAAAACTGCCGGTACAGATAGCCACTAAAATGGCCGCTGGAGAAATATTTATCCCGGTGCTGGCGGGTACCCTTACTACCCTGGCCCCGTTTTTTCCTTTACTTTTCTGGCCGGGTATCATCGGCAGGTTTATGGTGTACCTGCCAACCATGCTCATCTTTACCTTGGCAGCCTCACTTGTTGTAGCCTTTATAATGAACCCGGTTTTTGCGGTAGACTTTATGAATCATCCCGAAGGAGAATCAGAAAAAAAATCTGCGATTTTTAAAAAACCCTCCTTCTGGATTCCGATAGCCCTTGGCATTTTGCTGGATATATTGGGCGTAACCTTCCTGGGCAACCTGATTATATTTTTTATGCTGCTGGTCTTGCTCAACAGATACGTTATAGAAGATGCCATTCATAACTTTCAGAATAAAGTTTTGCCGTGGATAATGAGCCACTATGAAAACCTTTTGCGCTGGGCCTTAAAAGGCTGGCGGCCGGTACATTTATTATTAGGTACAGTGGGGTTGCTCATTTTTTCAGTGATTATTTTTGTGCTCTCTGTAAAAACCGGCAGGGTAGGTGTTGCATTTTTTCCCAAAGCAGATCCTAATCAAATTTATGTTTACCTCAAACTACCCGTCGGCAGTAGTGTAGAATATACAGACTCTGTTACAAAATCCCTGGAGAATAAAGTGGTTAAAGTGTTAGGGATTGATTACGGTACCGGTAAAAAAAACCCGGTGGTAGAGAGTGTGATCAGTAATGTCGCCATTGGAGCAAGTGATCCGGCCGCAGGAGATAGAAGTACACGAAGTGAATTAGGAAGAATACAGGTTTCATTTGTAGAGTTTGCAAAGCGGGATGGTATAAGTACCAAACCTTACCTTGATAAAATCCGGTCTGCTTTAACCGGCATTCCGGGGGCAGAAATAAGCGTAGACCAGGAAAGCGGCGGGCCTCCAACAGATCCCCCAATTAATATTGAAATTGCCAGCGAAGATTTCGATAACCTGGTAAAAACTGCGGTTAATCTTAAGAATTATTTAGATTCCATACAGGTGCCGGGTGTAGAAGAATTAAAAATGGATGTGGATTTGAATAATCCTGAAATTACACTTACGGTTGACCGTGAGAGAGCCCTCGTTCAGGGCGTATCTTCCGGGCAGGTGGGCCAGGCAATACGTACCGCATTATTCGGTAAAGAGGTTTCTAAAATAAAGGAAGGAAAAGATGAATATAAAATTCAGCTACGCAATAATGAATTGCAACGGAATGATTTGTCGAGCATTTTAAATATGCGGATTTCTTTCAGGGATATGGCGAGTAATGGTGCAGTTAAAAACATACCGATTAGTTCGCTGGTGTCCATAGAGCCTACCAGTACCTTTGGAAGTATAAAACGTAAAAATCAAAAACGCCAGATTACCCTTCGCTCAAATGTTTTGACCACGCAGGGTTATAATGCTACAGCAGTAAACCAGGTGCTGGCGGGTCACATTGATTCTTTTACAAAAAAGGGGGATGGTGTTAGTATAAACCAAACCGGTGAAGGGGCGCAGCAGGCAGAAACCGGTGCCTTTCTTGGTAAAGCGCTAATGATAGCTTTAGGACTTATTTTACTCACCCTGGTGTTGCAGTTTAACAGTATAAGTAAATCAGTAATTATTTTAACGGAGATTGTGTTTAGTGTAATTGGCGTGTTGTTGGGCTTCTCTATTTTTGGTATGGAAGCTTCTGTATTAATGACAGGTTTGGGCATTGTGGGGCTGGCAGGTATTGTGGTAAAAAACGGTATTTTGGTAATTGAGTTTGCAGAAGAATTACGCAGCCGTGGTATGAAAACCAAAGAGGCCGTAATTAAAGCCGGTAAAACCCGGATCATTCCTGTGTTGCTTACAGCCCTGGCCGCCATACTCGCTTTCATCCCTATTGCTGTGGGCTTTAATATTAATTTCGTCACTTTATTTTCCGACCTAAATCCACATATTTTCTTTGGAGGAGATAATGTAGCCTTCTGGAAACCCCTGAGCTGGACTATTATTTTTGGGTTGGCTTTTGCTTTTTTTATGACCTTGTTTATTGTGCCAGCCATGTATTTAATAGCAGAAAGGTTGCGCCGGCCAATGCGTAATATGTATGGCGGAAAATGGATCAGCTTCCTGGGTATACCCCCTTTAATTTTATTGTTTATTCCCCTGATGATTGTGACAATGGTAAAACACCAGGTAAAAGTTGCCGGCAGAAGAAAAAGGATGCCAGATACAGACAGAAGATGGACGGGCAGTTGGTTTTAATAGTCTCTTGTTTTTTATTTTGATATAGGTGCCGCTCATGAAAATGGGCGGCATTATTATTATTTTTTTCTTACCAGCAAAGAAACAGCAGGGTTCAACATTGTTGTGTCACTCACTTGTGCTGTTTATTCTTTATTCGACATAGCTGCTGTTTTTCGGGAGTAACGATGGCGGTTATTGCCATTTTAAATTGCATGTGGTAATTTATTCGAAAAAAGTAATTGACTAAGCACATAAATATTTCCAGAGTCTTTATATTTGAAAGGGAGTGTTTTTTCACAAACCTGGAATTTGCATCATTATAAAAAGACCCTTCTATGAGAAAAATAATATTAGGACTTGCGGTTAGCTTAGACGGCTT
>JBDSDN010000273.1:0-3997 GCA_039920545.1 Ferruginibacter sp. | reverse complement strand
ATTAATAAAAAATAAAAACAACCAATTATAATGCACATCCGTAAAAGAACTACATGCCGTGTATGCGGCTCTTCTTCTTTAAAAAAAGTTATAGGCCTTGGGCCACAATATTTACAGGGTAGTTTTGTAAAGCCCGGCAAAGAGATGCCAAGCCTGCGTAAAATTGACTGTAGCCTGGTGCGATGTAATCCTGAAGTGGATGAAAATGCCTGCGGGCTTTTGCAAATGGAGCATTCTGTACCATCGGAAATTTTGTATGCTGCTTACTGGTACCGCAGTGGTACTAACAATACTATGCGAAATCATTTAAAAGATATTGTAGCCAGTGTTGTAGATACTGTGCCTAACATCAAGCATCCCCTGGTACTGGACATAGGTTGTAATGATGGCACTTTGCTGGATTATTATCCAAAGCATTTTATAAAATATGGTTGCGACCCCAGCGATGTAGCGCAGGAAGTAAAAGAAGCTACCGTGGTGCAGGATATTTTTCCGTCAGAAGAATTATTTAAATTATTAGAAGGAAAAAAACTGGATGTGATCACTTCCATTGCCATGTTTTATGATTTAGAAAATCCGGTTGAATTTGTAAAAGGCATAAAAAGATTTTTAGCTGCCAAAGGAGTTTGGGTTTTTGAAATGAGCTATATGCCCCGCATGCTGGAGCTGGATAGCTATGACACCATTTGTCACGAGCACCTGGAGTTTTACAGCCTGGCAGTATTGGAAAATATTCTTGAGCTGGGAGGTATGAAAGTTTTTAAAATTTCTTTTAATGATATTAATGGTGGCAGCATAAGATGTTATGCAACACATAAAGAAAATAGCCGGCACAATAATAAAGAAAGTTATCAGTTAATAAACGAAATCCGACATAAGGAATTTGACCTGGAACTGGAGACAGATAAGCCTTATCTGGCATTTCAGCAAAGGATAGAAAAATTAAAAACCGAATTGCACAGTCTTCTTGTAAAGTTGAAAGACGAGGGAAAGAAAGTTCATATTTATGGCGCATCTACCAAAGGCAATACCATTTTGCAATGGTGTAATATTGATAACAGCCTGGTAGAATATGCTGCAGAGCGTAACCCAGATAAATATGGTGCAACTACGCTAGGTACAAATATTTCTATCATCAGCGAAGCAGAGAGTAGGGCCATGAACCCGGATTATTACCTGGTGCTACCCTGGCATTTTAAAACAGAGTTTTTAGAACGGGAAAAAGAAGCATTGGAGAACGGAACAGGATTTATTTTTCCGGTGCCGGTAATTCAAATTTATAAAAACTAACCTATATGTATTTAAATATTTATTTAAAAACTAAAACAGCTACTTATGAAAACTTTTAAAACGGCAACCCTGCTGTTGATCTGTACTACATTTTTTTTCTTTGCTTGTAAAAAAGAAAATCCTATAGAACCCTTACCCATTACCAAGCACGACACAATTCGAATACATGATACAATTAGAATTCACGATACCATTATAGCAACATCATTGACGAGAACACAGATATTAATTCAGAAAACATGGAGAATGGATTTAGTTCAACATGTGATTAACAATGCATATTCCGAATATACAAGAGGCGGATTAAATACAACAGGTACAACTTATGATAATTTAAAAATTGCTTTTCGTGCAGATGGAACCGCAACTCATACTGATCAGTTTGGAAATAGTTATCCTGCTCAGTGGAAATTTATTTCAGTAAATGAACGGGAGATTTTATACACAGTTAATTATCCAGGAAACACAGTTGTAAACACCTGGAAGATGGTAGAAATTGCAGGCAATTATTTGCACGTTTCTATTCACTTGAGCAATACGGGTAATGCTAACGATTTAGAATCATTTAGAATGGTGCAAATACCATAATTAAATTAAGAAAATATCAGTTGTTCTCTTTAGAAAAACAATCTTGCATAATTAAGTAAGCCTTGCAAATGATTTATATAATAAACCATACTTAATTAAATTGAGTATGGTTTATTTTTATTTGAATTATAGGAATTAAACTTATTAACTATTGATTTTTTGCAATTAAAAGAAATATTCACTAGTTCTATATATCAAATTTTAATTAATGCAAAGATTTTATGAATTTTTGTTTGCAATTTTGTTTACAGTAAATTTCTAACAGTTTCCAATGATTATAAGAATTCTTTTTGTTTCACATAAAGAGGCTAAATGCGGGGTATATGAATTTGGTAAATGCATATCGGATGTTTTGGACTATTCAACACAATTTCAATTTATAAGAGTAGAGTGTTTTTCACTAGCAGAATTAAAGGCCGCCATAGCAGAGCATCAGCCCACCGCAATAATTTATAATTATCACCCCTCGGTAATGCCCTGGCTATGCACAAAAATTTCTAAAGGACTTTATCGGAATAATATTTCGGGGATAAAGGCTATACAGTTAGGTATTGTTCATGAGATAACACAGTATGTTGCCGATAATGCAACTGCTTACCGTAACAGGTATATAACGGGAACTTCGCTAAAAAAGCTAAATACCTTATTTGATTTTTATATTGCTCCGGACCCAACACTACTTTTAAAAAACCCTTTGGTATTCAAGACAGGGAGACTCATTTTAAAATATAACAAAGAGGTAATAAGTCCGGCGATAACTACCATCGGCAGTTTTGGATTTGCGACACCAAAAAAAGGATTTGAGCTTTTGGTAAGAAAGGTTCAGGAAGAATTTGAACAAGCAATCATCCGGATAAATATGCCGGCCGCTACCTTCGGTGATAGAGATGGTAGGAATGCCAGGAAAATCGCAGAAAATTGCAGAAATATTATCACCGATTCAAAAATTAAATTAGAAATCTCACATGAGTATTTAAATAACGAGCAGCTGCTTGATTTTTTAGCAGGTAACAGCATAAATGTTTTTATGTACGAGGATAAAACGGGTAGGGGTATTTCAAGTGCTGTGGATAATGCATTAGCAGTGAAAAAACCTATAGCAGTTTCCCGCTGCCCTATGTTTCGTCATGTACTTGGTGCCAAACCATCAATATGTGTAGAAGATGTTTCCTTAAGAACGATTTTAAAAAACGGTTTTGCTCCTTTGGAAAAAATCTCTAAAAACTGGGATGCTAAAAATCTTTTATGGGATTATGAAAGAATTTTAAATGCTGCCATGTATAAAACAAAAAGCCCTTCCGGACAATCGATGGGGGTTTTTAGAAAAATAAAATCGGTACGCAATAAATTATTTTCATTACCAGATGGTTCTTTCACCTGGCTTAGAAATACCGATGCTGCAAATGATGATAACCTTACTGCTGACACATCCATCACATACCGGCCGGTAACCCTTCCCTCAAATAAAGGATTAAATATAATTCTTGATGATGAGGCAAGAAATATATACCAGCCGGCTGTAGAAAAACTTTTTGAACTGGCTCCTTCCACAATGGCAAAAAAAATTACAAGGGCAAATGTTCAGCAGGCATTTGTGTTTGACACGGTACACAGGTTGATGAAAAATTATACTGCTCCAAAATTACTTTGTGTAGGAAGTTATGAGGATACTGCTTCTATGGCGCTCCAGAAAATGGGCTGCGTTGTAGATGAAATAGACCCTATGATAAATTTTTTCCTGCAGGAATTTTACACAAAGCCATCAACAGTAAAAAATTCTTATGATATAATATTTTCTACTTCTGTGATTGAACATGATCCTGATGATAAATCTTTTATTGAATGCATAGAAGGACTCTTAAGTGTTAACGGGATTGCGGTGATTACCTGCGATTATAAGGATGGCTGGAAGGCCGGGGATCCAAAGCCGGAAGTAAATGCAAGGCTTTATACAAAAAATGATCTCGAAAAAAGGTTACTATCTTATTTACCTGATTCAGTATTGGTAGATAAACCCGAATGGGAATGCCCAAATCCTGATTTTAATTATCTTGGAAAATACCAATACAGTTTTGCCAGCTTTGTATTCAGAAAAATAAAATAAGATGACCGCTATAAT
>JBDSDN010000272.1:0-13827 GCA_039920545.1 Ferruginibacter sp. | reverse complement strand
TTAAGCCTGCCGCTAGCGTTCATCCTGAGCCAGGATCAAACTCTCCATTGTAAATGAGTTGTTATGATCTGACTGTGTAATTTCATTGGAAATTAACGTCAAATTCTAAATTATTATTTGCGCTAACTTTACCTTATAACCTGTTGATTATTTGCTGCTGTTTCCAAACTTTCAAAGATCTTTTGACTTTACTTTTGTGATACCCATTTTTGAATGGGGCTGCAAATGTAGGAGTCTTTATTTTAACCGCCAAAAGTTGGTGGTTTTTTATTTAATATTAATTGATTTTAATTTTACTTTTTCCTATGAAAAAAACCCGTTTTTTTATTGGGAGTGCAAAGTTAAGGGAGGAGAAATTAGTTTCCAAATTTTAATTAAAAAAATTGGAATAAATTTCTCTAATATATCTCTTAATTTTTGTAAGAACTTCTGCTATTTTTCAAAAGCGGAGGGCAAAGATAAGGGCATACAGGCTGTTCCCAAAATTATTTTAAATGAATAGATGATGAAGATGAGATTTCAAACAATATTTTTTTTCTAAAACGCCTTTCCACATAGGATTATAGTTAAATATAAAAAATTGAAATAAATTTAAAATAAGATCATCAACCCTCCAAAGAGATCGAATAAAATTTCTTAAAATTGAAATTGAAAACTCAAGGTTGGACACACACTGGCAATAGAAAAAAACTTTCAAAGAAGACTTTAAGATAAGAAGTAGAAAAATTCTATATGGATTTTCAAACTCAGCTATAAATCTATTTAAACTTTACTCCAACAAGTATAAGCCCCTGAGGTGGTGGTGAAAAATCTACTTTAGAGGGATTTCGATTTTCAATTATTTTTTGAAACTCTTCTAAAGAACAAAGTTGCCTGCCAACTTTAAGCATGGTACCTACCAACCCCCGGACCATACCCCGTAGGAAACGGTTGGCGGTTACATGATATTGAATAGCTCCCTCTACTTGCAACCAGTCACTTATAATAACCTGGCATTTGTTAGTATGAGCCTGGTTATTTTTCTTTGCAAAACTTTCAAAATCAGTTTGAGAAAGCAACAAATTAGCTGCCGATTTAAGATTTTGAATATTCAGGTTGTATGGATAATAATATCCTCTATCTTGTAAAAAAGGATTTTTATCTTGAAACACTGTATAGGAATAACTCCTGGAAATCGCATCGAACCTGCAATGAGCCTGCTCGGAAACCTGAAAAATAGATTTTACAACTATAGAGGCAGGTAAAAGTGCATTAATGTGATAGGGAGCAGTACTGACCAGGCTGGCTGTCTCTAAAACATCGGAATCAAAATGAAAAAAATTCTGATTTGCATGTACTCCTGCGTCTGTTCTTGAAGATCCGGTCAGGGCAAACTTATTTCTAAAATAAATACCAAGGGCTTTTTCTACTTCTGCCTGGATAGTATTTGCATTTTTCTGAATCTGAAAACCCGCATAATCGGTTCCCTTATAACCAACTTCTATAAAATAACGGGCCATAATAATCTAATGTCGGATCAACGTTTTAAAGCGGTTAATGAGGTATTCATCGCTTAACAGCGTTTGCAAATCACTAAAATTCTGACTGTCGTAAACAAAGGGGTAAGCGACATCGAAAAACTTATACCGGCCTTCATCATTTAAAAATAAAGTCCCGAGATTTTTAATTTGCAAAGTTGAATAACAATCAGATTTAAAAGCTTTTCTGGCAACAGATAACATTTTATCTTCTTTTGATTCTGAGACCATTTTTTTGCGGAGCTTTAGAAAATCTGTATCAGTTGCTTGACTTTTACAATCGGAATTTATCGATGTTTTTTTATTTAGCGTGTTAACATCTGGTTTCAATGGCTCCGCCGGGGATCTACTTAAATTACCCTCTACAAGGATTGATGCTTCGTTCTTAGTGATATCAGTACTTTTGGGGACTACTGTAGTATCATTTTGTAAATTTGGATTAGGTAATTCAATGTTTAAGAATTTTTTTTCAGATTTCACTTCTTCCTTTTTTTCCTCATTCAAATTCTCTTTTAAAGGGGCGGGTACAGCCGGGTTTTCATAAGGTATAAATATTCTTACAGTGTCATATTCACTATTCTCCCGGGAAAGATAAACTGTTGACCGCCCTGCAGGATCCAATGTAGAAGTTATTGTACGAATTGAAATATCTTGATTTTTCTGAACTGCTACAGGGTTAATAGGTTCAATTAATTTAGTCTCTGGTATCGGAGGTGCTGACTTCTCCTGTTTTAATGCTGGTGTATTTACTACATCTGCCAGTACATTCGAAAATTCATCGGTTTTGTTTTTAGGGACATCAACAGCTGCATTGGCAACAGCGGAGTTCATTGTAATGTTTAGAGTTTGAAGATTAAACAGACCCCATCCCTTATCACCAAAATTTTTGAGTATAAAGCCTAAATCATTGTTTTCAATTTTTATAGACATCGCCTGGGCAGGCCACTCATTTTTTGGAAAACCTACTGAAATATTAAAAGTGCCACTTTGCAATTTGGGAATAATGACGTACCCCGACCCTGCAGAGCTGAATAACTTATCATTTATTTTTACATAAAATGATTGGTTGTTATCGGTTTGAAGAAAAATAAAATGATTCTGTTGTGCTCTTGAAGTAAATACAACTGCAAATAGTAATAAGCCGGAAAGAAAACGCTTCATCTACATTCGTTTAAAAACAAAGCTAACTAATATCACTGATTTGATATTTATAAAAAATTAACAGAGCACTAAAAGAACAGCCGTTATTTTTGTCAAAATTTAAAATATGAAAAGACTTTTAGTATTGGTTGCAATAGTGGTTATCCCGATGAGCATGCTGGCACAGGCGACTGAAGAGATGATTGACAGTTCCTGGAAAAAAAATTTGAGGGAAAGTTATCCTAAAACAAATGAACTTATACATACCAAATTAGACGTAAAGTTTGATTATGATAAATCATATATGTATGGCAAAGAATGGCTGACTCTTCAACCGCATTTTTATTCAACAGATTCTGTATTGCTGGATGCAAAGGGGATGGAGCTTAAAGAAGTATCTGTGATGTCAGGTGCAAATAAGTTGCCTCTGAAATATAGTTATAATGGAATGCAGGTAAATATTAAACTTAATAAAACCTACAAGGCAGGAGAAAAATATACCCTGTATTTTGACTATACCAGTAAGCCTGACGAATTAAAAGTACAGGGAAGCGCAGCAATTTCTGATGCAAAAGGACTTTATTTTATTAATCCCAAAGGAGAAGAGAAAAATAAACCAACCCAGATATGGACACAAGGAGAAACGGAAGCAAATAGTGCCTGGATGATAACAATTGACAAGCCAAATCAAAAAAGCACTGAAGAAATTTATATGACGGTTCCGGCTAAATATGTGACACTTAGTAACGGTTTAAAAATAAGTGAAAAGAAGAACTCCGATGGTACCCGAACAGACTATTGGAAAATGGATTTGCCACATGCTCCTTATTTATTTTTTATGGGTGTAGGAGAATATATAATTACCAAAGACAATTATAAAGGAAAAGAAGTAAGTTATTATTTAGAAAAAGAGTATGCTCCTTATGCCCGCAGAATATTTGGTAATACCCCTGAAATGATAAAATTTTATTCTGATGTACTGGGAGTAGATTTTCCATGGGCCAAATACGCCCAGGTTGTCGGGAGAGATTATGTGAGTGGTGCTATGGAAAATACGACCGCAACATTGCACCAGGAAAGCGCCTACCAAAATGGAAGGCAGCTAATAGATGGAAATGGTTGGGAAGATGTGATTGCCCATGAACTTTTTCACCAGTGGTTTGGAGACCTGGTTACAGCAGAAAGCTGGACGAATATAACGGTAAACGAAAGTATGGCCGACTACAGTGAAACGTTATGGAATGAATATAAATATGGAAAAGATGCGGGTGATAAGCATATCCAGGAAAACAGGGAAACGTATTTAAGTAATCCAACTAATGCTGATAAAGACCTCGTACGTTTTTATTATCATGATAAAGAAGATGTATTTGATGGCGTAAGTTATCCTAAAGGCGGAGCGATATTACATATGCTGCGAAACTACGTGGGAGACGAAGCCTTTTTTAAATCACTGAACTTATATTTAACTACAAATAAATTTAAAACGGGAGAGGCTCATCAATTGCGTTTAGCATTTGAAGAGGTAACCGGTAAAGACATGAACTGGTTCTGGAACCAGTGGTATTACGGCAACGGCCACCCTAAATTGAAAATTAGTTACAACTATGATATACCAGGCATACCAGGTGTAGCAGAAGTAATTATTGAGCAGACACAAAACACAGGCAAGGTATTTACTTTACCCATTGCGATAGATGTTTACAGTTCAGGAATTCCTAAAAGATATAGTATAACAGTTGCTCAAAAAATAGACACATTTTATTTTAAAGTAAATAAAAAGCCAGAGCTCATAAATGTAGATGCTGATAAAATTTTATTGGTAGAGAAAGAAGATAATAAATCCGAAGCAAATTTTGTGGCTCAATGGAAATATGCAAAGAACTACCTGGATCGTATAGAGGCATTAGATTTTTTTGCAAAAAAGAATATGCCCGAAATTGCTAAAGGGCTCTATGATAAATTTGCGCCATTGCGGGTTTTTACTTTGGATAAACTGGCAACTTCGCCATATAAAAATGATGCAGTTGTTTTAGAAAAGGTGATTGCTTTGGCAACAAAAGAAACCAATAAAAAAGTAAAAGCCGCTGCAATAAATTTTCTGGTATTGAACGGCGATAAAAAATATCAAAGTATTTATGAAGCAGGAGTAAATGATTCGTCATATACTGTAGCAGGTGCCGCCTTAACCGGCCTGGTAGCTTTAGATGCGCCTAATGGATATGCGATGGCTAAAAAATACAGTTCTGATGCAAAAGGAGCATTGGGCTTAGCAGTGAGTGCAATTCTTATAAATACAGGGAAAGAAGAAGACTTCACTTTTATTGCTGATAATTATAAAAATTCAGCAGGAGGTTTTGAAAAAATTTCAGCATCTGTAAAGTTTGCTGAATACCTGAGCCGGTTGAATGACATCAGCAATATAAAAACAGGAATTGATTATATCATCAGTTTCAGGAATTTTATACCTGAACAATATAGAGGCCAGGTAGACCCGCTATTTAAGCAAGGTTTAAATAAAATATCTGATGCAAAAGGAAAGGAAATTACAGACTATATAAAATCAGTTTTTAAATAGAAATAAATAAAGCGGCTTCATAAAAATGAAGCCGCTTTATTTATTTTTTAATTTATTTGCTACCAACTACCGCTGGCGCCACCGCCACCAAAACCGCCGCCGCCAAAACCACCGAAACCGCCCGAGCTTCCACCGCCGCCGCTCCATCCACCACCACCACCACTCCACCCTCCGCTTCCCCTGCCACTGTTTAACATACTTCCAATAATCCAGGGTGCTACGCCACGGCGACTCATAAATGAACCTCCGCCACCACCCCGGCCTGATGACATTGCCAGGAACACAATAATAATTATTATAATAAAAATTATTTTAAATCCAGATGGACCTCCCGTATTTCTTTCCCTGGCTGTGTGAAATTTCCCTTGTACCGCCTGCATTATAGCATCAGTACCTTCATCAATACCACGGTAAAAATCATTGCCCTTAAAGTTAGGTACAATAATCCCGTTGATAATTTCGCCAGCTGTTACATCAGGAAGAACGCCTTCTATTCCATAGCCGGTGGCAATGTTTAATTTATGATCTTCCTTAGAAATGAGAAGTATTACTCCGTTATTAAATTCTTTGCCACCCACGCCCCAGGCCCGTCCTAATTCCGTATTAAAGTCACCGACGTCATTTCCGTTAAGATTTGGAACAATCACAACTGCAATCTGTGTAGATGTGCTATCATCAAAAGCCACCAGCTTACTTTCCAAGGCTTGTTTCTGGTCGGGTGTAAGAACATTTGCAAAATCATTTACAAGTTCCTGTTTACCAGTCCTGGGTTTTAATAATTCTTTTACATCAAATCCGGATTGACAGTATGCCCCGACGCTTACCAACAAAAAAAATATACCTAAAAATCTTTTCATTAGAAATTGCATTACACCCAGCGTATAAAGGTGATTATTATTACTTGCCAAATACAATATCGTCCGGCAATTCATTCTTGTCCGTTGAGGCTTCATACGGAAATTCCTTTTGTAAAGTTTCTCCAATCATCCTCACACAGTCGGCGAGCCCATTACTGAGGTTTTCTTTGGTGAATTTGCCGATCATTTCAGTAACAGCGTTATTCCAATAATCTGCCCCGGCTTTATTATAGATTCCTTCATCTCCAAATAATGCAAGCTCATGATGGTCCATAGCAATATATAATAACACTGCATTGCGATGCTCAGTTTTTTGCATTTTAAGTTTGAAGAATATTTCTCGGGCACGGTCTATCGCATCGACAAAAGGATTTTTACTTTCCACATAAATGCGTATTTCTCCACTGGTGGCTCTTTCTGCCAAACGGATAGCCTGCACTATTTGTGCTTTATCAGCAGCTGAAAAGAATTCTTTCCTCTTTTTAAAAATTGAAAATACGCCCACGGATGATTAATAATTTAAAATTTAATTTCTACAGATTTATCAGCTCCTACACCCGACTGAAATCCTTCACGGGGTTTAAAGCCAAATACACCGGCAACAATTTTGGTAGGAAAACTTTTTACAGAACTGTTATAATCTGCTATGGAGGCATTAAAATCTTTACGGGCTACTTTTATACGTCGTTCTGTACCTTCCAATTGTGTTTGCAACCCGGAAAAAGCCTTTGTGCCTTTTAAATCAGGATATTTTTCCACTGTAATCATTAGCCGGTTGGCTGCCCCGGCTAGCTCATCCTGTACAGCGGTTTGTTTATTATAACTTGCCGCATTTAAATCACTGTTGGTATTTGCAGCGGTTGCTTTTGCCCGTGCCTCAATAATTTTTTGTAAAGTATTCTGCTCATACCCGGCTCCTCCTTTTACTACGTTAACCAAATTAGGGACCAGGTCAATTCTTCGCTGATATGCGTTTTGTACTTCATTCCACTGCAGCTTAACCTTCTCTTCTTTTTTAACCAGGGAGTTATAAGTAACCATAAAATAAATCCCAAGTAATAAGAAAATTGCTCCTATTATGAAACCAGAATACCGTTTGCTATTCATGAAATATGAGGCTTTTCAGCTGAATTATTTTTTGTTCAAATCATCAAAATTTACATCTACCTTTTTCTCTGCGCCAGCATCTGCTTTAAACCCTTCCTTTGCATGAAAGCCAAACAATCCTCCAAGAATATTCATTGGAAATGATCGCACTTTGGTATTGTAGGTATTGATTTCATCATTGAAAACTTTACGGGAATTTTTGATGTTGTTTTCAATGCCCTCTAACTGACCTTGTAATTTGGTAAAGTTTTCTGTTGCTCTTAAAGTGGGGTAGGCTTCTACAGTTGCTAATAAACGACTTAAAGCTCCCGATAACTGACCCTGGGCAGCCTGGAACTCCGCAACTTTTTCTGGAGTTAAATTGTCAGCATTAATATTAACGCTTGTGGCTTTTGCCCTGGCTTCAACTACGGCTGTTAAAGTGTTCTGTTCAAAATTAGCAGCGCCTTTTACCGTGTTTACAAGATTTCCAACTAAATCACTCCTGTTTTGATACTCTGTCTGTACATTATTCCAGGCTCTTTTTACTGCTTCGTCCTGCTTTACCAAACCATTATATCCATTGCAGCCTATAAAGCCCAGCACAACTATAATTGCTAAAAGTATTAATACACCAGATTTCATAATATTTAAGTTTTAAGGTTAAGGTGATAAAATTAATGATTTCTAAATCAATAAATATTATTTGAATAAATATTAAAGATTATTTGATAAGCGGGGTTATGCTATGACCGCAACCCCGCATCGGCACGTTTTAAAAATTATTTCGTCAAACTTAAAGGAAGCGAAAAATGAGGATAACAATAGTACGTGAAAAAAGAGATGATAATTTACAAATTTTTAATTAATTATTAGCTGCATATTTTAATTGCAAATAATGAAAATTATAATCCGTTATAAGAATACCCGGAATTTTAAAATATGAATACTTATTTTATGGCAGCAATTCCCGGCAATATCTTCCCTTCAAAATATTCCAGCAAGGCACCACCACCTGTAGAAACGTAACTCACCTGATCGGCAAGGTTAAATTTATTTATTGCCGCTACACTATCCCCACCACCTACTAGGCTAAAGGCTCCATTGGTAGTACTTTCCGCAACTGCCAGGGCAATAGATTTTGTACCCTGCTGAAATTTTTCCATTTCAAAAACTCCCATGGGACCATTCCATAATAACGTTTTCGAATTTTTTATTATTTCAGTGAAAATACCAATAGCTTTTGCCCCTATATCCAGCCCCATCCAGCCAGCCGGAATCTGGTCGCTGGGGCATTCCTTACTGTCTGCATCAGGAGCAAATTTGTCCGCTATTACTGATGTTTCAGGCAAGTGAATACTTACGTTCTGTTGCCTGGCCTTTTCTAAAATATTTAATGCTGTCTGCATACTATCATCTTCGCAAAGCGAATTGCCAATGCTGCCCCCACGGGCTTTTATAAAGGTGTACGCCATGCCACCGCCGATAATAATATCGGTTGCCCTTGCCAGTAAATTTTCTATAATTAAAATTTTATCGGAAACCTTTGCACCGCCTATGATAGCGCAGAATGGTTTTTGAGATTGATGCAATACTTTTTCTGCACTGGCAACTTCTGCTTCCATAAGCAAGCCAAACATTTTTTTATCTGGAGGAAAAAATTGTGCTATTACCGCTGTAGAGGCGTGCTCCCGGTGAGCAGTACCGAACGCATCATTTACATAAACATCGCCAAGCTTACTTAATTTTTCAGCAAACGCTTCATTCCCTTTTTCTTCTTCTTTGTAAAATCTTAAATTTTCCAGCAGCAAAACTTCGCCTGCTTTGAGCATTGTGGCCGTAAAACCTGCCTGGCTGCCAATACAATCATCAACAAAAAAAACTTTGGTATCCTTACCCAATAATTCGCCTAAATGATTTACCAGGTGTTTTAGGGAAAATTTATCCGTCGGGCCATCCTTAGGCCGGCCCAGGTGGCTCATCAAAATAACACTTCCCCCATCAGCTAATATTTTTTTTATGGTGGGTATGGTGGCGGTCATGCGGGTATCATCAGTAATTTTTAAGTTCTCATCAAGGGGAACATTGAAATCTACCCGTACTAGGGCTTTTTGGCCACCGAAATTGTAAGAAGAAAATGAGCTCATGCAGTTTTAATTATCCGGGAGATTTATTTTTTTGACAACGCTAAATTAATTGCTTTTTCCGCAAGTACTGCCATTACTTTATAGCCCGCTACATTTGGGTGCACACCATCTGCACCATACAGCAATTGCAACCCGTTTCTTTTATCTTTCATTTTGCTGTGGTAATCCAGGTATGTAAATCCCTTTTTAGCTGAATATGTTTTAAGCCATTTATTCAGGCTCATTATTTTTTCCGCTGGCAGCAGGCCCGGTTTCCAGGGATAATCAAAGACGGGCAGCACAGAACACAACACAACTTTTATTTTATTGGCTTTCGCAATTTCTCCCATAGAGGCAATATTATCTTCAATCATTTCAAGAGTAGATGGACCCGTATTGCCTGCTATATCATTAGTCCCCGCTAGTATTACAACAACTTCAGGATGCAGGTATACTACATCCTGCCGAAACCTGAGCAACATCTGCGGACTGGTTTGCCCACCAATAGCTCTATTGATATAGGGTTTTCCGGAGAAAAATTCAGGCATTATACTTGCCCAGCTTTCTGTAATAGAGTTACCCATAAAAACCACTCTTTTTTCATGGGGCCCTGGCGGATTTAATTTAAAATTGTCATCTCGGTAACGTTGAAGATTTGCCCAATCCTGGGCATTGGAAGGTTGACTCATAAATAAAAAAATTATACTGAGGAGAGATAGCACTTGATACCTTTTCATAACCGGAGACATTTTAAAATGCAGGGTGTCATATTATTTAACCACTGTCTTATTTTAAATAAAAAAAGCTTTCATTTTATTGAAAGCCTTAAATATAAATCAAGTTAATAAATTTCCTTAACGTTATTTACGATGGCATAATAAATACACTGTACCAATACTACGAACTGGTTTATTTATTTATTAACCCTGCAAAATGATGAACGGTGCGCACCAATTGACTTACGTAACTCATTTCATTATCGTACCAGCTTACTGTTTTTACCATTTGCTTATCGCCAACTTTCTGCACCTTCGTTTGTGTGGCATCAAACAAAGAACCGTAAGTAATCCCTATCACGTCGCTGCTCACTATTTCATCTTCGTTATAACCAAAACTTTCATTGCTTGCTGCTTTCATGGCGGCATTTACCTCATCTACAGTAACGGTTTTCTCCAGGATGCTGTACAATTCAGTTAAGGAGCCCGAGATTACAGGAACTCTTTGTGCCCCACCATCAAGTTTTCCTTTGAGCTCTGGTAACACCAGACCTATAGCTTTTGCAGCGCCAGTGCTGTTGGGTACAATGTTAGCAGCAGCAGCCCTGGCTCTTCTTAAATCACCTTTGGGGTGGGGAGCATCCAGCGTATTCTGGTCATTGGTATAGGCATGTATAGTACTCATCATGCCGGTAAGGATGGTGAATTTATCATTAAGCGTTTTTGCCATTGGTGCCAGGCAGTTGGTCGTACAACTGGCACAACTTATAATGGTTTCGCTGCCATCCAGTATAGAATGGTTTACATTATAAACAACTGTCTTAAGTTCGCCGGTTGCAGGGGCAGAAATTATCACTCTTTTTGCTCCTGCTTTTATGTGTGCTTCTGCTTTATCCTTGTCAGTAAAAAAACCAGTACTTTCTATAACTACATCTACATCATGCTGGCCCCACGGAATTTGAGCAGGATCTTTTTGAGCATAAATTTTTACTTCATGTCCATTTACTACAATGGCATTTTCGGTATGGGTTATTTTTTGATCAAAGCGCCCTTGGGCACTATCGTATTTTAAAAGATGCGCCAAAACTTCGGGGCTGGTAAGGTCATTAATAGCAACGACATCTATCCCATCCATATTATAAATCTGGCGAAAAACCAGGCGCCCGATCCGTCCAAATCCATTTATGGCAACTTTTACTGTACTCATGTTTATATATTTAGAAAAAGGTTATCTAATTTTTGAGTGGCAAAATTACAAGATGTAATTATAATACTGTTCAACTATTTTAGTTGTTTGCAATTGAGTTCTTGATTTTTCAAAAAATTTTGGATACAAAAGTCCATCCAAGTATCTTTGCCGTCCTTAAACGGGAAATGCCGCGTTGGTCAAGAGGTTAAGACGCCTCCCTTTCACGGAGGAATCACGGGTTCGAGTCCCGTACGTGGTACTAAGCCTTTCAGCAATGAGAGGCTTTTTTTATGGATGCATTTGGCAGTTAAGATTATGCAGGCCGATAAACTTTACAGGAACAATTTCTTCCAAAGATATTGTGTGAGAGCACAGACGAGACTCTATATTACATTTAAATTTCTTTTGCCAGGATTGAACAGCCTCCCAGGCAGAACTCATGATCGTTGAGGGCCCATTTTTAACAAGGAAATTGTTGCTGCATAATTAATAAAATAAGCCACACAATAGCATAGAATTTTTTATTTATCTTATTTGTAGCTTTTATTTATCCTAAGTAAAGGACTTTACCGGTGAAGATATATGCAGAACATGAAAAGAGATAAGTAATTTAATATTTATATCTTTCTTCTTAATGTTATTTTTAAAAGGTTGTTTAAAATAAACCATTAAAATATGAACCAATACATCTTAGCCCTGGATCAGGGCACTACCAGCAGCAGGGCCATAGTGTTTGATAAAAAAGGTTCTATCATTTCGGTGGCCAAAAAAGAATTTACCCAATATTTTCCGCAGCCTGGATGGGTAGAGCATGATGCCAATGAAATTTGGAGCACCCAACTGGGTGTAGCTGCTGAGGCTATTACTAAGGCAGGCTTAACGGCTGAAAATATTGCGGCTATTGGCATCACCAACCAGCGGGAAACAACGGTGGTGTGGGAACGTAGTACCGGCAAACCAATTTACAATGCTATTGTTTGGCAGGACCGGAGAACAGCCGTCTTTTGTGATGAATTAAAATCGAAGGAGTTGGATAAAATGATTCAACAAAAAACTGGGCTAATAGTAGATGCTTATTTTTCCGGCACAAAACTAAAATGGATTTTAGACAATGTGCCCGGTGCAAGAGAAAAAGCAAACAACGGCGAACTGGCTTTTGGCACTATTGACACCTGGCTGCTCTGGAACCTGACGAAGGGCCAAATACATGCCACAGACGTAAGCAATGCCAGCCGCACGATGCTTTGCAATATCCATACCCTGCAATGGGATGGTGAGTTAGAAAAAATATTAACTATTCCCGGTAGCATGTTGCCGCAGATACGAAGCAGCAGCGAAGTGTATGGTACTACTCAAAATATTCTGACTGTTAAAAATATCCCCATTGCAGGTATTGCCGGCGACCAGCAGGCGGCTCTTTTTGGCCAGATGTGTACCCAACCCGGCATGGTAAAAAACACTTATGGCACCGGTTGTTTTATGCTTATGAATACAGGCGAGCAACCTGTTTTTTCCAACAATAATTTATTGACAACTGTTGCCTGGAAAGTGAATGGCATTACCCATTATGCTTTGGAAGGAAGTGTATTTATTGCAGGTGCAGTCGTACAATGGCTTAGAGACGGATTAGGAATTATAAGAACTTCTGCAGAAGTAGAGCAGCTTGCTGCAAGCGTAGAAAATAATGAGGGCGTGTATGTAGTACCGGCTTTTACAGGGTTGGGCGCACCACATTGGAACCAGGATGCCAGGGGCACTATGTTCGGATTGACGAGAGGTAGTACCGCCGGCCATGTAGCCAGGGCAGCATTGGAAAGCATCGCTTATCAAACCATGGATGTATTAAAGGCCATGGAAGCAGATTCCGGCATTTCTATAAAAGAATTAAGAGTTGATGGCGGCGCCACAGGCAATGATTTGCTGATGCAGTTCCAGGCAGATATTTTAAATACCAAAGTACTGCGTCCAACCGTTACCGAAACTACGGCCCTGGGGGCTGCATATTTAGCAGGCCTCGCAGTTGGTTATTGGAAAGATATCGAAGATATTCAGCAGCAATGGCAATTGAATAAACTGTTTGAACCACAAATGGATGATGCATCAAGAACTGCTTTAACTGCTGGCTGGAAGAAGGCGGTGGAGGCTACCGTTGCCTGGACAGCCCCCTCTATCTCCCCCGAAGGGGGAGTAAAAACAGAAGATTGAAGCTGAGATTATGTAGTCCATAAGCAAATATCATTTTAAACCTACAAGAATAAGTTTTTCATGAAGAGAGCGGAAATGCTGCAGCAATTAAATGATAATTCCATTTGGGATATTATCATAATTGGCGGTGGTGCAACAGGGCTGGGTGCGGCGGTAGATGCAGCAACAAGGGGATACAAAACACTGCTGGTAGAACAGGAAGATTTTGCAAAAGGTACATCCAGCCGCTCTACCAAACTGGTTCATGGCGGCGTACGCTACCTGGCCCAGGGCAATATTAAATTAGTAATGGATGCTTTGAAGGAAAGAGGATTGTTATTAAAAAATGCACCCCATATCTGTTCAGATCTGGCTTTCGTTATCCCAGCTTACAAATGGTGGGAAAAGATGTATTATGGCGTGGGGTTGAAATT
>JBDSDN010000271.1:0-2811 GCA_039920545.1 Ferruginibacter sp. | reverse complement strand
TATAGCATTCGAAATGGATGGCACGTTTTTATTAGGCAGGTTATTTTCAACAATACTTACTTTCTTCCTTCTGAAATTATTCTTTTTTCCCTGGCTGATGAATTACTTAAGGTATTCCCCCAAAGATCAACATGTGAGTAGAGATCCAATTTTGCAGAATGCTGTTAGTACCGAAATATGAAAACAGTCTTTATTACTATCCCCTGGTTTCACCCGGCTTATAAAGCAGGGGGGCCAATTCAGTCCATAGCTAACCTTGTAAATAACTTTACAGAAGCTGTAGAGTACCGTATTTTCTGCAGCAATACTGACCTGGATAAGATGCCTATGGCAAATATTGAAACGGGTAAATGGGTGCCCTATAATTCCCATACGCAGGTGTGGTATGCCGGAACACACAAGCGAAGCGAAATTTTATTAGAAGAAGTGAAAAAGATACGACCTGATATTCTCTACATTATCGGACTATATGACTGGCATTTTAATATGGTTCCTTTATTGTTTTGTAAAACACTAAAAAAAATCGTGTCTGTACGGGGTATGCTGCATCCTGGCGCTATGAGTCAAAAGGCATTTAAAAAAAAAATATACCTGGCCGGTTGGAAAGTTTTTGGGCTGCAACATAAAACGGCCTTCCATGCAACAGACGAAAAGGAAAAAATGCACATCTCAAAGATGTTTGGCAAACAGGTCATTATTTACACGGCGGCAAATTTTCCACGAGTCTTTAAAATGCAAGATGGCGTTTTTAAAACCATAGGGAATTTAAAATTAATTAGTATTGCACTCATCAGCCCAATGAAAAATCACCTGCAGGTATTGCAGGCCCTGGCTGGTTGCACAAACATAATAGAATACAATATTTATGGCCCGGTAAAAGATAAAGGATACTGGCAATTATGCGTGGCCCTGATAGAGAAATTACCTCCCAATATTAAAGCGGTTTATCATGGTGATTTGCCGCCGGACCAGGTGGAGCGTACCTTGAATGAAAGCCAGGTATTTATATTGCCCAGTAAAAGTGAAAATTTTGGGCATGCAATATACGAGGCATTCAGTGCAGGCCTTCCCGTTATTACCAGTAAGACAACGCCGTGGAATGGACTTATGGAAAAACAGGCGGGGATAAATACGGAAACTGAAGTAGCCGCTATAACAGATGCGATTGATTATTTTGGCAATATGGAGAATGAGGAGTATGTAAAATGGCGGGCGGGAGCTGCAGCTTTCGCTAATACAGAACTGGACAGTTTTGCAATTAGAACCGCTTACCGGGAAATGTTCAGCATTTTGCCAGACACAATGAAGACAACCTGATGTTTGATTTACAGCATAATAAATTTCTCCGCTTTAGCCTTCGTTTTTTAGGGATGTTTGCTTTATGTTATGGTCTTTCACTCACCATAATTGGAATGGCAGCGCCAGGTGGATGGTATAGCCCTTTTATTGATCATTACTTAAACTTTATTGGTTGGCTCCGAAGTTTTCTTTTATGGGGTACAAAAAGCCTGCTTAATATATTTGGAATAGACACTTATTATCCCAGCCCCCTTACTTTAAAAAAAATAAAAGGCAGGGGTATCATTATGATCTATTCCTGTATCGGGTATGGGGTCATGAGTTTCTGGATTGCTTATGTTTTTGCAAATGAAGGGAGAGTAAGGCAAAAATTTTACTGGATGCTTGGTGGACTGCTGCTCATATGCTTCATTAATATTATCCGGTTGTCCCTGGTGTTGATCTCGATTAACAGTAGCTTTAGATTCCCTTTTTTCGATCATCATACCTGGTTTACCATAATCGCTTATATCCTGATTTTTGCGATGATGCTCTATTATAATAGAATGGTTGAGAAAACTTCGCAAAATCTCCGGCCCCGAAAAAAGGAAATTATACGACAGCAAAATGAAAATTCAGATCTTATCAAATAAACAATTTATTACACTCAATGCCTGTTAACCTCTCTATCTACAATAATGATTTTTATAAACCCGGTAACTCCATAAAAAGGTATGCCTGGTACCTGGTAAATGAGGTAGTTTTTAAAACCGGCCTTTTCCCTTTTTATACTTTGAAAAGATTTTTTCTAAAATTGTTTGGGGCCAAAATGGGAAGAGGGATTTTAATAAAACCAGGTGTCAATATAAAGTATCCCTGGCTTTTAGATATGGGAGATTTTATTTGGATAGGCGAAGGAGTTTGGATAGACAACCTTGCCAGGGTGTCAATTGGAAATAATGTATGTGTATCACAAGGGGCGTTATTATTATGCGGCAATCATGATTATACCACGGCAGCATTTAATCTTAGTCTAAAACCGATTGTGATAGAGGAGGGTGTATGGATTGGTGCAAAGTCAATTGTATGCGGTGGGGTAACCTGCAGGTCGCATTCAATATTAAGCGTAGGATCAGTTGCCAATGGAGATATGCAAGCTTATGGAATTTATTCAGGGAACCCGGCCCAGGAAATTAAAAAAAGGGTAATCAAGGAAGGTTAGATCGGGAGTAACAAAAATCTTTAGCAGAGATTACTTTCCTTTCCAAAAATGGCACCCGTATTTTCAGCTCTATGAATGAAAGATTATTGCGTATTGACAGATTTGTAAATTCCGACTTAAAAAATATTCTGCAGAAATCTTTTTTGCATCCTTAATTTCACCTAAAGTAATCTTCAGTAAAAGCTGTGTCTTTGAAAGTAACCATAATAACTGCTACATATAATTCAGAAAAATACCTGGAAGATTGTATTACTTCTGTGGAACAGCAGGGCTATAAAAATATTGAGCATATTATTATCGATGGTAAATCT
>JBDSDN010000270.1:0-2937 GCA_039920545.1 Ferruginibacter sp. | reverse complement strand
CCGGCGGATTTAACTTTTAGGGTATTAATGCCGCCAGGAATATTTTCAGAACTCGGCCCCAAAACCAGGTTTACTTCTGCCCCCCTGCTTTTAAATTCCTGTGCTAAGGCTATGCCCATTTTGCCGGAAGAATGATTGCCGATAAACCTTACAGGATCAATTGCTTCGTAAGTTGGGCCCGCTGTTATCAATATTTTTTTATTAATTAATTGTCCGGATTGCAAAAAATACTGGTTCAACCACTTAATGATTTCTTCGGGTTCTGCCATTCGCCCTTCCCCTATTAATCCACTGGCCAGTTCTCCATTTGTAACTGAAATTATACGGTTATTTACTGATTTTAATTTTTCAATATTATCCTGTGTGGTTTTATTTATCCACATATCTTCGTCCATAGCAGGTGCAACAACTACGGGGCAGGTGGCGGAGAGGTATACAGCAAGCAATAAATTATCACATCCTCCATGAGCCATTTTTGATAATGTGTTGCAGCTTAAAGGTGCTATCAACATCATATCTGCCCATCGGCCCAACATTACATGATTTGCCCAGGAGGTATCAGTGGATAATTGGGACAGCACTTCATTTTTTGATAATGTACTTAAGGTAAGTGGAGAAATAAATTCTTTAGCTGACGGCGTCATAATCACATTCACTTCAGCCCCGGATTTTTTTAATAACCGTATAAGTACGGCTGATTTATATGCAGCGATGCTCCCGGTGACCCCTAAAATAATTTTTTTTCCTTTTAACATAAATAAAAAAACGACGGTTGTGTACCGTCGTTAAAATTATAACTTCTAATTGAAATGAATTTGTAAAATACTTAGCTAAATAAATCTTCATCATTTCTGCGGAAGTAGACCTTGTCTTCCAGAAATTCGGTGGTTGCTAATAAAGCAGGGTTGGGCATGCGCTCATAAGCACGGGAAATCTCAATTTGTTCTTTATTCTCATGTATTTCTTCCAGGCTGTCTGTATGGCTGGCAAATTCTTCCAGTTTATTATGTAATTCTTCCTTAATAGTAATGTTTATCTGGTTTGCACGTTTGGCAATGATGGCAATGGATTCGTAAACATTCCCTGTTTTATCTTTTAAATCAGTTAGTTTTTTGGGTTCTACACTACTACTGGTGTTACTGCTTTGCTGACGACGTAATTTGCTCATTTTGTATTTCTTTTATATGATTTTTACTTAAGTTACTATAACCTTCTGCTTCTTTTAAGAGTTTACTTTCCGGGAACCGATCTACAAAATCTTCATATTCTGTAGTTACCTTTTCAAACCTTTCAATTTGCTTGCTTTCAAAACTGAGTTTTGCAAACCGGTAATAAGATTTTACCACCATCAGTTTATATTCCTCTCCTTTCAGTGACTCAGGATATTCATTTATCAGATTGCCAAAGGCTATCGCTGAAGCCCTGAACTGGCTGAGATTATAATATAACTGGGCGGAGCGAAATTCTTTTTGCTCAAGTTTTGCCCGGCTTTTGTCAATTATTTCTGTTGCATCTTTTATTCGGGAAGAGCCAGGGTGGGTATTAATAAAGCTCTGCATCATATTCATGGCTTTCAGCGTATTCACCTGCTCTAACTCCAATTTGGGGCTTTCTTTAAAAAAACAATAGGCCCGGGTAAAATCTACTTCCTCTGCCCGTGGGCTGTTAGGAAAAGTTTCCAGGTACCCTTTAAAAAGGTTTTCTGCATCTTTATATTGTTCCTGGTAATAAAAACAATAAGCATATTTATAATAAAGATCTTCAAATTTCTGGCTGCCCTTATAAGAAGGAAACAATTGCTCATATAACTGCTGAGCATATTTATATTTCTTCTTTGCAAAATATTCATCCGCCTTGGTTAGCTTAAATTCTGTGTTTTTGTTTTTCTCAACCTTTGAGAACTTGCTACATGAGCTAAAAATGCAAAAAGATAAGAAGAAGGGAAGACAATTTCTGAGTAATTTCATAAAGAAGTGCAAAATTAATATATTTTTTTTCAAAAATGACTCTTATTTAATTATTCACCAAAATATAAAAGTTAAGTATACTTTAATTTAAAATAAGAAAACCCTCCCAAAAAGGGAGGGTTTAATCATCGAGCAAAAAGTGGAATTAAAACTAATTTTAATTAGACTTAATGTCTACAGTATTTTTATCGCCACCACCTACTTCGCAGTTAGTAGTGATTCTGTCTGCACTTATACCTTCTTTTTCAACAAGATACATTTTAATAGCATCAACCCTACGTTGACATACAGCCTGTGAGGCTTTAGAAGCTTCAGGATAGCCATTAATATTAATGTTACATGTAGGATTAGCTTTCATTTTAGCAGCTGTTGTTGCTAATAATGCTTTTGTATCATTACTAAGTGTCATTGAGTTCCCTCTAAATGACAGGCTAGGATAATCTGTAGGGCAAACATTCGCCGCTACTGCTGCCATATTTTTGCAACACTCAGGGTCTGGGCATTTACCTACGCCATCAGCATCAACTGGTTGACATTCTGTTGGAGTAATTAATTGTTTGTCCTTACAATCTGGAACACCATCTCCATCAGTATCTTTAGTTACACCATGGGTATCAACCGGGCAACCTGCAGGCGTATTTGGTTCACGATCTAATTGATCAATAACACCATCACCGTCAGCATCGTCAAATACTGGCTTAGGCAATTTCATATGCTTAGGATTGTTTATCTCTCCATAAGCATAATCTAATGGGTTCAGCCACCATAAGGGTTCTACAGCTTTACCGCCGAGGTTAAAATTTAATCCTATAGACGCATAATTGTAAGAATCATAATCACGGGTTTGAACCGGCGCACCAGGAGCATGTTCCTGCCATTGCTGACCGTCTAAAAGATCATCTTTTACAAAAGTATGCCTGTCTTCAATAGCCAGATTCACACGCTTGCCTAATTTAAAGGCTACCCCAAC
>JBDSDN010000269.1:0-4142 GCA_039920545.1 Ferruginibacter sp. | reverse complement strand
GCATGAGTTTTTATCAGCGTAAAGAAGTTAAAGATTTTATTGCTTACCTACGCCTAATTGTAAATACAAAAGATGAAGAAGCCTTAAAGCGCATCATTAATTTTCCTGCAAGAGGTATTGGCAAAACCACTGTAGATAAAGGAGTGCTTTATGCCAACGAAAATAATATCAGTGTGTGGGAGGTGTTCTGCAATGCCGCCCGTTATGGCTTCAGAAGCGGCACATTGGAAAGCATTGAGGGCTTTGTTACAAGTATAAAAATGTTTCAAAGTGAATTACAAAAAAAGAATGCATATGAACTGGCAATTATTGTCGGCAAAAGTACCGGCATAGTGAAAGAATTGTTTAACGATAAAACTACGGAGGGCCTTGCCCGGTATGAAAACATCCAGGAATTATTAAATAGTATTAAAGAATATACCGAAACACCCATGAATGAAGAAGATGGGGAAGTAGGTGATAAAAGCCTGGGAGGTTACTTGCAGCAAATAGTATTACTAACAGATGCAGATGATGACAAACAAAGTACAGATGTGGTAAAACTCATGACCATACATGCCGCAAAAGGGTTGGAGTTTCCGGCAGTGTTCGTCGGTGGGCTGGAAGAAACCTTGTTTCCTAATGCTATGAGCATAAATACCCGGGAAGAACTGGAAGAAGAGAGAAGGTTATTTTATGTAGCTATCACCCGGGCAAAACAAAATTTATATTTGAGTTTCAGCAATGCCCGGTACCGCTTTGGGCAATTACAGCAAAACGATCCCAGCCGCTTTATAGATGAAATTCCCGAAGAACGTTTGGATAGGAGCTATGCCGGCGGTGCAGCAAAAAATAATGCTAATACTGGCTGGAACAGGGGAAGTGCCTTTGATCGAATGCAAAGAGGCTTTGGGAATTCGACAGATAACAATAATAATCGCCCCGACTTTGCAGAAAGAAAGAAGCCTTCTTACAATTCTCCTGTTGCTACCCGGCCGCAACTTAAAGAGCATACCCCTTCAGAAAACTTTACAGCAAGTGATACTGCTGATCTTAAAGCAGGACAAAAAGTAGAGCATCAAAAATTTGGTTTTGGTGAAGTGGTAAAAATGGAAGGTTCTGCCCACAACCCTATTGCTACGATAAACTTCAGTAAAAATGGTGAAAAAAAAATTATGCTTAATTATGCCAAACTGCGAATTATAGCTGAAGAAGCGAATTAAAACTTGAACTAAATTTAGACCTTACATTCCTGGATGCTGTATTAAAAATTATGGGTCATTAATTTAATAATGAAAATGATTTTAAAATCTCCTGGCATAATGCAGCACTTCATTCGGCTTGCCGAATATAAATTCATCAGCATTTGACTTGTAAGTATTAAATATCAGCCTCCTATTGTCTGCCAGTACTTCCATTGTAGAGCCATTTAAAATATAAACAGCATCAAACTTTTTTTGGATGTTGTTTACAACCAGTACAATTTCGCCGGTGGCAATATTTTCTGTAGAATCTTTTAATAAAGCAAGAGAATATACCAAAGGAGTATTATCATTCATAATATCAACCTTAGCTTCCTTTTTATATACTGACCATTTACCCATGATACTAGTTAACGACACATTCCGGGGAGTTTTATTTTCAATGATCTTAACCGAATCTTTTCCTACAGTTTCCAGGTAAAATTTTTTAACCTGCTTCATTGTTTTTAAAACACGGTCATCTTTTATAATCATTTGCCGCCCGATAATAGAAATGATGGTGTAAATATCTCCCGCTACTGCCAGCGAATTGCCGGCTTCAATTGACGCTTCCCCTTTCATATTCATGGTCATGGATGTTGCTTCTTTTACTTCTGCTTTGTTGTTTACTATACTTAACATCAAGGTGTCTGTATAGGCTAGCTTTTTATGGGTATAAATATCTTCACGTTTATATTCCTGCCATTTCCCCTGAACCTGGCTCAAATTAAAGTTTATTTTACCGGCGGGAGCAGTAGAATACCTTCGGATAGGGGTGGTACCTTTTCTTTTTATTCGCTGGCTATAAACACTCTGAGCAATAATAAACATACTGATTAAAAAAAACAGTGTCTTAAATTTCATAAACTAAGTTTAAAATAATAACTGAAGTAACCGTATAAAGTATCCTTGCAATTAAGCTTCCAAAAAATTCGAAAATTTCCGAAATAAGAAATAAAGGGTTAAAATTGACACTCCGCCCGTAATTAAGAAAGATAATTAGGGAACTTAAGTTATTTTTGTAAAGAATAAAAAGCTTTGAAGATGATAAAAACAGGCAACCCGGTTATTAGTATCTACACAGAAATGACACCGAACCCGGAAACAATGAAATTTGTCGCAAATAAATTATTGTACCCTGGTAAGAGTATTGACTTTGCAGATGAAACCAGTGCAAAGCCTTCTCCGCTGGCGCAGGAATTGTTTAGCTTTCCTTTTATAAAATCAGTTTTTATAGCAAGCAACTTTATTACCCTTACCAAAACTACTGATACTGAAGATTGGCAGGATGTAATACCCGCTGTAAAACAGTTTTTAAAAGAATATTTAGAAGAAGGCAAAGTGGTGGTGAATGATGAGGATGTTGCTGAGATGAAATCTGGCAGCAGTAATGAAGTAAGTGCCGATGATGATGATGTGGTGAAAAGAATAAAAGAGTTATTAGAAAACTATGTGAAACCGGCTGTAGAAATGGATGGAGGTGCTATCCAATTCAAGAGTTATGAGAATGGCACAGTTAACCTGGCTATGCAGGGAAGTTGTAGTGGTTGCCCTTCCAGCACCATAACACTCAAAGCGGGTATAGAAGGTATGATGAAACGTATGATCCCGGAAGTAAAAGAAGTAGTAGCAGAAGCAGAATAAAATTGTTGATGCTATTGAATAAAGTTGCAGTTTTTTTGTTCGAACTTTTCAGTGATAAAAGATTTTATTTATTTTAAAGAAATTATAGTTTAGCGATTTTTAAAACCGCTGGGTCCTTTCTCCTGCCACCAGGCCCACCAGATTAATATAAATTGCAATGGAATAAGCCGAAGCCAGGCTCCCCATAGCGGAATACAGATTTGATCCCCCATGCAGCCCCCTTTTTGTATCATATAAATATGTGCAGGTATAAATGCGATCAGCATCGCAACGATTACCAAACACCCAATTTTTCTGGTCCCCGGGAAAATTAGTAAAACCGCTGATAGTAACTCTGCAGCACCGGCCAATATATTAATTAAATGAGGGTTTGGCAGGTAAGGCGGTATAATACTGTAATATCCTGCCGGGTGAAGAAAATGATTAACTCCTGCCACAGCATACAATAAAATGAGTAAATAAAGGCTTATTTTTTTGATCATTATAATTTTTTTTACAACCTTAATCTATACGCTGCCGGTTGTAAACAAACGGGTTATATAATTTGTAAATGATATACTCCATTATAAACAATAAAGTTTTAGTCTTCAACGCTTCAACCATGGTATTGCGGTATTTTCGTACAAATATTAATTTATTTGAACGGAATATACAGCCAATTCTTAACGGACATTGTTAATACAAAATGGTATGAATACCTGGCTGTTTTTTCAGGTATAATCAGTGTATGGTATAGCCGTAAAGAAAACGTACTGGTCTACCCGACGGGACTGATAAATACTATTATTTATATTTACATCAGTATTAAAGGTAATCTTCTGGGTGAAGCAACGGTAAATCTTTACTATACTGTAATGAGTATCATCGGGTGGTATTTGTGGGCCCGGAAAGATTTTAAAAATGAAGTGCTCCTACACATTACCCGGTCATCAAAAAAAGAATGGCTGCACCAAATTTTATTTTTTCTTTTCTTTTATTCCGTAATATTCTTTTCTCTAACTTATTTTAAAAAAATGTTTTTCCCCGGGGTAATACCTTGGGCAGATGCCTTTGCAAGCGCCACTGCGTTTACAGGTATGTGGCTTATGGTAAAGAAAAAAATTGAAAGTTGGTATTGGTGGATGGCAACAAATATTGCCTCCATTCCCCACTATTTTGTAAAACATTATGTATTTACCAGTATGTATTATCTGGTACTTTTAATTATGGCCTTTTTTGGACTGCTTAGTTGGTTAAAAAAATTGCAAGAAATTAAACGGCACGTTGAGGTGAGGTCAA
>JBDSDN010000268.1:0-6020 GCA_039920545.1 Ferruginibacter sp. | reverse complement strand
ATTAATTATAAAATCTACTAAACAAACTTCTCCATTTCTGCTTCACAAGGGGAGATTGAGGGGGCTATTATTGTATGGCTGCTAAAACTGATAACTTTCAAAGTCCGGATTATTTTAATGTAGATGAACTTTTGACGGAAGAGCACAAACTCGTTAGGGAAAGTGTACGCAATTATGTAAAAAAAGAAATCTCTCCCATTATAGAAGACTTTGCACAGCGGGCAGAATTTCCGCAGCAGATTGTAAAACAACTCGGCGACCTTGGCTGTTTTGGCCCGACAGTTCCGGAGCAATATGGCGGCGGCGGACTGGATTATATTTCGTACGGGCTGATGATGCAGGAGCTGGAACGTGGTGATAGCGGGGTTCGCAGCACCGCCAGTGTGCAGGGCAGCCTGGTAATGTTTCCTATTTATGAATATGGAAATGAAGAGCAGCGCAATAAATATTTACCTAAGCTTGCAAGTGGCGAATGGCTGGGTTGCTTTGGATTAACAGAACCTGACCATGGCAGCGACCCGGGTGGTATGCTTACAAATATAAAAGATAACGGTGACGGGCACGTGATTTTAAACGGTGCAAAAATGTGGATCAGCAATGCGCCTTTTGCACAGGTAGCTGTGGTATGGGCAAAAGATGAAGCCGGTGATATCCGTGGTGTAATTGCAGAAAGAGGTATGGCAGGTTTTAGTACACCTACTACGCATGGCAAGTGGAGCCTGCGTGCAAGCTCTACTGGTGAGTTAGTTTTTGATAATGTAAAAGTTCCGAAAGAAAATATTTTGCCAAATGTAAAAGGCTTGAAAGGGCCGCTGGGTTGCCTTACCAAGGCCCGGTACGGCATAGCCTGGGGCGCTATTGGTGCTGCGATGGATTGTTATGATACGGCTTTGCAATACAGCAAAGAAAGAGTTCAGTTCGACAGGCCCATTGGTGGTTTTCAGTTGCAGCAAAAAAAACTCGCAGAAATGATCACTGAAATTACCAAAGCACAATTATTAAATTGGCGCCTTGGGGTGTTGATGAATGAAGGGAAAGTTACACCGCAGCAAGTGAGCATGGCTAAGCGTAATGCCTGCGAAGTAGCCACAAATATTTGCAGGGATGCACGCCAGATGCTGGGCGGTATGGGTATTACAGGCGAATACCCGGTAATGCGCCACATGATGAATTTAGAAAGTGTGATCACTTACGAAGGCACTCATGATATTCATTTGCTGATAACCGGGATGGATGTGACGGGGATGAGTGCGTTTAAATAGGCCCCCCTCTATCTCCCCCAAGGGGGAGGAAATCCGGGCGATAAAAGCGGAGATTGTGTTTTCATTTTTTTTGGCCAAGCATTTTTTCCTTTTGCAACTTCATTGGCGTCGCACTCTTGTACTTTAGTTCTTTATTCAACTCTTCTTAAGAAAATAATTTTCCTTTCAAAAAGCAGCATAAAATTTTTAAAATAAAATCTTGAAAATATGAATAACTCTTTAGATAATGATGCTGCAAGGAACCCCCTTGTGGGGGGCAGGGCGGCTGTAAGTGTGATTGGCGCCGGCGCCATGGGAAACGGCATTGCGCATGTTTTTGCCCAGGCTGGTTTTACCGTAAACGTGATTGATGTAAATGCAGTGCAGTTAGAAAAAGCAGTAACTAATATTGCTAAAAACTTAGACCGACAGGTGGCCAAAGGCACCCTTACAGATGAGCAAAAAGCAATTGCATTAAAAAATATAATCACAATAACCGACCTTAATGAAGGAGTAAAAAATGCATCGCTTGTTGTAGAAGCCGCCACAGAAAATGTAGAACTTAAATTAAAAATATTTAAGCAAATGGATGAAGCTGCACCTGCAGACTGCATTCTTGCTACCAATACTTCTTCAATTTCTATTACCAAAATCGCTGCTGTTACCAAACGCCCGGAGTTGGTAATTGGTATGCATTTTATGAACCCGGTACCTGTAATGAAACTGGTAGAAATTATTAATGGCTATGCAACCAAAAAAGAAGTAACAGAAACTATTGTTGCATTAAGTAAACAGTTGGGTAAAATTCCGTGTACTGTAAATGATTACCCGGGCTTTATTGCCAACCGTATTTTAATGCCCATGATAAACGAAGCCATCATCAGCCTTTACGAAGGCGTGGCAGGGGTAGAAGAAATAGATACGGTAATGAAGTTGGGCATGGCTCACCCGATGGGGCCTTTACAGTTAGCAGATTTTATTGGGCTGGATGTTTGCCTGAGTATTTTAAAAGTATTGCAGGATGGTTTTGGTAACCCCAAATATGCGCCCTGTCCTTTGTTGGTAAATATGGTAATGGCAGGTAAACTCGGTGCAAAAAGTAGTGAAGGATTTTATACGTACACTACCGGCACAAAAGAATTAGTGGTAAGCGAACGTTTCAGGCAATTTGATTTCCTTTCAAAATATTAATAAAAGTTTTAAAATGTAATTTGTATTTTAGTTTCCCTTAAAAATAGGTCGTATTTTTTAAACAAACCTTGCATCATGGGAAAGAAAGAAAAATTTATTGACGCATACATTTCCAAATCTGCTGCCTTTGCACAACCCGTGTTAAATCATATCAGGGATCTCGTGCATAGTACCTGCCCCGAGGTAGAAGAAAAAATGAAATGGAGTTTTCCACATTTTGATTATAAAGGCGAAATGATGTGCAGTATGGCAGCGTTTAAACATCATGCTGTCTTGGGTTTCTGGAAAGCGGCATTGATGAAAGATTCCAGCTTGCTGCAGAAGGCCCGCTCTGAGGAATCCATGGGGCACTTTGGAAAAATTACTTCCGTAAATGAACTTCCTCCCGATAAAAAACTGATCGCCTACATTAAAGAAGCCATGAAATTGAATAATCTTGGTATAAAGCTTCCTTCCAAACCTAAATCATCAGAAAAAAAAGATATAATAGTCCCTGATTATTTTGCAACAGCTTTAAGTAAAAATAAAAAAGCAGCGGAAATTTTTGACGCTTTTTCTCCCTCTCATAAAAAGGAATATGTAGAATGGATAACCGGGGCAAAAACCGAAGAAACAAAGGTAAAAAGAATGGCCAGGGCCATTGAAACCATGACGGAAGGCAAAAGCCTGAACTGGAAGTACGCAAAAAAATGAACTTTCCTTATTCTAAATTAGATGGTCTTTCACCGAAAACACATTGCACTTTCAAATCAAGAGGCGAATAATATTTGTCCAATATAAATTTAATGTGTTCTTCTGCCAGCTTTTGATAGTTTGGATTTTTTTCCAATACTCTTAAGGCTTCCTCATATAATTGCTTTTGTGCTTTTATGTATTCATCAATAGTTACCGTGTACAAAACACCTGTTTTACTTATGGCCTCTACTTTATCTAATTTTAATTGTAAGGTTAGTAATTTTGTTTTAGGTAAATAAATAATTACTGTGCCCGCCTTTGTATCTATTTTTGTTTTTTGGTTGCCCACGTCCACCCCGTATTTTGCTTCGAAAGGAATGGACAACTGCAAAGTATTCTCACCAAAATAGTTTTTGAATTTAGCCCAGAGGCCGTCATTATCACCCTTGTTTGTCAATTTTAAATTGGTGCTCCCTGAAACGCTCAATGCTCCTAATTCAGCAATTTCTTTTATGACAGCGACATTGTTTACTATATCTATTTTAGTTTGGTTACTTCCATTCTTTTTGCCTAAAAAATAAAATGCAAATGCTACCAGTAATGCTAAAAATATTATTACTCCATTATTTCTCATATTGTCTATTTTTTGCTAACTAATTGATAGCTATCATCGATCATTTCTTTCATCAATTTATCTTTCAATTTACCGTCCGCAATAATCGTATTCCAGTGCTTTTTATTCATATGAAAACCAGGCAGAATATTTTCGGGGTATTCTTCCCTTAAATCTACGGCCTTTTCCGGGGCACATTTTATATTAAATTGTAATGGAGATGCCTCTAGAGAAACCAGGAGAAATATTTTATTATTTATTTTAAACACCAGGGTATCTCCCCCAAACGGAAAACCTTCTGTAACAGAAGGCTTTTGCAAAACATATTCTCTAAGCATTTCAATGTTCGTCATCTACCAACTATCTTTTTAGCTTCTGAAAGCTTTTTATTAATCTGCCCGGAAATGATATGCCAGAACATAACAAAATCTGAAGCCAGGCTATATAATGGATAAGTGAAAGTGGCCGGCTTATTTTTCTCAATAAAAAAATGACCGACCCACGCAAAACCATAACCGCAGATAGGTATTAAGGCAAGCATCCACCATTTTTGCAAAACAATAGCTGTAACCAGGATAGCTATCAATCCGGCTGTACCTATAAAATGTAAAACTCTGTTATTAATATCGCCATGTTCAGTTAGGTAATATGGATAAAAACTCCAGAAAGTTTTGTACTTTTTTTCTGCCGGCATAGTGGTTATTTTTTAGAAAATTACGGCTTATTATCCAATTTTATTTACTTCTACATGTTGTAACTCTTTCAGCCTGTATAAAATTTCCTTTGAGCGGTTTAGCGGAATGCCGACTGCCATATTGCAAAACAACTGCATTTGCTGTGTTATAATGGTACAGTTAAATTGTTTGAGCAACGTCATGATTATATTCATTTGGGTATAATCAAACTGCAGGCTGTATTTTATTTCTATTTGTTTTTGAATGATGGGCACCACCTGTAACACGAGTGCAGCAACGGTTTTGTAAGCATTTATTAAACCAGGTACCCCGAGCAAAGTGCCGCCAAAATACCGAACTACAATAATAGCTGCATCAGTGAGTCCTTTGCTGTCCAATTGGCCCAGAATTGGCTTGCCTGCAGTACCGGCGGGTTCGCCATCATCACCACTGCGAAAATTATTACCGTCATAGCCCACTCGATATGCAAAACAATGATGTACAGCTTTTATATGCTCTTTTTTAAGTACCTGTAACTGCTTTTTAAATTCGGCAGGTGAATTAATTGGAAAAGCATATGCCAGGAACCGGCTGCCCCTGTCTTTAAATTCGGCTGTACCCGCTTGTTCAATGGTGTAATAAAATTCCATTTATTCCTTTACTGGTTTTTGTTAGCATAAACCTGGATACTGTCTGATAATATTTTCCCTGATGAAATAAGGGCATGATTTTTTAGATCAGGTGCCGGTATTCCATTATCGATTATTAATTCTTGATTTGTAATTATTCTTGCCTCATCCCACAAACCGGCGTCAATAAATGATTGCAGTACTGCAGCCCCGCCTTCTACTATTAGAGACGTAAGTTGCCTCTTGTGCAAAAGGCCTACTAATTCGATAAGGACATTCTCCGTTCCGATAATTTTATGATAAAAAACATTTTCCTTTTCTGCCTGCTTAATGGTATTGATAACAATTGTTGAAGTACTCCCATCAAACAACTTTAAATGCTGTGATAATTTTAAAGGCAAGTCAATAACAATGCGTACAGGATTTTTGCCTGGCCACAAACGGTTGGTGAGTGCGGGATTATCATGCAGTGCTGTATTGGTTCCTACAAGGATGGCTGCTTCTTCGCTTCTCCATTTATGAACGATCCTGTTTGTGATGTCATTACTTATTTTTACAGTCTCAAAATTTTCTTTTGCAATTTTCAAGTTGTTACTTTGAGCCCACTTTAAAATGATATAAGGCCTGTGCTTTTTATGAAAAGTAAAGAAACGCTTGTTTAATGTGGTTGCGGCTTCTTTCAAAATACCCTCAGTAACCTTAATGCCGGCTTGCTGTAATTTTTTTATACTGCTCCCATTTACTTTTTCAAAGGGATCCGTACAGGCAATAATTACTTCCGGTATCTGATGCTTTAAAATTAAATCGGCACAAGGTGGGGTTTTACCAAAATGGTTACAAGGTTCCAAAGAAACAAATAAGGTACTGTATTTTATTAAATGCCTGTCTGCTTGTTTTACATTATTGATGCAGTTTAACTCTGCATGCGCCTGACCAAATTGCTGGTGATAACCTTCGCCGATAATTATATCATTGTGTACCAAAACAGCGCCTACCA
>JBDSDN010000267.1:0-3708 GCA_039920545.1 Ferruginibacter sp. | reverse complement strand
TATGAAAATTGCATTTCATGGCGCCGCAAGAACTGTTACCGGCTCCAAACATTTAATTACCCTGGGTAATGGGAAAAAAGTTTTACTGGATTGCGGTATGTACCAGGGCATGGGCGATCAGACCATGCCGCTTAATAAAGAATTTGGTTTTGTAGCGGCAGAAGTGGATTATATGATTTTATCCCATGCCCATATTGATCATTGCGGCTTATTACCAAAATTAGTGAGGGACGGGTATAAAGGGAAAATATTTGCCACGCCCGGTACAAAAGATTTAGCATCGGTGCTAATGGAAGACAGCGCCGGAATACAGGAAAACGATATTAAGTTCGAAAATAAACGTCGTGCCCTGCAGGGCTTGCCATACCTGCAACCATTATATACTACCGAAGATGCCTTAAATGCGGCCACGAGGTTTGTAACGGTAGATTATGAACAATGGCATACTATAGAAGAAGGGTTGGAATTTTGCTACAGCGATGCCGGGCATATCATCGGCAGCACTTGTGTACATTTAAAAATTACTGAAAATGGTAAACAAACCCGAATTACTTTTAGTGGTGATGTTGGGCGATACCGGGATATTATTTTAAAATCGCCGGCGGCATTTTCCCAGGCAGATTATATAATTCTGGAATCTACTTATGGCAACAGTCTTCATGATAAACAAAATACCACCCCGGATGCTTTACTGCAATGGATACAGCATACCTGCCTGGAGAAAAAAGGTAAATTAATATTGCCGGCTTTTAGTGTGGGCCGAACACAAGAAATTTTATATACCCTTAACCAGTTAGAACTGGAAAACAGGCTGCCGCCGGTAGCTTATTTCGTGGACAGCCCCTTAAGCATGAAGGCAACAGTGATCGTAAAAAGTTATCCGCAATATTTTAATTCACGGATACAAAAAGTTATCGAAACAGATAAAGATCCTTTTTCTTTTAATGGGCTCAAATTTATTAAAACAGCGGATGAAAGTAAATTGTTGAATTATTATAAAGACCCTTGCGTAATTATTTCTGCCAGCGGTATGGCAGAAGCAGGAAGGGTAAAGCATCACATCAGTAATAATATTGAAAGCAGCCGTAACAGCATTGTACTTACCGGTTATTGTGAACCGAGGTCTTTAGGTGGAAGATTAAAACTTCACCCAAAGGAAGTTGGCATTTTTGGGCAGGTGCATGAAGTAAATGCAGAGATAGGAGAATTGCGGAGCATGAGTGCACACGGGGATTACAACGATCTGCTTCAGTATCTTGGTTGCCAGGATCCCAGGATGGTGAAAAAACTTTTTTTGGTGCATGGAGAATATGATGTGCAGCAGGATTTTAGGGACAGGCTTATTAAAAAAGGATTTTTAGATGTAGAAATTCCGGAGAGGCATTATGAGATAGGGCTTGGATAAAAACCCAACAAATCTGCGTATCCTAAATATCATCTCCGGTTGTAATTAATAATCATGTAATTATTTCTAGACCAATAATAAAAGAAAGATTATGACAATTCTTCGTATTGAACATGCAGTACCAAACTTTGAGGGGTGGAAGAAAGCTTTTGCTTCTGATCCGATTGATAGAAAAAAATCTGGCGTAAAACATTATCGTATCTACCGACCTGCAGATGATCCAAATTATGTTATTGTTGATCTTGAATTTGATAAGTTAAATGATGCTCAGGAAACACTTTTAGCTTTACGCAAATTATGGAACAAGGTAGAAGGAACAGTAATGATTAATCCTCAAACTGCGATTTTTGACATTGTTGAATCAAGGGAAGTATAATTAGAAGATAAATAAGCCAACTCCCACTTTGCTCCCCTTTGGATAGGGGTTAGATGAGGTTGTTCCAGTTTCTTCTCCCCCTGGGGAGAAGGGTTGGGATGAGGGATTAAAATCTTTCTACCCTAAAAGCTGAAATATCAATTTCAGCTTTTTTATGCTCAATTAATTGGCTTACTAAAAGGCCTGTCCCGGTTCCCTGGGAAATCCCCAACATGGCATGCCCGCCTGCATAAATTACATTTGCATATTTATGCACCCGTCCAATATATGGTAAGCCATCAGGTGTTACCGGCCGCAGCCCGTGCCATATTTTATCAGCTCCGGGCATTTCAATTTTTAGGCCCGGGTAAAAATCAGTCACCGCATTAAAAATTCCTGCCATTCTATTAACCAGTATTTTATTATTTATACCACTAATTTCCATGGTGCCACCAATGCGTAGCTGATGCGCCCACGGCGTAATGGCGCATCGCCCATCTACCAAAATAGCCGGATATTTTAAATTTTTTTCTACATGAGAATACGTGTGACTATATCCTTTGCCGGGCTGTAATAATAATTTTATGCCTAACATCTTACTCACTACGGGCAGCCAGCTACCGGCAGCTATTATCAATTCCTCGCAACCAAATTTTCCTTTGTCTGTAAGTACTGCATTTACTTTTTTACCTGTTTGTTCAAAGCCTGTAACGGTAGTGTGTAATTGAAAAATAACGCCTTTGGCTATTAAATAATTTTTTAACGCAATCATCATTTTCCCCGGCTGAAAATGAGAATCATCTTTAAACAAAACGGCACCTGCAACGTTTATATCCACGTCAGGCTCTAATGCCTGTACTTGTGCTGCATTCAGCCGGTCTGTTTTTAAACCCAATTTTTCTGCGTCATCTGCCAGGTGAAATTCATGATCAAGCGTTGATTGTTTTTTACACATCATCAGGCAACCTTTTTCTTCCATTTCAAAAACATTACCTATATCATCCCGCATATCATTCATCAGTTTTCTGCTGAGCTGTAAAATATTTACCAAATGCGGTGCATGCTTTGCCACCGTGGCTGCATTGCTGCTTTTATAAAAATGATACGCCCATTGAAGCAGCTCAAGATTCAACCGCGGCTTTACATAGAAAGGACTGCTGCTGCTAAGCATGTGTTTAAAACCTTCTGCAATAATACCCGGCGAAGCCAGGGGCACAAAATGGCTCGGGCTCATATAGCCCATATTTCCAAATGAACAGCCATCGGTAATGTCGCCTCTGTCAATAACCGTTATTTTGCTCCCCGCCTTTTCTAAATAATAAGCGCAGCATAAACCAATAACCCCGCCACCAATAATTGTTACGTTAGCCATGTATATTTTTTTTGTTACCAGCATTTGTTTTCATAGCGTCATTCTTGCGTCGCACTCTTATACAATTTGTTCTTTATTGATCTTTTATCACCGCAAAGAACATGAGTTAAAAAAGATTTATGCAGAGATAAACATATTCGGCTGCGTTACTCAATTTTCTCTCTTCTCTGCAGTAAATTGCGCATTAAATAACCTGGAAGCCATAAGCATAAGGGTCATCATCTTCATCAATGCTAATAATATTATGCCCGTAAATTTTTGCCCAGCCTTCAATGCCGGGTTTTATAGCCTGGATATTATTTATCATGGTTTCCTCTTCAATAGTCCCGGTAAATTTACTGCCGATTATACTTTCATGGATAAAGAGGTCGCCTTTTTTTAATTTTCCTTTTGCGTACCATTGCGCCATACGTGCCGAAGTGCCCGTACCACAAGGGCTGCGGTCTATAGCTTTGTCACCATAAAACACCGCATTGCGTGCGGAAGAAGTTTTATCTATCGTTTCGCCTGCCCATAAAATATGGCTGCAGCCTTTTATCGTTTCATCCAGCGGATGAACGAATTTATATTTTTCGT
>JBDSDN010000266.1:0-4152 GCA_039920545.1 Ferruginibacter sp. | reverse complement strand
CATCCCGGATTTAATTTAAAGTAAAGAATTATAAAAAAAGAATATCAAGAATGGCCAATTGGAAATCATTTGCCATCGGAGAAAGCAACTTTCGGTACTAGTTGCTTTTGATGTACATAACCTATTTTTCAAGGCTTTTAAGAAGTTATAATTATAAAACCCTAAGTAGATAAATTTTAAAAAGCGTTTGCAAATAAATTAAAAAAGACCATGTGATTTTATTCTACTGTAAAATCAAGGTAACGAGCAGACAAATTTCCGACCAGGTTGTTTTGTCTAAAAAAGTTATTTAAACGTCTTGTTATCCCCCGGTTTTTTTATAGAGGTTGTGTCAATCAATGGCAGAGGGTTACCTCTATGGCACGTTATGCAGGTGATGGTTCGTGGCATATCTTTTCCTTCTCCATAATTAAAATATTTTTTATTAATACCTTTTGTCATCAGCATCATTTTGCGGGCGGTTTCTTTTTCAGGTTTTACATCGCTCGCAAAATCAAATTTTTTGGTGCTGTCATTTCTTAGATGGCAGTAACCGCATTTAACGCCAAGGGCCGCCTTAAATCCATCCATTATTTTATCCAGGGAATCTTCACTTATATTTTTGGGCAGCACTTTAAGGTTTTTAAATTTATGCTGTGTTGGTTCCACAGCTGCAAGCCCTGCTATTATAAATATTATTGAAGCAATTATCAGGGGCGTTTTTCTAAAGTTTTTCATAATGCTATTTTTAATAATCATAATATTAATCTTTTTTTACTTTACGGAGTTCCAGCATATTTAAGCTATTCGGAAAAAAGTCTTTTATTTCTGTATGCACCAGGTGTAAAGCCATATCATACCAAAGCGGCACTATTGGTGCATCTGCTATAATCAGCCTATCCATTTCCCGGTATGTGTTATATCGTATGCTATCGTTTGTTTCAGCCATGGATTTTTCATACAAAAAATCATAGGCTGCATTTTTATACCTGGTATAGTTTGGAGGGGCCGGGTTCTTACTGTAAAAAACACTTAAGTAATTTTCTGCATCAGGGTAATCAGCAATCCAGCTGCCCCTGAAAAATAAAGCCTGTGATTTACTTGTTTGCTCCAGCAACAGGCTTTTCTGCATAGATTCAACCTGAACATTAACGCCTATTTGCTTTAATTCGTTTGCTACATAAGAGGCCAGGTTCACATAATTAGGTATGGTCAATAATTTTATGGGTAATTTATTCCCTTCTTTAAAACCGGCTTCCGCCAGTAACTGCCTGGCTTTTTCGGGATCGTAATTATAACCAGGTACTTCACCAGCGTTAAACGAAGGCAGCCCCGGGGGCACGAAGCCACTTTGTGCAGGAGTTCCGATAGAATTACGCAAATAAAGTATCATTTTATTTTTATCTATACCATAATTAATAGCCTGCCTTATTTTTTTTAATCTCAAGGGCGAGGCTTTTAATAATACATTATTAGTATCAGCCAAAATTCCAAAATATTCGATATTTAAATACGGGTGTTTATGTAATTGTAATTTACCTTCCCATACCTTTTTAAGGTTACCGGTTTTTGTAAGTACTTCATCTTTAAAAGAGGGGTCTATGTCGTTTATAAAATCCAAACGCTTTTGTTGAAATTCCAGGAATTCTGTCGCCTTGCTATCATAAAAACTGACCTTTATACCGTCTAAATACGGTAAGGGGTAACTGCTACTGTCTTTTTCAAAATAATGGGTATTTTTTTTTAAGATCAGCGCCTGTCCTTCTTCCCAGGCTACAAAACTAAAAGGCCCGGTACCAACGGGATGGCGGCGAAAATCATTCCGGTATTTCTCCACTGCTTCCCAGCACACGATAGAACAGTATTGCATACTCAGAATACCCAGGATTGGTTGAAAAGGCTGCAAAAGATTTAACCGGAAAGTTGTATCGTCAATGGCTTCAAATGGTATTAAGCTATCAACCCTGTTATTAAAAATCCAGCCACCCGGGCTGGCGGTATTTTTATCAATTATCCTTTTAAAACTATAAGCCACATCTTTAGCAATCAACCTTCTTCCTTTTCCCTCAATGAATACAGGGTCATCATGAAAAAATACATCGGAACGTAAATGAAAAGTGATGCTCCTGTTGCCCGGCGCAAACTCCCAACGAAGCGCAAGTGAAGGTTTTAACTGCATATTTTCATCAACTTCTATCAAAGTATTATAGAGCTGGTGCACGCCCCACATAATAGATTGGTTTTTTGCAAATGCAGGATCGAGGGTGGCAATGCCACTTGATTCATTGTACCGGAAAATTTTTTTATCGGGGTGAGTATGATTTTTGCAGGAAGAAAAAAATGAAATAATGAGAAATGAAATGGTAATAATGCATAATTGATTTTGCTTTAACGACATACTTTCTTTATTCTGCGTAAATTTAGTTAATTGAAATCTATCTTAAAAAATATGAATAAAAATTTTGTCATAAAATATTTAACTGTAGTAAACATTTTATTTATAACATCTTTGAGTGGGTTAGCACAAACGTTAAAACCTCACGTTCCCTTTACACATGCAGATACATTGCGTGGATATTACGGACCCTCAAGAGATTGGTGGAATGTACTAAAATATGATTTACATGTTCGTTTTAATATCACGGATAGTACCATCAGCGGTTATAATATTATCCAATTTAAAAAAATAAAGAAAGGCGCTGATATAATGCAGATAGATTTACAGAGCCCGTTGATGATAGATAGCGTAGTTTACCTGGAGCCTTTAACCAAAACGGCGCTGAAAGTTCCGGTAACAGAATTGAAAAAGGATGGCAATGCATATTTTATCAAATTTGAAAAAGAACTTTTACTATCCGGGCAACATATTATTTTGGTTTATTACCATGGTAAACCCACTATTGCAAAGAACCCACCTTGGGATGGCGGCCTCATCTGGAAGAAAGATAAAAATAATAATCCCTGGGTAAGCATTGCCTGCCAGGGACTTGGTGCCAGTATCTGGTACCCCTGTAAAGATCATCAAAGCGATGAGCCGGATAGCGCTGAAATGCACATAACCGTTCCCGATAGCCTGGTGTGTGTGGGCAATGGGAGGCTCAGAGGAAAAATAAATAATACAGATGGAACCACAACTTATGATTGGGCTGTTACAACCCCAATAAATAATTATTGCCTCATTCCGTATATTGGGAAGTATGCACATTTTTCAGAAAATTATAATGGTGAAAATGGAAATTTAGATATGGATTATTGGGTGCTTGATTACAACTTTGAAAAAGCAAAAAAACAATTTAAAGAGGCTCCCAGGATGATGAAAGCATTTGAATACTGGTTTGGTCCCTACCCTTTTTATGCCGATGGGTATAAATTAGTAGAAGCGCCGCACCTGGGTATGGAGCATCAAAGCGCAACCGCATACGGAAATGGTTTTCAGAATGGTTACCATGGCATTGACCTCTCCGGTACGGGCTGGGGCCTTAAGTGGGATTTTATTATTGTTCATGAAAGTGGCCATGAGTGGTTTGCCAATAATATTACTTCAAAAGATATTGCAGATATGTGGATACATGAAAGTTTTACAAATTACAGCGAAACGTTGTTTACTCAGTATTATTACGGAAAAGCTGCAGCTGATGCCTATGTTATTGGTACCCGTAAACGAATTAAAAACGATGTACCTGTTATCGGGCCATATAATGTAAATAGAGAAGGAAGCGGTGATATGTATTACAAAGGGGGAAATATGCTGCATACCATCCGGCAACTGGTAAACAATGATAATAAATTCAGGGAAATTTTACGTGGCCTTAATAAAACTTTTTACCATCAAACGGTTACGACTACACAGGTAGAAAACTATATCAGCACAAACGCAAAAATGAACTTCAGTAAAATATTTGATCAATACCTGAGAACAACCCAGGTGCCGGTGCTTGAATATAAAATCGACGGACATAAACTTAGTTACCGGTATACAGATTGTGTTAATGGATTTCAGATGCCTTTAAAAATTACTTTTAAAACCACACAGTGGATCAAACCTTCAAAGCAGTGGCAACAATTAAATTTATACCCTGAGGGTAATAATAGTTTTTCTGTAGACCCGAATTTTTATATACGCTCAAAGATGGTGCAATAAAAAAAGAGTGCAATAAATGCACTCTCATGATA
>JBDSDN010000265.1:0-10952 GCA_039920545.1 Ferruginibacter sp. | reverse complement strand
ATAATTTCTTTTTCTTCTTCTTCTGCCAGGTCAAAAACAACTTGTAAGGCAGCACATGGATCCAGGCCGGCTCCTTTTCTCCCGGAAAGTTTTGCCCTATTCATTGCATCGGGATTTGCCATGGTGCCATTGCGCCCTATAAACTCTGTACGGTCTGTAGTAATAAACCTGTTTGGATCATCAACATCAAAAAAAGCAACCCGGTTTTCGAATTCTGTGTTGTAGGGGTTATGTGTAAGAATCGCTCCACTTCGTGTATCCAGTTCAGTTACTATATGCATCAGGGATTTGGCACGCAAATCTCCCAACACCCATTCCACATAACCGGTCGCAGAAATGCGGCGGCTCCTTGATGAATTATTCCGCAATTTTATAATGATAAATTTTACCGGTTCCTGTATGTGGGTATACATGGTCATGGTAGATTCAATCCCATCTTCACTGTGTTCAAAAATGCTGTAACCGAAACCGTGCGTAGTTTTATACAATGTCTTGCCTCGTACGGGTAAAGGTGATGGCGACCAGAAACGCCCGCTTTCTTCATCCCTTAAATAAAAAGCTTCCCCTTTTAAATCACTCACGGGATCATTGTTCCATGGAGTAAGCCTGAATTCATGTGCATTTTCTATCCAGGTATAGGATTGGCCGCTTTCTGAAACAATACTTCCAAAATTAGGATTCGCCAATACGTTAATCCAGGGAGCAGGTGTTGGGTTATCCGCAGTTGTTACAATAACATATTCTTTTCCGTTGGCAGAAAACCCGCCATGCCCGTTAAACAATTGAAGCCCCGTTGGCATGGCAATAGCCGTTTCTTCTGAAGGGAAAAATTTAACCGGGCTAAAGAATGGTACATTTGATTTAAGTGGAGTTCTCCGGTTGATCTGTTCTTCTAATGTGCCGAAACTATCAGAAATAATTACCCTGGCTACCGTTTGAAATAAAATCCGGTCTTCGTTAGAAATCTGGTCAGAAGAGCGGATAAAAATCCCGCCGGGTTTATCTTTTACATCACCGGAAATGACTGGCGCAATGAGGCTTTGAATCTGGTTGAGCAAGACCTGCCGGTAACCCCCATTATCCTCATTCCATATTACGAGATCTACAGCCAGGCCTTTGGAACGCCAGTAGGTATGCGCCTGAACTATTTGCCTTACCAAATCTATATTGGCAGAATCTTCTATTTGTAATAATACGATCGGCAGATCACCGGAGATAGAATAACTCCATAACCCGGATTGGCCCCTGTTATTTTTAAGCATAACGGCAGGGTCTGTACGAAGAGAAGGATTGGCAAATATTATTGAGCTTGCAAGCCTGGCATATAACTGGGCATCAGATTCAATGGCGTTTATCTGCCGTAATATCACCTGGCTATGCGTCCATGAAAGTTCCAGCACCCGGTTAGTGAGGTTTCGGTCCTGGTATTTATCTATCAAAAAATTACAGGTATCAAGTGTATCTGCAGCGCCAAATATTAAATCTACAATTATAGTATCTAAGGGTTCTATGGTAAGTGTATACCTGATTGAGGTTATCGGATCCAGCACAGATCCCTGTGTATCAGAGAGCACAGTTGCGCTGGACATCACCTGGGGGTTGTGAATACTATTTCCCCTGCCTATAAAATTTGACCGGTTAGTTTCGTAAGAAATATCAATAACTTCTGCATCATGCACTTTCATTAAATGAAACATGCAAGGGGTAATTTCCGTCGCTGAACGGGCACGCCGGGTACAGGTTATGGCATTTTTCTGTTTATTGATGGAGGTTTGAATAAATAGATTACTGAAGGCAGGATGCGCCTCGTCAGTTTTTGCACCCGCCAACACTACTTCAGCATAGCTGGTTATTTCTATCGTTCTTCGCCTGCGGGATTTATTGCTAATATGTACCCGGCGTAATTCAATATCATCTTCAGGGGATATCACTATTTCAGTATGCGTTTCCAGGTTAAGATCTTTGCGCCTGAACTCTGCCCTTCCCTGTGAAAATACGGCTTCATAATTAGTGCCCGGCTGTAACGCCGGTTGAAATGCGGCTGACCAGAATTCATTATTATCTATATCACGGATAAAGCAAAATGTCCCCCAGTCATCGCAGGTAGCATCCTCACGCCAACGGGTAAGTGCAATATCTTTCCAATGGCTGTAACCGCCACCGGCGTTTGTTATCATTACATTATACCGCCCGTTGGACAGCAGTTGTACTTCCGGAATACTCGTATTAGGTGTCGTCAGCACCCGCATGGAGGCGTCGCCACCTGGCGTGACACTAATATCGCCGGAGTGAACGGTTGGAGAGTAAAATGTGGTGACCCTCGGTATTCTTTCCTGTAATAAAAGTAATGCAGATTTTATCTGCACATCGGCCGCAAATCTTTCCTGCATGGGCTTATTATGCAAAAGATAACTGAGTGATAAAAATCCCATACCCTGGTGGTGCGCCATAAATGATTTTATAATCATAAGATTCTGGCGCCTTTGCAGGCGGGATTTTGTATAATCAACGGCTTCATAAAAACCATAGCGGCTTTCAAACCCCGCTTCTTTCATCACCCTTAAATTATCATAAGCTTCTGCCGGGGATACCATCAGCGACATAATGGTGGAGTACGGCGAAATTACCAGGTCTTCACCCAGTCCTCTTTTAAAACCGATACCGGGTACGCCAAAAGCCCGGTATTGCCAGTTCAGGTGTGCATCTACCAGGTTATATCCACTCTCCGAAATTCCCCACGGAACATTCTTTTTACGCCCATAGTCAATTTGTTTTTGTACAACAGCTTTATTTGTTTGATCCAGCAAAGTGTTTTCGTAAGTGGGCATTACCAATAAGGGCATCAAATATTCGAACATAGAGCCGCTCCAGGAAAGGAGGATAGGAGCATTACCCACATTGGTGAGCTGGCGGCCTAAAGCAAACCAACTTTCCTGTGGTAACTTTCCCTGGGCTATGGCTGTAAACGTGGTGAGCCGGGATTCGGAAGCCAGCAGGTCATAATAACTATTATCCCGACGGTGGTCTTCTACGTTATATCCTATACTAAGCAAATGTTGGGAACGATCATAAAGGAATTCAAATTCCATTTTAGCAAACTCATCACATTTTATAACGAGTTGGGCTATACGAAGTAAAATTTCCTTTGCCCGCCTGCCGGATTCTGTTATACCTGCCCGGTATAGGTTTAACCATTCATTTTCTTCCGGTGTATTTAGATCAGCGTAACAATTAATAATTTTTTGTAAAAGAGCCTGTTCAATTTTAGATAATTGGGTAATTGTTGGTATAGATACAAAATCAGGAATCAGGTCACTAAATTTTTCAGGAGGGGGTGGTAATAACATCCACGGCGCAAACATGAGCAATTCATTTTGGTATTGTTTAATATGTGAAAAAATCTTTTCAGCCCAGAGTTCATTCTCTTCGTCTTCATCCTGCAACTCGGGCATTAAAAATATATCAGCAAAAGCCGCTTCCAGCTCATCTAAATATTTTTTTACCGCTGCCACATCATCAGTTTGTGCCGCATAATTTTCAGCAATTTTTTCCTGTAACAACATTAGTTGCGGCAGTGGAATTCTTTCGGTCAATAATCGCAGAGTATCCAGCAAACCTTCAAAAGCCTGCGAGGTTAATATTTTTTTATCGGGAAGGGTTATTAAGGCCTGTTTTAAAGTGATAAGATGTCCTAATAGATTCCCGCTATCTACGGTTGAAATGTATCTCGGGTGCAAGGGTACTAATGTTTCGGTGTCATACCAATTAAAAAAGTGACCCCTGAATTTTTCCATCTGCTGAAGCGTGGAAAACATACTAGTTGTGCGTTCTACCAGTTTTCCTATACTTAAATACCCAAAATCCCAGGCTGTTACATTTGCCAGGAGCGCCAGGCCGATGTTAGTAGGTGAGGTGCGATGTGCAATTTTTTTTGTGGGCTCTTCCTGGTAGTTGTCTGGTGGCAGCCAGTTATCTGCTTCTACAATAAAAGTTTCAAAAAACAACCATATTTTGCGGGCAAGTTTTCTTAAATAAATATTTTCTTTTATGGATAGTTCTGTGTATTTCTCAGTGCCAGGCTGGCTTATAATCCAGGCAATAAAGGGTGCAATTAGCCACACTGCTAAAAGAGGAGATGCTGTTATCATTGCATTGGCAAAATAAAACTGGGTTGCAATAATTGCAGCAAGTGAAAAAAATGGCGCAAACCACATTTTTAAAAAAATAGTCTTTAGCTTTTTTTGATCATAAGCGTTGCTTTTAAAGGGTTGCCATTGCAGCAGGTTTTTTCGGGAAATATATACACGCCACAAGGTTTTTATGATGGCGCCTGTGTTTACATATGCGGCATATGGCAGGCAGATAATGTCTACCGCATTCTGCAAAAGGCCGTCTTTTAATGAGCGCCAGGAAAAAATAAAGTGTTGAAAAAAAATAACATCAGCAGGTTTATTGCACAGTTGCCACCCGAAATTAAGGATGACGGGTAGAAATAGAATTGCTATAACTGCGAGGGTCCATATCACTGGATTATAGGCAATAACCCACCCATACAGCAACAACAGTAATAATGCCTGTGGTATGAGGCTTCTGCGGAGATTATCAAATATTTTCCAACCCGATAAAAAAGAAACTGGATTTTTATGCAGCCCTTTTTTGTTCGTGGGCACAAATGGAGAAGCCCAGGCTGCAATTTGCCAATCTCCCCGAATCCAACGCTGGCGTCGGATCATGTCAGTTAAATATGAGGCCGGGTATTCTTCATATAGTTGTACATCCGTTACGAGGCCAGCCCTGGAGTAAGATCCTTCCAGGAGATCGTGGCTAAGAATTCTGTTATCGGGGAAGCGGCCTTTTAATGCTTTTTCAAATGCATCTACCTCATAAATGCCTTTTCCAATAAAAGAACCTTCTTTAAATAAATCCTGGTATACATCAGATATTGCACGGGTATAGGGATCTGTGCCCGGTTCATTACCATGCATCCTCGCATACGCAGAACTGGCTATACCGGGTAAACTGTTGGAAACCCTTGGCTGTAGAATACTATATCCTTCTGTAACCCTTTTTTTCTTTTCAGAGTATACCGGCCGGTTTAGCGGATGTGCCATAGTAGCACAAAGTTTCCAGGCCGTATCCCGGGGGAGCTGGGTATCAGTATCCAGGGTAATAACATATTTGATGCTGGTGTAAATTTCTTCCTCTCCAATTATTAAAGAAAAATGTTGGCGCCCTTTACCCCGGAGTAACTCATTTAAATCTCCCAGCTTTCCCCGTTTACGTTCATACCCCATCCAAATTTTATCTCTTACATTCCAGCGGCGGGGGCGATGAAAGAGTAAAAAGGGCGTGTTGTTCAGCGTATGATATTTTGTATTTAATTCATTTATTTTTTCCTCAATTATACTCAACAGTTGCTTATCCTCCTCCATAATTTCTGACGGGGCATCTTTAAAGTCAGTCAATAAAGCAAAGTAAATATTCTGATCCCGGTTGGAAATGAACCTCACTTCTAATGCTTCAATGATATCATCAAGGGAGGTAACACTTGTAAGTAAAGTTGGAATTACAACCAGGGTCCTGCATTCAGGAGGAATACCTTTTGAAAAATCCATGCGGGGTAATAAAGCCGGGTGAGAGAGGAGGGTAGTAACCCAATTTACAACAGATAAAGCAAACTGGCTGCAGGCAAGGAAACAGGTAATGGCCAAACCGATAAAGAGCCAGGTCTTCATACCATTTACCCCGGAAGCATACATTAAAAACCAGGTAAAGAATAATGATAACAGCATTATGCTGCCTACATAAATAAGCAATGGAAATTCATAAACTGCCGTTTTAATTTTTTCATTGGCTGTAGGTTTTAAACCTGACAGTGAGGCTGTTTTTTTAAATCCTTTATCAACTAAATAATAACCAACGTGTGATTCCCGGTTGTTTGCTGCGCTATTATTTTCCGCCAGGCTTGAAGCAATTCGGGCTACTTCTTCTTCTGGTGTTTTGCTTAACTTGGCAATTTTTTCCACTGCATGGCGGTACATATCCCGGGTTGCAAAGTCCATATCAGCATAGATAGTAGAACCGCTTTGCCGTAAGGTTTTTTCTATAATACTCAGGTTCTCTACAAAGTCCCTCCAATCTGTAGTACTTAGAAAACGTAGACTAGTAATACTGTTACTGATAGAAACCTGGTCAGCTGCCTGCTTCTGATTTTCCTGTAATATTAAATCTGTCGTAGTTTGCCCGCTTTCCGAAACCCTTTGTTCTAACCATGACAGAGGTAGGGAAAGTGCATTACCTTTTTCCTGCAGGCGACGGGTTAATTCAGACACAAAAGAACTTTCAATGGGCGGTTCAGACCGGGCCATATCTGCTATTACCAGTATTAAATTTTTTGGTTCATTTTCGGCAGCTTCTATTAATAGGTCTGCCCAATGATCAGATAGGGCTTTATTTGTTATATCAACTGAAATCTGGCTGGAAAGGCGTCGCAGGTTTTCTATTAAAGCTAAACGCAGCATAATTGGGATCGCCCATAATTCACCAATTTTTAGAAAGTTTACTGTTTGATATGCGTTTATAAAATTAGTCAGCATCCGCTGATCTATGTGGCCATCGGAATGTGAAATTATTTCTACGGCAATGTCGTACACCCGGGGCAGACCTGCAGAAGCACCTTTTAAAAGTTGTGGCAAACCCTTACTGTATCCTTTTGGCAAATGTTTTTTTGCAGTATAAATTTGTTCTTCAATAAGGTAAAAATTGTCCAGTAACCATTCGGCGGCAGGTACAATCCGTATACTATTTTTAATGGTTTCTGTGAGTAGATGATGTACTTCGAGTAAGATATTCTCGTTTTCTGCCAGTCGTTTTAATAAACCTTCGGACAGGGCCGTAGACATTTGAGTATGTCTTTTTGCCAGCATCCGGGCATGAACTTCTAATTGCTGTTCGGTAAATAATTCTGCTCTCAGGGGTGGCCGCTCAGTACGAGATTTACCATCGGGCCCTTCACCTAATATTGGATCGATTATATTTTTTCTGAAAGCAGTTACAGCATTTGGGAGTAATTCTAAAATATCCTGTTGATTGTTTTTTTGGCCATTCATCTAATATCTTTTGGCAATTTTTTAATACATTATGCCCCTCAATTTTTTGAGGTAAATTAAAAATACTCCCGGGAATTCATTTTAATATTTCAGATTTGAGCTCTGCTTCAACCTCTTTTTTTATATTGTGTGCATCTTTTGCCTCATCTATTGAATGTGATTGCTGGAGCGTCTCTTCATTTTTTGTGTGTTCACTTAGTTTACAATAATATTTTTGAATAACTTTTAATTCTTCCTCCGTCATATCTTCCACATTTACCAGCCTGTTACTGGCAAATTCATGCGCTGCTACGAGTTCATTAAGTTTTAGTTGTATTGCCAGCGAATCTTTATTCTGAGATTTTTGAATTAAAAATACCATCAGGAAAGTAATAATAGTGGTTCCGGTATTAATCACCAATTGCCAGGTTTCTGAGTAATGAAAAATTGGACCAGTGCAGGCCCAAACCAGTACAATCAACAAAGCAATGCTAAATGCGGAAGTTGACCCGGTGAATTTGGTAACCGATAAAGAAAATTTCTCAAAAATGGTTTTCTTTTTTTTATTTACATTTTTATCCATTGTTTTTCATTGAAGCGTTAAAGTTAACGTACTTACTGCAAGATTAATTCCAATAACAGAAAGGGGGAAAATATCAGGGATTAAGGAAATAATTCCACATCCTAATTTTTTTAAACAATTGTTAATGAAAAAAGGGAACTGAATTGGTTCTGACTGAAACACCGGTACACTTTAATAAGCAAAATTAAAATTTAAGAATTAATTCCAGCAGCATTAAAATGCTTGCTTGCTTTTCAGAATTTTTTTAAGGCAGTAATAGTTGTGGCGGAGTCCGGAGATTTAAAAACAGCATTGCCTGCTACTAATACATCCGCACCTGCATCGATGATGGAAGAGGCGTTGGCAAGCGTCACGCCTCCATCAACTTCAATCTTTACCCGGAGAGATTGCTGGGTAATCATTTCTTTTAATTCTCTTATTTTAAGCAGTGTATGCGGAATAAAAGATTGACCACCAAAACCCGGATTTACACTCATAAGACAAACAAGGTCAATGTTCCCCAGGACATCCTTTAAAACAGAGACAGGTGTGTGTGGGTTTAAGGCAACCCCGGCCTGCATGCCTAAGCTTTTTATTTGCTGTATATTCCGGTGCAGGTGTTTGCACGCTTCAATATGTACAGTAAGCCCATTGGCACCGGCATTTTTAAAAGCTTCAGCATAGCGTTCCGGTTCTTCAATCATCAGGTGTACATCACAAAATTTATCTGTTGTACCTGCAATAAATTCTATTATCATCGGACCAAAACTTATATTGGGTACAAACCGGCCGTCCATTACATCCAGGTGAAACCAATCCGCCTCGCTTGTATTGAGCATATCACAATCTTCCTGCAGTGTTAAAAAGTTTGCTGATAAAAGAGACGGTGCTATTATGGCCATATCGGTTTTTTTAAATTGTAAATTTATAAGTCAGGGTTTTTTCGCCTGTAAGTTTGCTAAAGCATTTTTTGCGTCAGTATATTCCGGATCATACATCAGGGCAGATTTATAAGCTTCTGCGGCTTCCTGGGGCCTGTTTAATTTTTCAAGGCACTTGCCCCGGTAATAATAACCTGCATCAAAACTATTTTGCAATGTCAGCGCTTTATCTAATACGGCAAGTGCGGCTGTAAATTTATTGAGATCATATAATGCTAATGCCTTTTCAAGATAAGCATCCATGTAAGTATAATTGAGAGAAATACACTTATCAAAAAATGTTATTGCCTTTTCTTTATTTTTTGCATAAGTATAATATAGGCCCTTAATAAAATAAGCTTCTTTGTCTGCCTGAGCTTTATTGCCAATAAGCAAGGCATCAGCCATTTGAAGGGCATTGGGGTTTTTTGTTTGGGCGTACAGGGCGCCTAAAGAAATAATGTATTGGGGATCAGGGTAAATTTCAATAGCCTTTTCAAAAGAATGAATGGAAGCGGAAGTATCAGCATTTTCAATCTCAAGGGTAGCTTTAATATCCCATAGGCGGGGATTGTTACTTTCTTTTTTTATAGAGGTGTTTATTATTGCAAGCGCCTGTGGGTAGTTGCCGGATTCCCTGTAATACTGCACCAGGCTTTCTGTAAGTAAAGCAGAATCCGGGTACCGGGCAATATTATTTTTTAATTGTTGTTCCTGGGATAAAGTTTCGCTGGTGCTTTTTGAAACATTATCATCATTGTTGCAGGAAATAAAAATGTAGATTAAAAGCGAACTTAAATATTTAATCTTATGATGCATATTGTGCAAAAATAATGCTTGCGGTCTTTTCAATTTTTTTTAATTATAAAAATGTAAGGTGGTTTAGTGGAGAAAAAATTTCCTTCTGATAATTTTAGCCAAAGGTTGCTCAACTATTTTATAAAAACAAAAAGAAACTACTATCATTGAAATAAATGTTACAAGGATATTATGGCTGATAAATTTTTGAATCCATGTAAGCATAAAACTGGTATGTAGGAGGTAAAAAGAATAAGTGGCACTACCTAAAGCAACCATAATGGGGCCGGCTAAAAAACGTTGCAGCAGGCTTTTAAAATATATTAAATGATAAAATAGAAAGCTGATCCCGATAGGCATAATAATATTATTTACAATTAAACCTGGCCAGGTATCGTTTGCATGTTGTTGGTGATAAGCATGAGCAATCAAATAAAGACTGAGTATGCAAATAAAAATTATTAATAGACCGATATACATACTTGCTTTACCGGCTTTACCGAGAAGGCCCGCCTCAAACCTGCCCCTGATAATCAGAGCTAAAAAAATGCCACATGCAAATTCAAATGCTCTACCGAAAAATGTAAAATAAAAGGTGAACATGTAATTGGAGAAAAAACCATCCAGGTTAAATTTGCTGAAAATAAAAGTTATTAGTACCCCCAAACCATATACCAGGAAAATGTATTTTAGCAAAGAAGAAATCCTTAATGTAAGGGAGAAAATAATTGGGGAAAGTAAGTAAAACAATTCCTCTACACTCATACTCCAACTGGGTCCAATGCCGGTGAGTTTGTAGTCTGATGAAAAGCCTTTTAACAGGCTTATATTATAAAAATAAGATTTAAATAAATGGGGGAGGGCATCTGTTTTGTATATAAATTGTAAAAAAAAAGTGATACTGATCAAAATAAATAAAATGGGAAACACTCTTGCAACCCGGCTTACAAAATAATTATAGAGATATTTTTTTTTAAGCGAACTTATTTCGTAGTATTTATGACAAATAATAAACCCACTTAAAACGAAAAAGAAAGTTAAGAAGGTATAGAATTGATTCAGAATAATAAAAGCATTTTGCTCGGTTTGACTAGAAAAGAAATTAAGGTGATAAAAAAAAATACAATAAGCGCAAACTGCCCTGATGCCGGTGAGTGCAGGTATAAACTCTTTTTCTTTTACCATTCACTGTTTGTTTAGTCTGCGGGTCTATTAAGCTTCCCGGTATTGCAAATATATTTAGATCTTATTCGTTCCCAAGAGGAAATTATTTTATACAAATTAAATCATAAGTCTGGCAGTTGTTTTTTTAAGGAAAATTTCCTGGAAATAATCTGCTTATGAATTTTCAGGAGTTATCTTTAGCCCTGCACTTATTTCCAAAAGCAATGAATCAATCTCCGGCAATTTTTTTAAAAAAAAATGGATATGTCATTTTGATTTCATTCTGGCTGGCATTCGAAATATTATGGGTCTGCTGGTTTGGATTTAATTTTAAAATGGAATCGCTAAAATATATAAGGGCGGCTGAATACCTTATTCAAAACAAAGATTTATCGGAAGCACGTTACTTTTTTTACCTCA
>JBDSDN010000264.1:0-3700 GCA_039920545.1 Ferruginibacter sp. | reverse complement strand
GAACAGGGCCATTTCATCATTCATAGTAAAGCCCTTTTCTAGAGTAGATAAAGTTATTTTTAAATTCTGAATGGGATCATTTACCTGGAAAAGAATTTTTGTGTTACCCGGATGCAGCTTTACGTTGTTGCCGATAAAATCTACAAAATTCTCATCAATGAATTGCGGGGATATATCAATGACCAATTGTTTGGTCATAGTAGATTTCATTGTTTCTAAAAGATGCAGGCGGGTAATTTTAAATTCCCATTGATCGCTATTATAGCGTTGTTTAAAAGCGCCTTCCAGCATTATGATCATTCCTTTTTCCAGGTATTTCGCATACTTTACATAGTCTTCGCTCCACAACATAAATTCTGCTTTACCACTAAAATCTTCCAGGTGCAGTACGCCAAAATTTTTCCCTGTTTTAGTAAGCCTGTGTTGTGCTTCAATAACCAGCCCGGCCAGTCTGAATTGTTTAAGTAAGGGAATAATCCCAAGGGCATTTTTAGCTTCTGCATATTCTGCAAGAGGAGTTATATTATAATGCTTCAGCTCAAATTTATAATCATCCAGGGGATGGCCGCTCATATAGATACCCGTTACTTCCTTTTCAAAATCAAGCTGTTCTATAAGTTGCCACGGTGAACAAGTAGATAATTTTGGTGGCACTATATCCGGCATTTGCAGATCCCCAAAAAGTGTGTTAGTTGTATTAGCTGCCTGAGATTGATAAACGGCGCCGAACTTTACGATTTTTTCCAGGGAAATCACATCCCCTGGAGCCTGGTAAAAGTATTGTGCCCGGTGCATGTCTTTAAAGCAGTCAAAAGCACCGCTGTAAATTAAACTTTCAAGAGACTTTTTACTTACGGTGCGGAGATTTACTCTTTTTACCAGGTCAAAAATATTTACAAACCTGCCGTGCTTATTTCTTTCTTCAATAATATTTTCAATTGCATTTTCCCCAATTCCTTTCAGGCCACTAAATCCAAACCGGATTTCGCCTTTGCTATTTACTGCAAAGCCATTTTGCGATTCATTAATATCCGGCCCCAGTACTTTTAAACCCATCCGTTTACATTCTTCCATAAAAAAGGTAACCTTATCTATACTGCCGGCATGGTTAAGTACCGCAGCCATATACTCACTCGGGTAATGCGCCTTTAAGTAAGCAGTCTGGTAAGCAACAAATGCGTAACAGGTAGAGTGAGATTTGTTAAATGCATATTGGGCAAAGGCTTCCCAATCAGTCCATATTTTTTCCAGCTTAACTTACGGGTGCCCCTTGGCGGTAGCTCCTTCAATAAACTGTACTTTCATTTTATCCAGTACGTACTTTTGTTTTTTCCCCATAGCTTTACGCAACACATCTGCATCACCTTTGCTAAAGCCTGCAAGCTTCTGAGAAAGCAACATTACCTGTTCCTGGTACACAGTAATACCATAAGTTTCTTCCAGGAACTCCTGCATATCAGGCACATCGTAACTCACAATTTCCCGCCCGTGCTTTCGTGAAATAAACTGCGGAATGTAGGCCATAGGACCAGGACGGTACAGGGCATTCATGGCAATGAGGTCATCAAACTTATCCGGCTTTAATTCCCGGAGATATTTTTGCATACCCGCACTTTCAAACTGGAAGGTAGCATTCGTATCACCCTGCTGGTATAGCTTGTAGGTCTTTTCATCATCTAATGGTATATTGTCAATCTCTATTTTTATTCCATGATGTTTTTTTATAAGTGCCAATGCCGTTTTTAAAATGCTCAGTGTTTTTAAGCCTAAAAAATCCATTTTTATTACACCGGCTTCTTCAATAGTACCACCTTCTATCTGGGTGAGCCATAATTCAGATTCTTTAGAGGTTGCAACCGGAATGAGGTCAGTTAAATCTTTTGGGGCGATAATAATGGCAGAAGCATGAATACCGGTATTGCGGACAGAGCCTTCTAATATTTCTGCTTCATGTAATATTTTGCTCAGCAAATCATCGCCTTTATAAATTTCCCTTAATTTTTTTACGTTTTCCAGGTCTTCTCCCTGGAGCTGTTCTTTTTCCTCCAGGGATTTTTCTCCATCTTGTAAGGCTTCTTTTGTGGTAAAAGGTGCGTGCAGCAATCTTTTTAAAACAATGCCCGGTCGCTCCGGAACAAGTTTTGATAATGCCCTGCTTTCTGCCAAAGGCAAATCCATTACACGTGAGACATCCGCAATGCTTGATTTGGCTGCCATGGTGCCATAAGTGATGATTTGTGCTACCTGGTTTTTGCCATACTTCTGTACCACATAATCTATAACTTTTTGCCGCCCTTCGTCATCAAAGTCGGTATCTATATCCGGCATTGATTTTCGTTCGGGGTTTAAAAACCTTTCGAAAAGTAAATTATATTTTATAGGATCTATATTTGTTATTCCAATGCAATAGGCCACCACACTGCCGGCAGCAGAGCCACGCCCAGGCCCAACAAACACACCAATTTCCCGGCCGGCACTTATAAAATCACTCACAATTAAAAAGTACCCGGCAAACCCCATTTTTTTTATGATGCCTAACTCAAATTGTATCCTTTCTTCGGCGGCCGGGGTAAGTATCTGGTACCGGTTTTTGGCCCCGGCCCAGGTTAAGTGAGCCAGGTATTCATCCTGTGTTTTAAAATTTGCCGGCACTACAAAATGCGGCAATAATATATCCCGCTTTAAATCCAGCAGATCAACCTTGGCTACAATTTCATTGGTATTATCTATGGCTTCGGGCAGGTCTTCAAAAACCTTACTCATTTCTGTGCCGGTTTTTAAAAAAAACTGGTCATTAGGGAAAGCAAAGCGTTTATTCTTTGCCGTTACATCGTCATCCGTAAATTCCCGCAGGGCAGGAGTGCTTTGCTTTTCGCCGGTGTTAATGCAAAGCAAAATATCATGAGCATTATAATCTTTTTGATCTACATAATGACTGTCATTGCTGGCAATGACTTTTACATTATATTTTTTAGCAAACTTTAATAAAACTCCATTTACTTTTTCCTGGTCGGGTATGCCATGCCGTTGTAATTCTACATAATAATCATCCTGGAAAATATTGAGCCACCATTTAAATTCATTTTCTCCCTCGCCTTCCCCTTTTTTTAAAATAGTTTGCGGTACCAGTGCACCAAGGCAACAGGTAGTCGCAATAAGCCCTTCATGATATTTATGAATGAGCTGTTTATCTATGCGGGGGTATTTGCTGTACATTCCTTCTATATATCCGAGGGAAGTAAGCTTTACTAAATTTTTGTAACCTATATCGTTTTTTGCTAATAAAATCTGGTGGTGGCGGGGGTCTTTTTCCTCTTTGCTAAAGTTTTTACGGGTGCGGTCCGTGGTTATATAAAACTCACAACCTACAACCGGTTTTACCTTTAAACTTCCATCTTCGTTTTTATGATTGTAGGCTTCTTTTACAAATTCAAAAGCACCAAACATATTCCCATGGTCGCTTATGGCCAGCGCAGGCATATTATTGGCTATAGCTTTTTTATACAAATTTTTAATTGATGCAGCCCCATCCAGCAGGGAAAATTGAGTATGCACATGTAAGTGGGAAAATTTCATAGTAATACTGTCATTGCTTTTTATGGATTGTTTAATATCTTAGAAAGATTTTCATGCTCAGTTGTACCGGGTACAAATATCGTAACAATAAACTTTTGGCAGGCAACGTTTATTCCACAAAGAA
>JBDSDN010000263.1:0-2604 GCA_039920545.1 Ferruginibacter sp. | reverse complement strand
GGGGGCAAGGCCAGTGCCGGGATGGTATGTGAGCCAGTGCTGATACCCTTTTCCAGGTAATTAAATAATTTATTACTCACATCTACCCCAATGTTACTTTGCGCTTCCTGGGTACTGCCGCCAATATGGGGTGTAAGTAAAACGTTAGGCACATCCTGCAATACACTTGTAAACTTATCACCATTTTTTTGTGGTTCTTTAGGAAAAACGTCTATAGCCGCACCACCCAAATCACCAGCAATTAAAGCTGTCCGTAAGGCCGGAAGATCCACTACTTCTCCCCTGGCATAATTTAGTAAAACAGCCCCTTTCTTGAAATACTTTAGGTTGGTTTTATTGATGATATTTTTTGTAGCGTTTGTTTCAGGCACATGAAGCGTAACTACGTCAGATTGCTGTAACAATTCTTTAAGTGTTTTAATATCAGCAGCATTTCCTAAAGGCAATTTCGTTTCAGTATCAAAAAAAATCACTTTCATACCAAGGCTTTCGGCCAATACACTTACCTGGCTCCCGATATTTCCATACCCGATAATGCCAATAGTTTTGCCCCTCAATTCGTGGCTGCCGCTGGCATCTTTCATCCAGGCGCCATTGTGTGCTGCTTTATTTTTGTCTAATATTTTACGTACGAGTATGATTGATGAACCAATTACCAGTTCTGCCACACTACGGGTATTGCTATAAGGCGCATTAAACACCGCCACCCCATTCGCAGTAGCTTCATTTAAATCAACCTGGTTTACGCCGATACAAAAACAGCCAACCGCCTGTAACTTTTTTGCAGCTTCCAGCACATTTTGAGTGAGAAGGGTTTTACTTCTAATACCCAGAAGGTGCACATTTTTTATTTCCTTTATTAAATCTGCTTCGCTAAGTGCACCCGATAATCTTTTAACATTAGCGTAACCATTGCTCTCAAATTGTCTGACCGCAACATCACTTATGTTTTCTAAAAAAAGAATATTTATTTTCTCTTTGGGATAACTCGTATTTTTTTTCTCTGCCATAATAATTACTCCGTATTTTGCACAAATATATTGTTTTCAAGATTTAATATTTTTATGATACCACCCATTGTTTGCACATCCGCCCTGCGTGGAGCATTGTTAAAATCTCTAAGGAGGAGCTCTTTTCCAATTTCTGCGAAAAAAAATGCTTCTCAATATTTCTTTTTTTACCTGGGTGGGTTACTTAATATTTTCATTTTGATGCCGGGCTGCCAGTCCTCTTCACCGCCAAAAAATTCCGTAATAAAGGATAGTACGATAATTCCTTTACCCTTGTCAGTTCCATTGCCCGCTGCAGAAAATGTACACTATCAGCAGGCATGCCAAGCCTGGTACGACAGTGTCTTAAAAAATACCGGATTTAATGGGGGCATATTGATTGCAAAAAAAGGAAATATTGTATTTGAAAAATACCAGGGTACTGCCCACCTCCCCGGTAAGGATACGATTAATCACTTAATCCCAATGCACATTGCTTCCATTTCAAAAACATTTACTGCAATGTGTATATTAAAACTATGGCAGGATAAAAAACTTGGCCTTGATGATGAATTAAGCAAATATTTTCCAACATTCAATTACCCGGGAATTACGATACGTACCCTGCTGAACCACCGGAGCGGCTTACCAAATTATTTATATTTTATGGAAGATTTGGGGTGGGATAAAAAAATATTTATTAAAAACCAGGATGTTTATGATTACCTGGTAAACAGGAAAGGTGAATTAAAAAATATTTCCAAACCCGACACACATTTTACGTATTGCAACACAAATTATGCACTACTTGCCTTATTAGCAGAAAAAGTTTCCGGTCTGCCTTTCCCGGAATTTGTGAAACAAACTATCTTTCATCCCCTGCAAATGAAACACAGTTATGTATATACACATGCTGACAGTGCTACTGCTACACCGAGTTACGATTGGCGGGGCCGGCTGATTCCTTTGGGTTTCCTGGATGATGTATTCGGCGATAAAAATGTTTATACAACACCAGAAGATTTACTTATGTGGGATAGGGCATTAAATACAAATTTATTATTCAGTAAAGAGACACTGGAGCAGGCGTACACCCCGTACAGTAATGAAAAAAAAGGAATAAGAAATTATGGGCTGGGTTGGCGGATGAATATATATCCCGACGGCAAGAAAATGATTTATCACAACGGGTGGTGGCATGGTAGCAATGCCACGTTTATCAGACTTTTGCAGGATGACGTTACCATTATATTAATTGGTAATAAATATTGCAGGAATATCTATAAAGCAAAAAGCCTGAGCAATATTTTTAATAATTATTTTGATAAGGATACTGATGAAGAAATTGAGCCAGCCAAAATATTGACTGAGCCAAAATAATACTGCACTTCTATCTGCACCTAAAAAATTTTCTTAAAATGGTCTCTCTAAATTTACATTTATTCACGGTGATCTTATTTCCATTCCTGCATCTTCCCTGTAAAAATGTGCAATAATTCTTAGTGATAAATGCGGTTTTCTGCAATAATTACCTTTAATTTGAATTGTATTTCGCTTTAAAGGAATTATTCCAGCATCTGCGAATTTTAAGAATAAAATATTTTCAGGTTTATAT
>JBDSDN010000262.1:0-5501 GCA_039920545.1 Ferruginibacter sp. | reverse complement strand
CAAATGCACCTATCTCTAAAAAATATTTTCCTTCATCACATAAATAAGAAATCCTTTCTCTTGCGGTAAGCTTATTTCTTTCTTTTTGTTTTTTTGCTGCTTTAATACCACCACCCTCATAAATTATTTCCAGTTTTTTCTTTATGTTGCTCCAGGCCATTTTTAGTTCGTCCTCATTTTTATTAAATTCAATATTTTCCATTCTTATAAAATTTCATTTACATACTGCAGCAATTTACAGTATAAGAGGCGGATACAGAAACTGAAAGCAACCTTAGATGGTATTAGCCTTTTAGTAATAATAACTCCAGTCAAAATATTTATACAGCTTTTTAGGATAATATAAACTATGGTTGGTAACCACCATGTACACTCTTCTTATGTCGCTAATATTTGTATAAGGACTACCGTCCACCAAAATAAAATCTGCGACCCGCCCAGGCAAAACGCTGCCGTACCGGGAGGCCAAGCCTAAAATTTTGGAAGGATTATAAGTGGCTATTTTCAATATTTCATTTGCAGGTATGCCCGCCTGTGCAAATAATTCCAGCTCATGATGTAAAGCAAATTGTTCGCCACCGTCTGTACCGGCAAGTAACGGAATATGACTATCGTAAAGTAGTTTCAGCATTTGCAGCATCCGGTTGAAACTTTGTTTGTAGGCTGGTATTTGAAGAGTATCATCAATGAAAGAATTCACTTTTACATTTGACCGCCAGGCCTCCGGCATCCATTTCAATACAGGCAGGAAAACGGCTGTTGTGTCTCCCGGAATGCTGTTAAACATTTCATTAAATATATTTATCGTTGGCTCAACAACTGTATGTTTTTGTTTTAGTAATTCGATGTACTCCTTTACGGGCCGGCTCTTTAAGTTTAAGGTATAAGCGCTGCGCCCTACGGGCTTAAAACGGTTTTTGCGGGTGTCTATAGTATCAGGGAAAAAATTAAGCATGACCATATTCAGATGCGTTATCTCATCGAAACCTTTTTTAACGGCCACAGCTGAGGTCATGTGCACAGGAATATGGCCGGCTACTCTCATACCAAACCGATGTGCTTCTGTACACATTGCCTGTACCCAGCCTGTATCAATACTGCTGTAAATTTTAATTTGATTATACCCGGCTTTATGATAATAACCTACCGCTTCAACGGCTTCTTTTTTTGAATTAACCAGTTTGCCAACCGGGCCATGATATTCATCATCCTTATCTATAAAGCCGGAGAGATAACTTACATCTGGGCCGGTAAGATTGTGTAACCTGATATTTTCCTGAACCTGTTTTATCTCCGGCATATTACCCATATCACGTACATGAGTAATGCCGCCGCTTAAATAATCTATGCCTTCATCTTTATTATAATGGCCATGTGTATCCCATAGCCCGGGCAGCAATGTTCTACCTTTTCCATCAATGATCGTAAAACCTGCCGGTATAGTAATTTTAGAAACCAGGCCTGTGGCTATAATTATTCCCTCTTCAACCAAGACAGTACTGTGCTCTATGACTGTGGCATTTGGAGCATCAAATAAAGTAACATCTTTAACCGCCATTTTTGAGGGGAAAGGATCACTTAACTGTTTGTAGATGCCTTTATAAAAAGGAATCGCAGCCGTTTCCTGCAGCGCATGTAAAGTATCGATTAAATTTTCGTAATTTTTTTTAATAGTAGCAGACCAACCACTCACATCTGCAAAAAAATGATCATTTTCATCAACCCAGGTAAATGAAGGGCTACTTCCTTTTCCGTAATTAATATCTACTAAAAAAAGTTTTATTGTTTTATTGCCAGCATGAACTGTAAAAGCATTCATCGATTTTAAAGTTGCCGTATCGCCACTCATAGTAATTAATTTATGAACAGGAGAGTGGGCCAGGGCACTGATAAAAATTTCAATGCCGGCGGGAACAGCCCGGAAAATATATTGCTGACCTGTATCTATTTGTTTCTTTTGGATGGTATTATAAAAAGAAACCAGGGAATCTTTATTTCTTTTGAATGAAGCAGTAAATGGAGCTTTAAAATAGTCTAAGCCGTTACTGGTTTCTGATAATACTTTGTCACCGGCATTAGTAATAACGGTGGAATTTACCACCTGCCCCCGGCCCCGGTCATTAAAGTAAAAATAATAATGGTATTCAGTCGGGCTTGTTTTCCACGATTTATTTTCACCAATTATTTTATTCAGATTTACGACAGAATAAAAACTGGTATCTGTACTTTGGCTAAGAGAATTGTAACAAGTAAATATGGTAAGCAGGGCGAAGAAAAAATGCTTCATAAAAATTATTGAAGGTTAAAATATCTGACAAAATAATTTTTTTATTATTAATTTTTTTATTTTATTGCGGGAGCCATTCCTCCTCTTGGTACAATTATTACATACGAGCTTAATTATAAAAAGCTGGAGATTTGGATATTGTGATTAAAAAATGATTATAGAATTTCTTTATTTTGGATGTTTATAATTATCTTGATCAATCTTCCTCATATATTAAACACCTAACCTGCTAATTTTATGCCCGGGACTGTTGTGCCCATCTGCATAAATAATTAATTGACCAACTGTATTTTTTAACCAAACTAAATGTCATGAAAAAACAATTTTTTAAAATCTCATTGATGCTTCTGGCCTTTTGTACGCCGCATGCATTATTTGCCCAGTTTTCTGTATCTGGTACCGTAACTGACGCTAACAATACTCCACTGTCAGGAGTTACTGTAAAAGTAAGGAACGCCAATAACGGAACAGCTACCGACAATGATGGAAAATTTGTAATTGCAGTAGCGGGAACAAAAGGGGTACTACAATTTTCGTATGTAGATTTTTTACCACAAACATTAAATGTGGATGCCTCAAGCAACAATGTAAGCATTAAGATGGCAGCGTCTAACAACAGCCTGGAAGACCTGGTAGTTGTGGGTACAAGGGCTTTATCCCGTTCTAATGCAAACACTCCTTTGCCTGTAGATAATGTAGATGCAGCAACAATAAAAAGCACCGGGCAAATAAGTTTTGATAAAGCACTCCAATACAGGGTACCTTCTTTCAACACGGTTAATACACCAGTTAATGATGCCTCTACTCTTTTAGATCCTTATGAAATAAGAAACTTAGGGCCTAGCCGCACATTGATTTTAGTTAACGGTAAAAGAAAAAATTTAAGTTCATTATTGTATGTGCAGTTTTCTCCCGGCAGGGGAGAAACAGGTGCAGATCTTTCTGCTATTCCTGTAGATGCAATAAAGAATGTAGAGATATTACGTGATGGTGCATCTGCACAATATGGTTCGGATGCTATTGCAGGTGTAATGAATGTAATACTGAAAGATAAATTTCAATACAGTTCTTTAAATATAAATGGTGGTGTTACCGGAAAAGGTGATGGTGGCACTTACGGTATATCATTTAACAGTGGAAGTAATATAGGCACTAAAGGTTTTTTGAATTATACTGTTGCGTTAAGCCAGCAGAATAATGCAGTGCGTTCCGGTATTATTGATTTGCCTACGGAAATAGCCACATTTGGTGGCGATGCGGTTACTGATGCCGCAATTACCGCTTACTTACAAAAATATCCTACAGCAAATAATGAAAATGGAACAGGTGCAACTACTGCCTCTAAGTTTTTATTTAACCTGGGAATACCGGTTGGTGAGAAAAGCATGTTCTACAGCAATGCTGCTTACATTTTTAAAAAAGTAATCAGTAATGCAAATTACCGCCCTTCTTACTGGAGAATTGATGAAGGTTTGCTTCATACAGCAGATCCCTCTGCTCCAGATTATACTGGATCAAGTTATGGTGGGGCAAATTCCCAACTTCAAAAAGATTTTGTGAAAGATAAAGCCGCGGGCCTTTACAAAGGTTACATTGGTTATGAACCAACTTTTGAAGGAGACCTTACAGATTACAATGCTACTGCTGGTGTAAAAAGTGAGGATAACGGCTGGAAGCAGGATGTAAGTGTTACCATTGGTGGCAACCAGCAATTGTATGATGTAAACCATACAGTAAACCGCTCATTGCTCAAAGCAAGCCCTACATCTTTCAAACCAGGTGGCTATGGCTTTACCAATATCATTGGCAATTTCGATATCTCCAAAAGCCTTGTAGATAATTTTGCTATAGGAATTGGAAGTGAAATCCGTAAAGAATCTTATAAAATAATTGCAGGGGATACTGCATCTTTTTCTGGCCAGGGGGCTAATTCTTTCCCTGGCATTCGCCAGGAAAATGCCGGAACATTCAGTCGCTATAACCTGGGGGCATATTTTGATGCAAGCTGGGATGCTACAAAAGATTTTTTAATTAACGGTACAGTGAGAGGGGAAAAATACAGCGATTTTGGAAATGCATTCGTATGGAAAGTATCAAGCCGTTATAAAATTGGGGAGAATGTTACCTTAAGAGGTTCAGCTTCTACAGGTTTCAGAGCGCCTACTTTGCACCAGATTTATGCACAATCTACACAGGCATCTTTTGCCGGTGGCACTATTGTAACTTCTGGCTTATTCAACAATAACAGCAAACAGGCTTTTCTTTTAGGCATACCGAAATTAAAAGCTGAAAAATCTACCAACTATACATTGGGTATTGGCGTTAAACCAATTAAAAATTTAAGCCTCACCTTCGATTTTTATGATATAACTATTAAAGACAGGATCGTTTATAGTTCGTCCATTTCATCAAGCGACACTACAACACAATTGTATAGAATTCTTAATGATGCAGATGTTGTAAGTGTACAATTTTTTATCAATGGAATAAAAACCCATACCTCCGGTCTTGATTTTGTGGCCAGCTATAAAAATATAAATGCAGGAAGTGGAAAACTGGGGATTAATGTAGCAGCTAACACAACTATTAAGAACGAAATAGTTGGAAACCCTGAAACGCCTAAAGCTATAAAGGACGCAGGGTCTGATATTTTAAATACCCAAATCAGATCGCTGTTAACCAAAAGCCGTCCAAAGTATAAAGCTATCGTAGGTGTAGATTATACCATTAATAAATTGAATCTCAATTTAAACAACACTGTGTTTGGCCCAACAGAGTTCCAGGATCTTGACAATGGTGGAGCAGATTTGGAAAATATTAAACAGGTATTTTCTACAGCATCGGTTACTGATTTAAATATCGGGTATAATTTCACTCCTAAAATTTCAGCAAATTTTACGGTAAGCAACATTTTTAATAAGTTACCTAAATGGAAATTAGAAGCATTGAACCCAGAAGGACAAAAGGTATTAAATGATGCTGCTGCAAAAAATCTTTTAGAAGGATTTTTAGAATTCAGTGGCAGGTACCGTATCCTTGGATACAATGGTTCTCAGTTTAGCCAGTTGGGTACTACTTTTGCTGCTACACTTAGCTTTAAATTTTAAGGATTAATAATTTTAAATAAATACAAAAATGCTGTGAGTAATTTCACAGCTTTTTTGTTGTATTTTTTACAGCGTATATTTCAATCCTTACTTCAAAATCCGCCTTC
>JBDSDN010000261.1:0-7620 GCA_039920545.1 Ferruginibacter sp. | reverse complement strand
ATTCTACTTCAGTGCTGGTGAATCCCTCGCCTCTGGGGCAGGTTAGCTTTAGTATCGCAACAATCTGCAATGGTGATAGTCTACAATTAATCGCCAGCGGAGGGCAAATTTACGAATGGCTACCTTCTCTAACTGTTTCCAGTCCAAATAGTCCGGCGCCTATTGCTTCACCGACTCAAACGACAGCTTACATCGTTAAAGTGAGTAACCAGTTTATGTGTGCCGATACAGCCTCAGTAGTTGTAACTGTTCTGCCGAAACCTACTGCTGATGCCGGCCCGGACAGGGTGATTATTGCCGGAAATCCTATTGAATTAGAAGCAAACGCAACAGGATCCAACCTTACGTACTCCTGGATTAATGGCTTATTTATAAATGATCCGGATATGCTGCGGCCGATGGTAAATCCTAAGGTTGATACGAAATATATTTTAATTGTTTCTACCGATAACGGATGCGGCATAGCTGAAGATAGTGTTAATGTAAAAGTGTATAGCGGTGTGTATATACCAAATGCGTTTACCCCTAACGGTGATAATATAAACGACCGGTGGAATATTCCTGCCTTAGCCGCTTTTAAAAACTTTGAGTTACTTGTATTTAACCGTTATGGCCAAATTGTGTTTAGCAACAGTCGTTCTATTAAACCATGGGATGGAAAATACAAAGGGAAGGACGTTCCTGTTGGTGTTTACACTTATTATATAGACCTTAAAACCGGCAATGCCGTTGGAAAATTAAAAGGAACGGTATTAGTAATCCGGTGAGAGTCCATAACCACTGTAACAATTATATTAATCCTTTTTAAATCCCGATAATAACAATTGAATTCTTCTAAAATAAATTAAAAAATATGTTCAACTGCTTTCAAAAACTGGCGGGTATCTTTTTTATAAATTGCATTTGCTTAAACCTTTATGCACAGCAAGAATTACGGGTAGTTGTAGCGGGGCTCACTCACGATCATGTGCATGGCATATTAAGCCGCTATAATAAAGGCCAGGTAAATATTGTTGGCATAGCCGAACCCAATAAACAATTACAACAAAAATACAGCAAGCTGTATCACCTGCCTGATTCCTTGTTTTTTAATGACCTTAAGAAACTGGTAATAGAGAAAAAACCTGATGCAGTATTGGCTAATAATCCTGTAGGAAAGCACCTGGAAGTTGTAGAAATATGTGCGCCTTTAGGAATTTCTGTAATGGTAGAAAAGCCCCTGGCAGCAACATTAGCACAGGCAAAGCGAATGGAGCAGCTGGCAAACAAATTTCACATCAGGTTATTAACCAATTATGAAACCACCTGGTATACCTCTTACCAGGATGTTTACAATACAATAAGCAAAGACTCTATAGGGCAGATAAAAAAAATGGTTGTACATGATGGTCACCAGGGACCAAAAGAAATCGGTTGTAGTCCTGAATTTTTAAGCTGGCTGACCGACCCGGTATTAAATGGTGCCGGCGCCCTTAATGATTTTGGCTGTTATGGGGCAGACTTAATGACCTGGTTAATGAGAGGCCGTAAACCGATAGCTGTCACTGCCATTACCCGGCATTATAAGCCGGAAGTTTATCCAAATGTTGAGGATGATGCTACTATTATTTTAGAATACCCAGGCGCAACCGGCCAGGTTGAAGCCTCCTGGAATTGGCCATTTTCTATAAAAGACCTGGAAGTCTTTGGCGAGAGAGGATATCTGCACGCACTTGATAAAGAAAATATAAATAGCAGGATGCGTGAAAACATTAAAAGCAGCAAAAAAGTTGAACCTTTGCCTGCACCTATTAATGATCCCATCACTTATTTAACGGCAGTACTTCATAATAAAATATCCGGAACAGATGACCAGTCATCATTAAAATATAATATGATTGTAATGGAAATATTAGATGCAGCAAAAAGGTCGGCAAAAACTGGTAAAAGAATTGTTCTTTAGAGGAAGTTTTTCTGAGTAATCAAAGGGAGCTTCTCATTCACCTTTCGTACATAAGCTCTCAGATATTTGTTTCACTATTGAAATTTTGTAGCCTGTTTCTTTTTCTGGTTTCGGTCTAATACGAGAATCTGGGTTCGGCACATCTTCCAGCATGAGAAGGTGCTGAGTGGAATAGAAGATATCAGTATTTAAATTTAGAGCTATATGAAGAGATTTAAAAACCCGGCCTTTCTAAAAAACACATTTTATAACTCATACTATTTTGCAGGAATCAAAATTTTAATGCACAATTCTTTTTTTTGCTTTTATGAAATAACAGGGGTTAAGAAATGATATTTTATAATACTACAGGAAATGCCGATACTTTAAGTCTTACAGCACCCATATATAACACTTGAAAAAATTATGTGTAGCGAAATGAGTGCAGGCTGCACTTCTAAAGGATGAAATACTAATTTGCTCTTCTTTTTACGCTTAAAGCTCTCTCCACTTGATGCTGATAACTGCGGCTGATGGGGATTTCGTAATCGCATATTTGAATCAGGTCCTGCCTGAAAAATTCTATTTTACCAACTGAAACAATGAATGACCGGTGTGTGCGGATAAAAGAAGTTTGAGGTAATGTTTCTTCCAGTGAAGAAATGGATTGTTTGGTAACTATTGTTTTTTCTTTGGTTACAACTTTGATATAATCTCTGAGGCTTTCAATAAAAAGTATGTCATCGAAATTTACTCTTATATTTTTGCGGTCCGCACGCAGGTAAAGAAATGTTTCAGTGGTTGTATTTTTGTTAGGGCTGTTTATAATGCTCTGCTCACCCACCTGTAAGTTTAAGTTCATTACTTTGTTTATTGCTTTAAGAAAGCGCTCAAATGAAATTGGTTTAAGTAAATAATCAACAGCATCAAGATCAAAACCTTCAATAGCATATTTTCTGAACGCTGTTGTAAAAATTACTTTAGGAGGATTGGAAAGCGTTCGTATAAAATCGGTACCGAGAATATGCGGCATTTGTATATCCAGAAACAAAAGATCTATTTTATCACTTTGGAGAACCGCTAACGCATGCACAGCATTATTACAGGTTGCGGTAAGTTCAAGTAAAGGTATTGATGAAACATATTTTTCTATTACTTGCAATGCAGGCGGCTCATCATCAACAGCGAGGCAGTTTATTTTTTTGGGGTTCATCTGTTGCTTTTGTATTTATTATAAAAGAGTACTTTTCTGTTTTGTCGCATATTGATCGGAATCATTAATGTATTGCAACGGAATTTGCATGTTCACCATAAAAGTATTTTCGGTAGACTTAATCGTTAGTAAATGGTTTTGTGGATACAATAATTCCAATCTTTTTCTTACATTTCTTAAGCCAATGCCTCCTTTTTTGCTTACGGATTTATCGGGAGGTTTGCTGTTACTCAAACTAAAATGCAATACAGTTTCATCGGCCTGTATAGATAATTTTATCCATGGATCTTTGAGCATTTTACTTGCGCCATGTTTAAAACTGTTTTCCGCAAAAGGTATCATTAACAAAGGTGTGATCGTTTTATTTTTGTAATCTCCTCGTATATCTGTTTGTATAAGTAACAGGTTTCCATAACGTACTTTTTCAAGTTCTATATAATGCAGTAGCATTTTTATTTCTTTTGCAAGTGCAATCAATTCAACATTGCAATCGTTCATCATATATTTCATTATACCTGTCAAATCAGATGTAAGCTTTTTTGCTTTGGGCGATCTATTTAGTGTAAAAGAATAAATATTATTGAGCGTATTGAATAAAAAGTGAGGATGAATTTGTGCCTTAAGTAATTCTATTTCTGTCTCAGCATTGGCTTTCACTAGTATTCGTTTTTCTTCTTCTTTCAAATGCATTGTCTTATACACTTTAATTGTCAGGAAAATGCAACAGCATATTGGCGCACGTCGTAACCAAAAGTGTTGAGGTAAACTCCAAAAGAAATAAAAATTAATGTCGGCGGGTTTTAAATTATTATGCCAGTAGGTATAAAACAAATATATAATCGTAACTATTACAGTAGAACTGATAAAACTTATAATAAATGCACGATAACGGTTTCTTGATAAAAATTTTGGGAATAAAATATAATTTACAAAGTAGCAGTAAGGTATTTCGGTAATTATTATATAAGGCAGGTAATTATTGATTGATTTCCCAAAATTTTCAAGTATTTCGGATAATGGCCAGTGATTCCAAATATCATCACTCAGCGAAATGATTAATAATCTGGCAGTCCAAAAGGCAATATGCCACAAAATACGGTTAGAAAATTTTTTTGAATATATCAACTTCTTTATTAGCACCCTAAAACAGTTTTTTAATTCAAAATTAGTTTTTTTACTTCCCTATGTCCAGAACATTTCTGTTGCTATAATATATTTGTTTGATGATGCTTACCTTCTTTCCTTTTTAGGAGTATGATATAAAGCAACTCTGTTTTCCGTGTTGAAATTTTCAACAGGATTCATCTCATGATTATGTTTTTTCATTAAATTATCTGGCAAGGGGATACTTATAAAATCATCTTCAATTGTTACAACGATCGCCACAATATTGCGTGTTTCTTTTTGCCCTGATGACATTTGCAATATTTGGTGGATTTGAGAAAATAAACTTAGTGGCTGAATAGATTTGCTATCAATATTGCCGGAAGTTTTGAATAAAAATTCATATTGGTTATCATAATTCATTTTTTCCATGTCAATCAATGTACGTGTCATTTCAAGTTCCTTTTTAAGTAATATAAGGTTCTCATTGCAATCATACAATATGTAACTAAGTAATTCTGATAATCGTAAAATTTGATTAGGTGCATCGGGTTCCATTTTACATATATTTGAATAAACTGTGTTTAAAGACCGGAAAAGAAAAGCTGGCTGTATTCTGCTTTTTGCAATCCTGGTCTCATTTTGACTTCTCTCTTTCATAAGTTTCGTATTTGCTACCTGCTGCAGGTACATCGTTTTAGCGATCTTAATACCTGATGCTAAGAAGCTCAGTCCCATATCGATTATTGTTGAATGAAGGGACGTTAACATAATAATTGCATGGGGTCTGAAATCGGCATCAACAGGCTTTCCATTTTCAACATTAAAAATATGGTCCATGTAAAATGTTGCCAGCAAATATGAAACCAGCAAATTGCAGAGAAATATAAAAATTGTCGCCCCAATAAACGGTATATAATTTTTCTTCTGCAAAAACCGGGGCACTAATTTTTCAACAAAAAGTGTTACTGTTAAAACAGACAGGGGTAACCACAAAAAAAGATTTATAAATCCGAAAATGTATGGCTTGAAAGTTAGGAAATCCTTGGGCGTATTTATGTGGGAGATATGACTGTAAAATAACTCAATGCTGCAAATGAGCCAAAAGGCCAAATGCCTTTTGATCTTTGCCTTCCTGGTTTCTGAAAATATAAACCCGTATGCTGACACAAAATGTTTTCTCCCATCTAAAGGTAACAGCAAAACATTATATCAATTCCAGTTTTTAGCATATATAACTTTTTAACGACAGATGTCATTCGTCTTCTTTTTACTTCAAATAATCATCTGTATATGTAAAGTATAGCCACAAAGCAGCAGTCCGTCGATAAAAAAAAAAGCGGCTTTTTTATTTAAATAGATTTAGGTTATTAAAGTAAAAATTTATCCATTCACTAAACAAAAAAGGAGACACTCATTTATGCTAAGCAAAAAAATAATTCTACCGCAATTATACTATCTATGTTTGCCTTGTTCACGATAATCTGAGGCGGCTGCTCTCCGTTACGCTTACGCCAACTACCATCACGGGTATATATTATTGGCTATGGCATTTCTTCACGCTTTTCGGAAATCTTTATCCCGCCCGTAAACTTTGCAAAGTCAGGGACGAGTGCTATAAAAACGAAATATAGTTTAGTGTTTATTTTAAAATTTTGCATCGGCTTACACATCACTTCATCTTTTTTTTAATCAATTAAATAGCAATTATGAAAAAGTTTTTCACTCTCACAGTACTTGCAGTCGTAATACTTACTTCCTGCAAAAAAGATGCTTCACTATCTCAATCAGAAGCTGCAGTATCTCCGTTACTATTGAAAGCCGATGATGCAACCAACTCATCAGCAGCCACACCTGTTACGATTTTCCGTTGGGATTTTACCGGAAACACATTATTCAATGATTGCACTGGTCAGAACATGGTCTGCACGCAGGGAACCGCCCAACTTCAACAACGTTTTGGAGGAGTGCAGGGTGGCTTGACTTTCAATACTAAAGATATTATTTGGCAATCTGCTGATGGCACTATTTACCGGGGTACTGGTTCTCCCTTAGTTTTTTCAATACCCCACCAAACCGATCAGTATGGCATTCAGAATTATACTATTAATTATCAGGGCATACTAACTACTGCCGGGGGAGGCAATAATTTAGTGATACATGAGTTAATTCATATTACTGTAAATAACAATCAAGTAACCACAGCATTTTTAGATAACCTGTCAGTGGGCTGTCAATAATGATTTTTGAATACATATTTTATCCAAAGAGATTAAGTGCAGGAAATAGTAAATAAAATCCTATAAGGTCTTAAAAGGCCTTATAGGAGTAAAACATTTCAGCATTTTATGATATAAAAGTAAGATTAATGAAAACCCTCACCTACTCTCTTGGCGGATCCAACTTTATAGCTCAGTTATCATACCCTAACGCATAGTTTTAAATTTTGTTTTTTTATGAAAAGTGTTGTGTCGGATAGGTATTCTCAAACTGTTGAGTATTGTTGCAGGTGGGGATGTTTTAATGCCTTCTCTGTACTGAAATTGGTTTTATTTAGAAAGATTAAGATAACCAATTATGGCCTGAATTTTTTTTTGTCAACCCTAAACTTTTTTTTACTGATATCAGTATTTAAAGTTAGAGCTGTAGGAGGAGATTTTAAAAACCCGGCCTTTCTAAAAAACACATTTATTACTCATGCTATTTTGCAGGAATCAAAATCTTAATGCACAATTCCTTTTTTGTTTTTATGAAATAACAGGGGTTAAGAAATGATATTTTATAATACTACAGGAAATGCCGAAATTCTGAGCCTTGCTGCACCCATTGGTATCAGTTCTATGGTTTGTTCTTTTGTTGTTACGCTTTGGTGTCGCTCTTAAAATAAATGGTCTTGATTGGTTAGTATTAATGTAATAAGGTAAAGAATCTCCATTTATTATGGTGAGTGCCAATAGATTTCGAACGGTTCGTGGGTAACGAATCGAAGTGAAGGGAGATTATTTGTTGACACAAAAGGAAAAATATTTATTTGCCGGTAATTTGGTAGAATACACCTAATTGAAAAACATTGTTGGCTGTTGTAGCACCCGTTTCCTGGATGTTACTAAAACCCGGAACCCATCTTCCATCAAACCCAAACCCAGACTTTGTTAGGTAACCAAGTCCTATAGGGAAAGAAAAATCCACAGTTTTGAAACTGGACTTTACATCTGTTTCATTCGATCCTGTCTTGTTTTTTGCATTTACCAAAAATCCAATTTGCGGTCCAGCTTCTAATCGGAAGCCAACACCAAACATTCGCTGTAACAATACAGGAATATTTACATAGTTCAGATTAGTTTTAGTTTTTACGTTGGCGACAGTTTTTTCTGCACCTTGT
>JBDSDN010000260.1:0-5576 GCA_039920545.1 Ferruginibacter sp. | reverse complement strand
AAGCTTTGTATGGTCTTTCTGCTTCCGGCCTGTTTTTACGCAGAACAAAAATACCCAGGATAGTGAGCGCATAAAACATGACCACAACAAACGAAATCATATCCAGCAAGTCACCATAGCGACCGCTCAGACAAAGCAATGAAGCTACCAGGCATTGAAGCCACAAAGCAAATTCGGGAACTTCATGTTTATTCAATACGCCTGTTTTTCTAAAAAACAAGCCATCTTTTGCCATTGTATAATATACCCTGGCACCTGCTAAAATTAAACCATTATTGCAGCCGAAAGTTGAGATCATAATCATAACGGCGATCACATATGCGCCTATGTTTCCGAATATCTGTGTACTTGCTGCGACGGCCACTCTATCCTGCGGAGCAGACGCAATATCTGAAAGGGGGAGCACACTTATGTACATAATGTTTACGGTTACATATATCAATGTAACTATCATGGTACCTAAAAATAAACTGAGGCCAATATTTCGTTTAGGGTTTTTTACTTCCCCTGCAATAAATGTTACGTTGTTCCAGGCATCACTGCTGAAAATTGACCCTACCATAGAGGCCGCAATTGCCCCCAAAATAGCACTCCCTGCTACACCCCCGATAATATTTCCGTCGGCCCCACGGTTCTTCATGTCCCAGGGTTGAGTCCAGTTAGCGTGCCAAACGTCAGCTTTTGCGGCAAGTAAAAGTCCAAAAATTATTAAACCAAACAAGGATAATAATTTTACAACTGTAAATGACGTTTGTATCATTTTGCCACCTTTTATTCCCTTGGTATTTATATAAGTAAGAAAAATAATTAGCGCAATAGACACAAACTGAGCCGGGTAAATTTTAAAGATACCAATATGCCCAAGCAGGTTTGCGTCATTTACTTCCAGGGCAGGAATAAAATATCCTGCAAATTTTGAGAAAGCAACGCCAACTGCAGCAATAGTTGCAGTTTGTATTACTGCAAAAAAACTCCACCCATATAAAAATCCTGCTAAAGGATTAAAGGCTTCTTTTAAATAAACATATTGCCCACCTGCCTTAGGAAACATTGCACTTAATTCCCCGTAACTGAGGGCGGCTGTCAAGGTCATAAAACCGGTTATCAACCAAACCACGAGAAGCCAACCTGCACTCCCTACATTCCGGGTAATATCGGCGCTAACAATAAAAATTCCGGAGCCAATCATGGAGCCGGCAACAATCATCGTTGCATCCAAAAGGCCTAATGAAGGCTTAAATGTTTGAGCTGTATTATTCATGGTATGATTTATTTTGCCACCGATTTATTCTTACGAGAAAAATAAATTGTGTGGTAACAATAATTTTGGTTAAAAAAAAGCCCGGTCATTACTGACCGGGTATCAAGATATATAATCTCTTTGTATTATTGGCTCACTTTCCGTTTCATTTTTTCATTCATACCCATAACTACATCATTGGTGATATTTAAAGAAGAATCTTTATACACCATATAATCCAGGCCTGTGCCTGTTGTAAGGATGTACATAAAGTCGTGATCTTTGTTGTAATCGGTCAAAAAATCTTTTAATTTTTTTTGAATATCCTCCATAAATCTATAACTTTTTTCATTTAATTTCTGGGTAAGGGACTGTTTTTTACCATCTACCTGTTGCTGTTGTTGTATTAACTGTCCCTGAAATTTTTCGGCTTCTTCCTGCGTAATTGCAGCGCCTTTTTTTAAGAATTGGTTTTTTTGATTTTCTAAATTACGGTAGCTGTTTTGCCAATCGGTTTCTATATTTTTCTGTTCTGCTTCCAACTCTTTCCGCCTATCCTTGATGTAAGATATTTTCTCATTTAAAGAATCTAATTCTACATAAGCTATCGGGGAATGCTTATAATTACCCCCAGAATATGCAGGGACAGATGAATTTGTTACAGGTATCGCTTTATCCGTCTTACTATAAATGTGGTAATAAAGAAAACCAACGGCAACAAGTAATATTATATTCAGAACAAGGGAAAATTGCTTCATTTAAGAAATTTTATTTTGGCAGGCAAGATAATGACAATGGTCTGTTTGACAATATTTGCAGCCAAAGATTTAGGAAAGGGTTAACGCCAAACTTTAAAATAGTAATAAGGAGGGCTCTAATTTTCTTCACCCTATTTTTACGAAATCGAGTATCAAATTAGCCTTAATTTATCACTGCTCATAAAAACAATGCCATTTGCCCTGGTAAAATAATTTTAATATTTACCCACGGATTATAGTAAGAAAATTTTCAGAGTTAAAAATGAATTGTATTTTGGCTTAAAATATAATCACTAATGAATTTCCTGAAATTTGACCCTTTTCCTGATTTAAAAACTGATAGATTGGTTCTGCGATGCCTGACTTTAGACGATGCCCCGGAACTTTTTTACTTACGATCAAATAAAGAAGTGATGAAATATATAGACAGAGAACCTCAAAAGACTGTAGAAGAAACGGAAGTATTTATAAATTTTCTGCTTGAGACACAAAATAAAACGGATGCTGTTCTTTGGGTTATTGCATTAAAAGAAAATCCCTCAGTTATGATTGGCAATATTGGGTACTGGCGTATGCAAAAAGAACATTACCGGGCAGAGATCGGTTATATGTTACACCATAATTTTTGGAAAAAAGGCATTATGAAAGAAGCGATAAAACCAGTAATATCTTACGGGTTTGAGACGATGAAACTCCACAGCATTGAAGCAAATATAAATCCAGGAAATAAAGCATCTGAAGTCTTACTGGAAAGCATAGGTTTTAATAGAGAAGCCTATTTCAAAGAAAACTATTACTTTAATGGAAAATTTTCTGACTCAGCCGTTTATTCCCTGCTCAATAAAAAGCCTTTCTCAAACTACTCAAACTAATAGCATATTTAAATAAAAAGACTTCACCAATAAACTGGTGAAGCCTTTGAAATAATTTTTATTTACATTTTACATTTTAGGAAGTAAAACATGATCTATCACGTGAATAACACCATTACTTTGATTTACGTCTCTAATAGTAACCATTGCTGTGTTTCCGCTTTCATCTTTTAAAAGCAAATTTTTGCCTTTCATAGATGCATATAAATTATTACCGGCTACTGTTTTAATGGTCGCAGTACCATTGCCGGCTTTTATCAATTTGGCTATATCGGAAGCATTAAATTTACCCGCTACCACATGATAAGTAAGTATAGTAGTAAGCGTACCTTTATTTTCAGGTTTAACAAGATTATCTACTGTACCAGCAGGCAATAAATTAAAAGCTGCATTAGTCGGTGCAAAAACCGTGAAAGGTCCCGCACTTTGTAAAGTTTCAACTAAACCAGCTGCCTTTACAGCAGCAACCAATGTGGTATGGTCTGCGCTGTTGACCGCATTTTCTACAATATTTTTTGATGGATACATTGCGGCACCACCAACCATAACGGTCTTTTGTTTTTTCATTTTCATTTTCATCTTACCATCTTTTTCTTTTGTCTCCATTTTATCCATTTGTGCAAATGAAGCATTTGAAAAAAAAGCAATTGCTGCTACGAGGGTTAATCTTTTAAACTTATTCATAATTTGTTTTTTTATTATTCAAAAAAAATATTTTGTTGTTACCATCTACGGCAACTCAAATATTTTGGTTTTAGTTTCCTTTAAAAAATTTAGTATATGCTAATGTATTTCGCTTATAAATAAAAAAAGCAGCAAGATAAATTGCTGCTCTAAAAGGTTAGTATTCATTATTTACCTTCGGTTTTGGCTTGGGTAAAGTTTTGGTTTTATCATTAAGTTTATCAACCACTGCAGGTAGTTTTATCTCCGGCTTATCGTTTTTCTTCTCGTCTTTTTTATCATCTTTCTTTTCTTCTTTTAAAATTAATTTGGTAGTATTTGTATCTGCATTTGTAAAATCCCCTGAAGTCTCGTTCTCCAGAAAATCTCCCGCATTACCATTTCCATTATCTTCCGCCAGGGTATCCCCGTTGTTAAGAATGTCAGAGAAACGGGTATCTGCGTAAATAGGATCGTTTCTTAATTCAGCAGGTTCATCAAAGACTTTCATTTTACCGTAATTCAGGGTTTTATCGGCATAAACTTTACTCATATATAACCCCCATTTAGGTGCCGCCATTTCTGCACCTCCCCTATTAGGGTATATTGGAATAAAAGGATCTTCGCAACCTACCCAGGTGCCTGCCAGCAGTTCTGGGGTATATCCAATAAACCAACCGTCAGTATGATTATCGGTAGTACCTGTTTTACCTGCTTTTTGTACAGGAATTACATAACTATTTAACCTACGTCCGGTGCCGGCAGCAATAACTCCCTCCATCATTTTGACCATAGTGTAAGCGTCTGCTTCTCCAATAACCTGCTTACTTTGTGCCACTGGAAATTCATGCAACAAATTGCCATTTTTATCTTCAATACGGGTGAGAAATACAGGCTCTGTATTATATCCCTTATTAGGAAACATGGTATAGGATTGCAACATTTCAATCATAGGAATTTCTGCTGCACCCAATGCTATAGAAGGATATGGGGCCAAGGCTATTTTTATACCACACAAATGCGCAAATTCTATTGTTCTTTTTACACCAATTACTGCCATTAAATGCCACGCCGCTCCATTAATAGACCAGGCCAGGCAATTAGCCAGGGAACCCCCACGAGTGCTGATTGTTTTACCGCTTAGTGTCAGTGGGCCACCGGGTATTTGCGTTTCGGGTGTATAACCTGCATCTGTAACTGCCAGGGTATATAGTAGGGGTTTAAAAGTAGATCCAACCTGACGGTTTGCAGTTACATGGTCGTATTTAAACCATTTATAATTTATACCACCCACCCAACTTTTTATTTCGCCAGTACGGGGATCCATAGCTGCAAAGGAAGTCTGTAAAAGTTGTTTATGATATTTAATTGAATCTATGGGGGTCATTACAGTATCCTTCTCATGTTTCAGATTACCTGACCAGGAAAATATTTTCATTTTTACCGGTACCGTAAAAGACTTTTTTATTTCCTCATCGCTGAACCCAAGTTCTTTCATATTTTTAAAGCGGTCCGTAAATTTCATAGCAGCTACAACAATATTTTCATGACCCTGCCATAATTTATTTCCCCTCTGCTTAAAATAACGGTCCAGTTCTTTTTGAAGAACAGGCATATGTTGTTCCACCGCTTCCTCGGCATATCTTTGCATTTTAGAATCTATGGTAGTATAAATTTTTAAACCATCTCTATAGAGATCGTAGGGCTCACCAGTTTTGGTATTAATATTGGAATTGCACCAGTTTTTTAAAACACCGATCAACTCCCGCCTATAATAAGGTGCTATCCCGACATTTTCATCTATCTGTTTATAATTAGTGATGAGTGGTTTTGCCTTGTACCTGCTGGCTTCTGCTTCCGTTAAATAATGTTGTTTAGTATCTACCATTCGGTCTATGACAGTATTTCTCCGGTTAATAGAACCTTTTGGATTACCAATAGGGTTGTAGATGAATCCTTTTAACATACCGATTAAAACTGCAGCCTCTTCGATCCCCAGATTTGCCGGCTCTTTTTGAAAATAAGTACGACTTGCATTTCGTA
>JBDSDN010000259.1:0-3431 GCA_039920545.1 Ferruginibacter sp. | reverse complement strand
GCAAAGTTGAGTTTATATCTGCTGCTATAGAAGGAACATTAATTACTGTTGCCGGTTTATTCATCCTTTATAAAGCTGGCATCAATCTTAAATACCCGCATATCATTCAAAAAATAGATGCAGGTATAATCCTGGTCGCATTTACTGCCATTATAAATTTTATTGCTGGGTCAGTTTGTATCAAAACAGGTAAGAGAACTAATTCTTTAGCCTTGATTGCCAGTGGGAGGCATTTAAAATCGGATGCTTATACCACTGCAGGTATAGTTGTAGGCCTGCTACTGCTTCTATATACCAAAATTTGGTGGATAGATAGTGCAGTTGCTTTATTATTTGGCTTCATTATAATAGTTACCGGCTACAGGATTATACGTACTTCCATTGCAGGTATTATGGATGAGGCTGATGAGCTATTGATAAAAGAATTGGTAAATACCATAAATGAAAACCGGAATGTTAACTGGATTGATATGCACAACCTGCGGATAATAAAATATGGACCAACGCTTCACCTGGATTGCCACCTTACCATGCCCTGGTATTTTAACGTGCATGAAGCCCATAAAGAAATTGACTCCCTTTCTCACCTGGTAAGAAAAAAATATGGAGAATCTATGGAACTTTTTGTTCACTCGGATGCTTGCATGGAATTCAGTTGCCCTCTATGCGATAAATTTGAATGCACCGTACGCCAACATGACTTTCAGAAAAAAATAGCATGGACCATAGATAATATTTCCAGGAACCGTAAGCATGACCTCGATTCATGATTAAAAATTACTTACGAATTGTACTGCTTATTCTTAATTGAAAAACTTGAGCACTTTTACCGCTCAAACAATTTAGCCACGCCGAATGCAGCAGCAGCAGCCATCGCACCAATAAGGGTCACCCGTAAAGCTCCCCACCATGGATTAACTCCTGTAATACGGCTTTTAAAAAATCCAAAAATAAACAGGCAGATTAAGGTCGCTACTACAGAATATTTTAAAGCCCCGGATGAACTGGCAATAAAAAAATAGGGGCTAAGGGGAATAATACCTCCGGCAATGTAAGAGAGCCCGATATTTAAAGCACTTTTGGTTGCTCTTTTAGGATCAGGTTTATCCAGGCCCAGTTCATATTTCATCATAAAATTTACCCAGCGGTGTTTATCCTGAGCAATTTCCTGAGTTGCCTGTTCCTGTAATTCCGGGCTCAAGCCTATGTTGGCAAAAAATTCTTTGGTTTCCGCAATTTCCAAATGGCGCTTATTTTCCACTTCGTCATATTCTCTTTTTACTTCGCTACTGTAATGATCCTGCTCCGTTTTACCGGCAAGGTAACCACCAAGGCCCATGGCAATACTGCCCGCCGCTATTTCTGCAATACCGGCTATAACAATAATGCTGCTGCTATCAACGGCTCCACTTAAACCTGCTGCCAGGGCAAAAGGAACAGTAAGGCCATCACTCATACCGATAACCACATCCCGTAAAAGGTCAGAACTTTTTAAATGCGCCTCTTCGTGGCTGTGATGAAGATGAGTATCCATAAATGAAATTATATAACGAAGATATGATTTAGGATATCCTTCCTTCTCCCGGATTTACATTAATAGATGCATCCAAACAAATAGCTAGAATAAACCAGCACCCTGTATTAATTTAATATTTTCAAACTTTGTTCAATGATACTTACGGCATCTAAAACCTGGGTTTCATTAATGACGAGTGGTGGAGCAAAGCGTATTTTATCGCCATGCGTCGGCTTTGCAAGTAACCCATTTTCTTTAAGTTCCAGGCATAATTCCCAGGCAGCCTCCTTGTTTGTATGTTTAATGACAACCGCATTTAATAAACCTCTACCCCTAACCGTTTCTATAAATGGGGATTGTATTCTTGCCAGTTCTTTCCTGAATATATTTCCCATGGTTGCTGCGTTTGCAGCCATGCCTTCGTCTTTTAATACACTTAATGCTGTGATGGCTACTTTACAAGCGAGGGGGTTGCCACCATAAGTGCTTCCATGCTCCCCGGGTTTTATGGTAAGCATTATATGATCATTTGCCAGTACGGCGCTGATAGGCAGTACACCACCACTTAGCGCCTTGCCTAAAATCAAAACATCCGGACGGGCACTTTCATAATCGCAGGCCAGCATCTTACCGGTCCGGCAGAGGCCTGTCTGTATTTCATCTGCCATCATCAGCACATTATATTCCGTACATAAAGCCCGTATCCCCGCATAATAACCGTCATCTGGAACTATAACGCCAGCTTCTCCCTGTATCGGTTCAAATAAAAAAGCCGCAACGTTTTCATCCTGGAAAGCTTTTTCCAATGCAGGTAAATTATTAAAAGGAACAACTTCAAATCCAGGTGTAAAAGGGCCGAAGTTTCTTGTAGCAGTCGGATCTGTACTATAAGAAATTACCCCAATTGTTCTGCCATGAAAATTGGAACTGCAAACAATTATTTTTGCTTTATTTTCCTTAATACCTTTCACCTCATAGCCCCACTTACGGCTAAGCTTAAGCGCAGTTTCCACTGCCTCTACGCCGGTATTAACGGGTAATATTTTATCATACCCGAAATACCCGCAAATAAATTTTTCATATTCTCCTAAAAGGTTATTATAAAATGCCCGGGAGGTAAGCGTCAATGTCTGTGCCTGCTCTATAAGGGCAGCAACTATCCTGGGGTGGCAATGACCCTGGTTCACTGCGGAGTAGCCACTGAGAAAATCGTAATAGGATTTATCATCAACATCCCAAAGCTGTACACCTAAACCTTTTTTTAAAACGACCGGTAATGGATGATAATTGTGGGCCCCATGTTTTTCCTCAAGATTAAAATAATATTGGGCAGAAGCAGAAGCTTGTATTGTAACTGGCATAAAAAAAATTGAACGAATTAAATAATAGTGAAACTAAGAAATGCACCTTCTTAAAATAAGAAGGAAAAGGAGGGGATTACCTTCGATGATTTAGCAGGTCGAGGTTGGTGCTCAGAAATTGCGGTATGTTTATTAGCGTATTGATTGTTCAAAGATAGAAATTTATGCGAACCTGCAAAAGTAATGTGGCGGAAAATTTGTAACGGGGACTCTATCTTTTGGAAAAATTCCGAATACGCTGCTGCCGCTTCCACTCAGGGATGCATATAAGGCGCCTCTTTCATAAAGAAGTAACTTGATTTTTAAAATTTCAGGATGTGCATTAAAAACAGGAGTTTCAAAGTCATTTACAATATTTTTTTGCCAGGTACTGATAGGGTGCTGTAGAAGTTCTTTTAATTTAATGTTGACATTTTCCTTAGGAATAATTTGGGTGAAGGCCCAGGCTGTATTAATAATTATACCGGGGTATACCAGCAGAATTTTAAAAGGCGATAAGTCCAGTAAAATTTCTTCTAAAATTTCTCCACGACCTGAAGCAAGGCATGGTTTAT
>JBDSDN010000258.1:0-3716 GCA_039920545.1 Ferruginibacter sp. | reverse complement strand
AATAAATGCCGGCAAAGCATTTTCAAAATCCTGTAGCATGTCTGCAAGCGTGCTTTCCCCAACACCAAATGTGAGCAGCGTCTGGTGTATAATATGTGCGCTCATAAAACGCTCAGAAATAATTTGTGAAACGTCATTTGTCATCATGGCCTGCATTTCATATGGTACCCCAGGCATGCTCACAAATATTTTTCCCTCTTTTTCAAATACCATTCCCGGCGCCGTACCCCGGGTGTTTAAAAGAACCTGGCAAGTGTCCGGTACTTCTGCCTGTTTTCTATTCCGTTCGGTAAGAGGTCTTTTAAAAACCGTTTCAAAAAGATAGGTTACATTATCCAGGGAAGCTTTATCTACAATCAGTTTCCCACCAAAGTATTTGCATAGCAAAGGTTTGGTAATATCATCTGCTGTTGGCCCCAGTCCTCCCGTTATTAAAATTATATCCGCTTGTGCAGCTTCATTATCCAGGGCATTCCAAATTTCATCCCATATATCGCCGACGGCTACACGCCGTTTTACCCGTATTCCGGCTTTGTTAAGTTGCTGTGCCATCCAGGCACTGTTGGTATCTATTACCTGGCCAATTAATAATTCGTCGCCGATGGTGATGATTGAGGCATTGGTCATTAATATATTTGTTTTTTGCAATTTAATTATTCCTGATCGTGTTTTTTTGCTTCTCCAAAAAAGCACCAAAAAAAAGCCTCGAAATCGATTTCAGCCCGATTTCTTGATAGAACCTTGATTTCGCTTTTGTACTACGTTACTCCAACATTTAAAAGCCCTACTGATGTATGCTTGTTGTAGATTGATTTATTTAATGGGAATGAAATACTTAAAAAGTAATGCCACTGTAAATATCTTTAAGCGAAAGCTTAAGGTGAATTGTTTGGATGGAAAAGAAATCTTCCATACTTGTATAATCTGTAAGTGGCCAGCTTTTATCAATGTTGCGAATATGTTTTTCTACATAAATTTTTTCTGTGTCAATTAAAATATATTCCTGAAGGCTGTCAATATCCCGGTACAAAGTAAACTTGTCGCCTTTGTCATAATTACGGGTGCTTTTAGATAATAGCTCTATGATAACGGAAGGATTGGTAGCAGTGTCAAATTTATAGTCAGTCATGTTGGGTTCTCCACAAATGATGCTTATGTCGGGGTAAGTATAAAGTGTATTTTTTGGAATATGAATTCTCAGGTCGCTGCCAAATGGCCTGCAGTCCTTTCCTTTTAATTTGCCTGCCAGTTCACCAAATAAATTTGAAAATATCTTATTATGCCTTAGCGATGCACCACTCATGGCAAAAACTTCACCTTGGTAATATTCATGTTTTTCAAATGCCTCACGCTCTTCTGTAAGATATTCTTCTGCAGAAATGTTATTATATTTTGGCGCCGGTTCTTTTACTTCATTTTCCATAAACCAAAATTAATTCTTTTAGTTTTGATAGATAAATTTTAGCAGATGAAGTTTTTAGTTTTATTGCTGGTATTATTATATGCCTTCCCCGTAAAATCTCAGCAGCTTTCAATAAATCTTACAGAAGCCTTAAACAACCTGCAAAATGATAAGCAATTTAAACATGCAATCATCAGTATGTATATTGAAGAAACCAGAACGGGTAAAATTATTTTAGCACAAAATGCACAGACAGGATTAGCACCGGCCAGTTGCCAGAAAATTATTACCAGCACTACTGCGTTTGAACTATTAGGTAAACAGTATACATACAAAACAAAAATGGGCTATGATGGAACTATTAGCAAACATACCTTAAATGGTAACCTTTACCTTATTGGCTATGGTGACCCCACCCTGGGAAGCTGGCGTTGGCAAAAAACGAAGGAGGAAACTTTCATTAAAAATATAATCAGCGGCCTGGTTGCTAATGATATTAAAACGATAAATGGAGATATTGTTATTGATGACAGCAAATGGGAGACGCAGGCAACTCCTAACGGCTGGGTGTGGGAAGATGTTGGAAATTATTATGGTGCCGGTGCACGGGGGGTGAACTGGCATGAAAACCAATATGATCTTATTTTGAAACCCGGAAAAAAAACAGGCGATGAGGTAGCAATAATTGCTACTAAACCTGAATTAAACCATGTTCGTTTTATAAATGAATTAAAAACAGGAAAAGAAGGTAGTGGAGATAATTCAATTATTTACCTGCCGGAAAATGGTGAAGTTGCTGTTGTTCGGGGTACGGTGCCAGCGGGTAATGAAACTTTCATCGTCTCTGGGTCCATACCCAACCCGCCACAACTGCTGGCGAAAATTATTGAAAAAATATTGGCAACTAATAAGGTAGCTTATTCCGGCTATATTAAGACCCGGCCTGATTTAGCTGTGGATAAAAAGCCTATACTTTCTCAAACCAGGATCTTGCAAACAATGCTTTCACCATCATTTGACAGTATCAATTACTGGTTCCTTAAAAAAAGCATCAACCTTTATGGCGAAGCATTGGTAAAAACAATTGCCTATGAAAAAACCGGAGCCGGTTCTGCAGACTCAGGTATAGCCATCATAAAAGATTTCTGGAGCAATAGAGGCATAGAAAAACCGGCCCTTAAAATTCTTGATGGGAGCGGGTTATCTCCTGCAAACAGGGTTACAACAACGGCTTTGGTTACAGTGTTGCAATATGCCACAAAGCAGAATTGGTTTGCCTCGTTTTATAATTCCTTGCCGGAAATAAATGGTATAAGAATGAAAGACGGTTATATTAATGGGGTGAGGGCTTATAGCGGTTATGTAAAATGCGGAAATGGAAAGGAATATACTTTTTCTTTTATTATAAATAATTTTGATGGTAGTGCCGGTACGGCGAGGGAAAAAATGTGGAAAATTCTGGATCTTTTAAAGTAATTTTCATTTTGTAAAAACCAAAACTATTTTATGGAAGAACAAAATTTTAAAAATCATACCAGGCTAGTACCTCTTCACCTTGCTGCTTATTTTTTAGTTTTATTAGTCCTTATTGGGGCTGCTATAAAATTTTGCCGAAGCTATTCTACAGGTATTGGTGGGTTGTTGGTTCCCGCACTGCTTTTGCTAATTGGCGCAACTCTTTTAATACTTACCTGGTATTCCCGGTCATTTGCTTTAAAAGCCCAGGACAGGGCTATACGGGCTGAAGAAAATTTGCGATATTTTGCCATTACCGGCAATTTATTAGATAGCAAACTTAGCCTACGTCAAATTATTGCCCTCAGGTTTGCACCCAATAATGAATACATGGATTTAGCACATAGGGCTGTCAAAGAAAATTTGTCTGCCAAACAAATAAAAGAAGCCATCCAAAATTGGAAACCAGATAATGACCGGGTATAAAACTAAAACATAAGTTTTGCCTTAGAAATTTCATGTCATAAAATCCGCATTCTTGTAGGGCGGTATTAATTTTTCAAAAATATTTCTCTAATTTTTCTTTTAGTGCCAGTGGCATTTCGCATCGCTTCATACCGTCTAGCCGCATAAAATAAAGCGTTACATCTCCAATGTTTAACAACTGATCCTGTTCATTATAAATTTCTGAATGAAAAATTATTTTATGGTGTACAGGTAACTCCTTTAATATTGTTTTCACAGTAATAAGATCATCATATTTTGCGGGCCTTAAAAACCGGCTGTGAATATCCACGACGGGCATAATAATTCCCATGGCCTCTATGTCTTTGTAGGTATAACCAATTTGCCTGATAGC
>JBDSDN010000257.1:0-4942 GCA_039920545.1 Ferruginibacter sp. | reverse complement strand
AAAACATTTATACCCGCAAGCTGGATGTTAAAATAAATTATAGTCATTTTTACCGGAGACTTGCAGGAATTTTATCATTATTTACGCCTACTTTTGCGCCTAATTTTTATGGAGCCTTTAAAAAATATATTTCCTGATTTATCTGTAATAAAAAAGATTGCTATCACGATGCACCAGAAACCAGATGGCGATGCAATGGGATCTTCTCTTGGGCTCTATCATTTTTTAAACCAGTTCGGCCATACTGTTACCGTAATTTCTCCGACCAACTGGGCTTCTTTTTTAAACTGGATGCCGGGATGCGATAAAGTGCTGGACTATGAGAGGGTCACTGATAAAGCCAATACTATAGTTAATGAAGCCGACTGGATTTTTTGCCTGGACTTTAATACCCTAAGTCGCACAAAACGTATGGAAGCTTTGCTAACTGAAGCTGCTGGTAAAAGGATTTTAATTGATCATCATCAGCAACCACAATCGGAAGTATTTGCCTACGGCATTAGTGACACCACTAAAAGTTCTACAGCAGAGATGGTTTATGATTTTATTTCTGGCTCCGGTCATGCGGATAAAATAAGTACAGAAGTGGCAGAATGTATATATACTGGGGTTATGACAGATTCAGGTTCTTTCAGGTTTCCCTCTACCACTGCGGATGTACATACCCTTGTAGCAAACCTTAAGGAAAAGGGCTTGCAACACAGCAAAGTACATGAAATGATTTATGATAATTTTTCTGAAAACCGGCTTAGGTTTATGGGAAATGCCTTGTTGAACAGGATGGAGGTTTTTTATGAATACAATACGGCCCTTATTGCTGTTCCCCAAAATGATGTACTTAAATACGACATTAAAACCGGTGATACAGAAGGCCTCGTAAACTACCCCCTGAGTATTGAAGGAATAAAACTGGCGGCAATAATTATAGACAGGGGCGAAGAAAGGAAATGTTCCTTCAGGAGCAAAGGTGATTTTGACGTGAATACTTTTGCAAGAAAATATTTTAACGGTGGTGGGCATTTTAATGCTGCCGGCGGGCAAAGCCGGGAACCCCTGGATAATGTCATAAATGCTTTTAAAAAAGCACTAAAAGAAAACGAAAACCAATTAAGTACATATAAATTTTAAAAAATAAACAACATCACAATGAGAAAATTCTCTTATTTATTATTGATTGCAGTCGTAGCTTTTTCTGCATGTAAAGAATCTTTTAAAAAGGCTAAAGACGGTACACAATACCAGATCATTACTGCTAAAGGAGGAAAGTTAATCGTTAGTGGAAATATTATGGAATTAAGTGTACTGGTAAAATATAAAGACAGTTTGCTGTTCAGCAGTGCAGAAACCGGCATGCCTCAATTTGCACCATATGATACGGCACAATTCCCACCTTTATATAAAGAGATATTTAAAACCTTGCATGTCGGGGATAGTATCACCATAAAATTATCGACTGATACAATTATCAAACAAGGCCAGAGTGCGCCTTTTATGAAGCCGGGCCAATTTATTACGCAGTCTTATAAAATCAGTAACGCTTATGCAACCCAGGCAGAAGCGGATAAAGCCAGGCAGGCTGCTATGGTTACAGCAGAAGCCATTGCAAAAGTGAAAGGTGCAGAGCAAATTAAAAAAGACGATAAAATACTGCAGGATTATTTTGCAAAAAATAATATAAAAGCTGTAAAAGCCCCGCAGGGAACTTATGTTCAGATACTTACTCCCGGCACCGGAAGCAATGTAGATACTTCGGTTGTTGTAAAAACCAATTATACCGGAGCCACCATGGATGGTAAAGTTTTTGACAGCAATACTGACCCGGCCAAAGGCCATGTACAACCTTTGATTGTTAATATGACTAATGATCAATCTTTAGGTACAAGCGTAATCAAAGGCTGGTCAGATGGATTGACTTTATTAAATAAAGGCGCTAAAGCAAAATTTTATGTTCCCTCAACCTTAGGTTATGGTATACAGGGTGCCGGCGCAGATATTGCTCCAAACTCAATCCTCATTTTTGATATAGAAGTCCTGGATATTTTAAACAAGGCACAAGCCAAAGTTGCCGCCGAGGAACAAAATAAGCAAATGGAAGCTTTGCAAAAACATTACATGGATAGTGTACAAAAATTGCAGCCGAATCCTGCTCAAAAGTAATATGTAGTACTGTAGAATGAAAAACCGCATCTTTTATGGTGCGGTTTTTTTATATTCTTCCATCAGCAAAACCACTTCCTTCGCTTCCTTTACGTCATGCACCCGCAGGATATCTGCCCCGTTTTGCAGGGCAAGTGTATTTAAAACTGTGGTGCCGTTTAATGCCTCAGAAGCCTCTACATTCAGCGTTCTGTAAATTGTTGCCTTGCGGGAAAGGCCTGCTAATATTGGTTTCTCCAGCATTTTAAAAACAGAAAGATTTTTTAAAAGTTCAAAATTGTGGGTGGCATTTTTTCCGAAGCCAAACCCGGGATCTATGATAATGTCTTTTATCCCTGCCTCCCGGCACTCAGCAATCTTATAAATAAAAAAATCCAGCACTTCTCTAACTACATTTTCATATTTCGGCTCAAGCTGCATGGTAGTTGGGTTCCCCTGCATGTGCATACATATATATGGCGCCCGCAAGTGTGCAACCATCGGGATCATTCTATCATCCATATTGCCTGCACTGATATCATTGATTATACATGCTCCGGCATTTAAACAAGCTGCTGCAACTTCACTATAATATGTATCAACAGAAATCAGTGCCTCCGGAAAACGTTTATGAATAGACGCTATTACCGGCACTACCCGGGATATTTCCTCTCCCGCTACAATGCGTGTGCTACCCGGCCGGGAACTTTGTCCGCCAATATCAAGTATATCCGCCCCGGCTGCAAGCATGCTGCCTGCAATTTCAACCATCTTTTCAGGCCCGCCCGGTAAATGCCCTTCATAAAATGAATCAGGTGTCGCATTTATAATGCCCATCACCAGCGGTTTATTTATACTGATTATTTTTCCCCGGCAGTTAAGTGTAAACATTTGTTATAGTAATTGTATTTTTGACCTGAAACAAAAATTTGCATTATATTAATCAAATCCCCAGGAAGAAATGACAGCCGCCGACCAATACGATAAAGTAGTGGCCCACTGCAAAAATACGTTTATAAAAAAGACCATAGATTATGGCACATCCTGGCGGGTATACCGCACAATCTCTGTTGCCGACCAGATATACATCAAAGCCAAACGCATCAGGACGGTCCAGGAAACTAAAATTCAGAAAATTGAGGACAATATCAGGAGCGAATTTGAAGGAATATTAAATTATGCAGTCATAGGTTTAATACAACTGGATATTGATAACGATGAGCCGGAACAACTGCCGATGGGCGATGTAGAAAAGTTTTATACAGGAAAAATTAGCATTGCCAAAAAACTGATGCAGGATAAAAACCATGATTACGGTGCGGCCTGGAGAGAAATGAGCCAGCAAAGTTTTGTGGATTTAATCCTGGCAAAAATTCTCCGCATCAAACAAATTATTTTAAATGATGGCAAAACAATTACCAGTGAAGGCGTAGACGCTAATTTTTTTGATATCCTGAACTATGCAGTATTTGCTTTAATATTAATAGAAGAAGGCAAACATTAAATGAACAACAATGAAAATTTTCATTTCGGTTATAAGAATACTTACCGGGTTACTTTTTATATTTTCCGGGTTTGTAAAAGCTATAGACCCGCTTGGGCTGGCCTATAAAATGCAGGAGTTTTTTGAAGCCTGGGCAGATAGTGGTTTTCTTAAAAACACTATGTCATCGCTCAGCAACGCTGCCTTGCCTTTTTCTATTATCATGATAACGCTGGAGGTGGCTGTCGGTGTGGCTTTACTGTTGGGCTGGCAGAAAAAAATTACAACCTGGATCCTGGTTTTGCTGATGTTGTTTTTTACTTTTTTAACCAGCTATGTTTTATTCAGTGGTAAGATAAGGGCCTGTGGTTGTTTCGGGGATTGTATTCCCTTAACCCCGTTGCAAACTTTTACAAAAGATATTATTTTGCTGATTTTTTCAATTTTGCTGCTCATAAAACGCCGGTATATTTTTCCTGTTGCCAAACCATTTATTAATACGGTTTATCTATTGCTGTTTATAACGGGCACCCTGATTTTAGAGGGTTATGTTTTGAAACATTTACCGGTAAAAGATTGCCTTCCTTATAAAAAAGGCAACAATATATTAGCATTAAGAAAAATGCCTGCAGATGCCGTCCCTGATAAATACGATTATGTTTTTGTTTATGAGAAATCTGGCCTGAAAAAAGAATTCCCGGTAACAGCTTTGCCGGACAGTACCTGGAAATTTAGTGAACGGAAACAACAGTTGCTGGTGGCCGGCAAAAATAATGTTCCCCTCATCAATGATTTTTCACTTACCGCAGAAGATGGCACCGATGCCACAGATAGCCTTTTGAGTTACCCCAGTGCATATTATCTTTTCTTTATAAAAGAAGTGCCCGGAAATACTGGAAAATGGATAGCCGATTTCAAAGCTCTCCATGAAAGAGCAACTGCAGGAAATAAAAAAATAGTTGTTATTACGGCCCAACGAAATTCCATAAAGGCCCTATTTGAAAAAAATAATATCCCGGTAGATAATATTTATACCTGTGATGCAACTGCTATAAAAACAGCAGCCAGAACTAACCCTGCATTATATTTGATGAATGGCCCTGTTGTTCAGCAGAAATGGGGCTGGGCTGATTTTTCTCAGGCGCTAAAATAAATTTTACCGGGCATATGGTCGGATAGTTTTTCAAATTCTTCGGTCATTAATCATTTCTTACCATGAATTATATTTTGCGGAAAATATTTTATTCAACCCTGGTTTTAATGGGCGTGGTAATGCTGGTGTTTGTAATGTTCCTGGGCTTTGGAGATCCTGCGAGGTTAATA
>JBDSDN010000256.1:0-9173 GCA_039920545.1 Ferruginibacter sp. | reverse complement strand
ATGTAAGAAAATTATAAAAATCAAAATAAGTAGTCAAGCGTTTAAGAGGGGTTGCAATTATTTTTGATACTCGAAAATTTTCCATAATTCCTATATATTTTTTCGCTTCTTGCCTGCATTCTCACCGCAACTCTATAGGCTGCCTTGCGGCCTTATGTGCCGGAAACCATGAGGCAATAAAAGCAATTGTAACAGCGGTGCCTGCCACCAATAAAAAATCAGGAGCTAAAAGCTTAACAGGAAAATAATCTATTAAAAAAGATCCGCCTTGTAATTTAATGAAATGGAATTTTTGTTGGCTAATGCAAATTATTACGGCAGAAGAAACACCAACAGCTGCTCCCAGGATGCCCAACAACAGACCTTCAGCTAAAAATATCTTCTTAAGTACCTGCCTGTTGCTACCCATGCTTTGCAGAATGCTGATGTCTTTTTTCTTTTCTAATATTAGCATGGTGAGGGCACTTACCATATTAAAGGCTGCAATAATTAAAATCAGGGTGAGTACCGCATAAATGGCCCATTTCTCCAAACGCATCGTACTATATAAATTGGTATTCTGTTCATACCGTGACTGTACAAGATAATTTCCTGGTATAAATTGTTGTAAGGTTTCTTTTGCTTTATCAATCTGCACTCCCTGTTTAAGTTTTATTTCTGCGGCAGAAAATTCATTTTCGCCAAAGCCCATCTGCGCCTTTATAAAATCAATGTTGGTAATTGCATAATTGTTATCAAAATCCTGCTGAATTGCAAATACACCCGTAGTAATAACATTCCCCTCACTTAAAGAAGAAAACGGGTCAGTGGAACTGATTCCTTTTTTAGGAAGAATAATGGTAAGGTTATCTGAAGAAAACGCTGGATTAGTATTTATACCCGCCGCATTCTGTATACCTGACCCTACAATAATACCTGGGCTATCTAGTGATCCTGTATTAAATTTTCCGGTAATAAGTTTTGATGGTAAACCACTAACGAAATTAAAATTTTTATCTACTCCTTTTAACCGTACAACTGTTTGTGCATCTCCGTTTTTTAATAACGCTTTATCTTCTGCAATCATTGAAATCCCCTGTATGTAGGGTTGCTGCCTTATCACTTGTAGCTGCGCCGGATTTAAAATAAAAGTTTTTCCCTGTAAAGGTGAAATTTTTAAATCTGTATAAAAGGATGAATATAATGATTTTACCAGCCCTTCAAAGCCATTAAAAACGCTTAAAACCAATATTTGACAACAGGTAGAAAATGCAATGACACCGGTAGTTACCCAGGCGATAATATTAATAGCATTGGCAGATTTTTTTGCTTTAAAATATCTCCACGCAAAAGAAAGATACAATTGGTAAAGTTATAAAGGTGATGTAAAAATTTTTAACTCAGAAAAGAAAAGCATCATTTAATTCAAAAATTATTACTTGCCTTCTTCTTTCTTAATGTCTTTAAATAATTGCTCTATTTTATCAACGTAATCCAGGGTATCGTCAATATAAAAACTAAGCTGAGGCATACTGCGGAGCTGGTGCCTGACACGTGCCGTTAATTCTTTTTTTATCTCCCAACTTCTTTCCTCAATTTTCTTTAATGCTGCACCAGGGTCAGCCACTTTAAAAAAGCTCAAGTAAATCCTGGCATCAAATAAATCGGGAGTAATTTTTACTGAGGCGATTGATATCATTCCTCCGTCCATCATAGAAAGTCCGAGCCGGAGAAAGATTTCGTTAAGATCTTTTTCCAACACTGCCGCAACCTGCTTTTGTCTTTTACTTTCCAGCATACGTTTCACTTTTTATAGCAGTAAAAATAGTTACTTTGCCGTTTCCAGCATAATTATTAAAATGAAAAGATATTCCAGAGTTTTCACATATCTAAAAGAATACAAAGGATCTATTCTTTGGTATTTTGTTACCATCTTCTTGTCCATATTATTTTCTATTTTATCATTAGGCATGCTCCTTCCTTTTTTACAGCTCTTGTTTGATAAGGAGGGAAATAGTACGACCGGGATCTCTGCTCATTCTAAAAATCCTATAATAACCTGGGTAAATGAAAATCTGAATCACCTTATAAACACCGGGGATAAATTTTATGCTCTGGGTGTAGTATGCATCCTCATCATTAGCTCTATTTTATTAAAAAATCTCTTTCTTTATTTGTCTGCCCGAATCCTGGGCCCCATAAAAAATAATATTGTTAACCGCTTCCGAATTGATCTTTATGATAAAATATTGAAACTACCCATCGGTTACTTTACAGAGCAGCGCAAAGGAGATTTAATGAGCAGGATGACAAACGATGTAAACGAGGTAGAAAGTTCTGTAATCGGAACGCTTGAAGGTTGGGTGAAGGACCCGCTTTCAATCATCATAAACCTTTCGGTATTATTTTATATCAGCCCACGGCTAACGCTGTTTATTTTAATCTGCATCCCGGTAATGGGATTTGTCATCGGAAGGGTTAGCCGTTCCCTAAAAAAACAATCCGGCCGGGTTGCCATTAAAAATGGTGAAACCATTTCTACCATTGATGAAACTTTAGGCGGTCTTCGGGTTATAAAAGCATTTAATGTGGAAAGTTTGCTTCGCAATAAATTTTTTGTAACCAGTAATGAATTGCTGGATGCCAGAAACCAGATTGGTTACCGGCGGGACCTGGCTTCTCCTATGAGCGAACTGATGGGGGTAACTATATTTGCCGGTATCTTATGGTTTGGGGGAAGGCTGGTATTATCCCAGGAGATTGCTTTAAACGGTGCTCTATTCCTTACCTACATGGGTTTGTTTTATAACATTATAGACCCTGCAAAATCTATTTCAACCGCCTTCAGTAATATGCAAAGAGGAGCTGCCGCAATTGGCAGAATAGAAGAAGTTCTCCATGCGCCAGTTACAGTTGATGATAACCTAAACGGACAGAAAATAGAAAAGTTCAAAAGCTCTATTGAATTTAAAAATGTTAGTTTCTTTTATGAGGATGCTGTAATATTAAAAGCAATTAATTTAAAAATTGAAAAAGGAAAAACGGTAGCCCTGGTCGGGAGCAGTGGTGCCGGAAAATCTACCCTGGCAGATCTTATTCCCCGGTTTCATGATGTAAGCAGTGGCGAAATCCTTGTAGATGGAATCAATATTAAAGATTATTCTTTGCATTCATTAAGAGGACTTATCAGCATCGTAACACAGGAACCAATATTGTTCAATAATACCATTGCCGAAAATATCGCTCTGGGCATGAGCAACGCAAGTTTCGAGGAAATAGAAAATGCCGCAAAAATTGCCAATGCTCATAATTTTATTGAGAAAAAAGAAAACGGATATTATACCAACATTGGTGACAGGGGCATGAAATTAAGTGGTGGCGAAAGGCAGCGCCTGACTATCGCCAGGGCAGTTTTAAAAAACCCACCGATTTTAGTTCTGGATGAAGCCACTTCTTCCTTAGATACGGAAAGCGAAAGGTTGGTTCAGGATGCTATCAATAACCTCATGAGCAACCGCACTTCTATTATAATTGCCCACCGCCTGAGTACGATACGACATGCTGATGAAATCATTGTTCTTAAAAAAGGTGAAATAGTGGAACGGGGCACACATGATAGCCTGATACACATAGAAGGGTATTATAAACGCCTGGTAGATATGCAGGAGGTAAAATAATTCCAGAAAACTTATTTTCAGAAAATCAATTAAAGTATTTTCAAAAAAAATGAAGAATCACTTTCGTAATTCTCCTTTTTTAATAATTTATTCTATTTTATTTTGCAATGCCCATCTTAGCTTCAATGCTGAGGGTAGCATGTGGTACTGCCCTTAACCGGGCCTTATCTATTAATTTACCAGTAACCCGGCAGATGCCGTAAGTCTTATTTTCAATACGCATCAATGCCTTTTCCAAATGATCTATAAACGTAATCTGGCGGCTGGCCATTTGGCTTAATTGTTCCCTTTCCATGCTAAGACTACCATCTTCCATGGTCATATAGCGGTTATCACTTTCATCGCCACCCATTTCATCTTTACGGGTAATTAAGCCCTGCAGGTAGGAAAGTTCCTTTTTTGCTGCCCCTAATTTTCGTTGGATGAGTTCCCGAAATTCTGCCAGGTCATTATCGCTGTACCGTATAATAGATGCGCCGGGGTCATGCCGGGCTTGGTCCAAAACTGATTTAGTAAATTCTGGCTGGTATTTACGGGATGATTTATGGCTTATTTTGGGAATTACAACGGGCTTTGCAGGCGCAATTTTAATATCTTTTATATTTTTAGGAACCGTTTTAGTAAGAACTGGCATTTTAGTAGCGGCCTTAGCTACTGGTTTTGTTACTTCAATTTTTTTGGCCATGGGTTTATTTACCGGCTTTTGGGCAGCTGCCGGTTTTTTTGTCGCTGGTGTTAATAGAGGTTTAGCATTTTTTACTGGTTGTGATTTTCCTACTGATTTAACTGGTTTTCCTTTTTGAGGTTCAATTTTTTTTATTGAAGATTTTGGCAATTGCTTTGCGGATTTACCTGGTTTTGAATGTGAAGGTTTTACAGCAGGCTTAGCTACAGGTTTTGCAGCAGTTTTTACACCTTTACCCACGGATGTACGAGAAGCTTTTGCCACCGGTTTTACCGGTTTACTCACTTTAGCAGCTGGTGTTTTTGCCGGAACGGCTTTTTTTGTTGGTTTTGCCACCGCTTTTTTGGGAGTTGGCTTTTTTATTGCTTTTACTGCTGGTTTTTTGGTTGCCATACTACTCACTTTTTTTTAAAAGATTGACTATTAATAAAGCATTATTTACCTGAATTTCAGTACCATTCTGTATTTGGGGTACAAAGTCAAGTGTATCTGCCAAAATTTCGCGGCAAATATAATCTTTAAATTGAATTAACGATGGTAACAGTTCAGCATTTTCATTTATCGTAAGTTGTATGCGGTCCATTACTTCAAAACCACTTTCTTTACGGATATTCTGAATACGGTTTACAAACTCCCTGGCATTGCCCTCACTTTGAAGAGCTTCGGTAATGGAGATATCTAATGCGACGGTTAAAGTTCCCTTACTGGCAATTTCGTAACCGGGTATGGCATCGGTGATAATTTCAATATCTTCTAAATTGATGAGCAATGGCTCTTCCCCCCTGGAGACTCCTTCTGCATTGAGGATGTAGTCGCCCTGGTGAACTTCTTCTATTGTTTTATTGTCAAATTTTTCAATTTCGCCAGCGGCCCATTTCATTTTCTGACCAAGTTTTTTGCCTAAGGTTTTAAAATTGGCTTTAGCTTTTTTGCGGATAAAATCATTATCCGCATGTAATATTTCTACTTCCTTAATATTGGTTTCTGCTTTAATGATTTCTTCTATTAACTTAATATTTGCTGCCATTTCATTTTCCGATGCTGGGATAAATACTTTCTGTAAAGGTTGCCTTACCTTAATATTTACTTTTTTGCGAAGTGACAAAATCAGGGAAGAAACATCCTGTGCAAGCTGCATTCTTTTTTCGAGAGCTATATTAATAATGGCCTCATCTGTTTTTGGAAAATACGTATGGTGCACTGATTCATTTTCGAATCTACGGGTTACTGTATTTAAATTATCGTATATCCAGTCAGCAAAAAATGGAGCTACCGGGGCTATTAACCTGCACAAGGCTTCCAGGCATTCATATAAGGTTTGGTAGGCGCAAATTTTGTCATGCTCATATTCTCCTTTCCAAAAGCGGCGTCGGCAAAGGCGAACATACCAGTTACTCAGGTGTGTGTCTACAAAATCTTCAATAGCTCTGCCGGCTTGTGTAGGCTCATAAATATCAAAGTTTTCAGTAACTTTTTTTACCAGGCTATTTAAAGAAGATAATATCCATTGATCTATTTCCGGCCTGTTATGCAATGGAACATAAACTTCACCAAAGCAAAAATTATCTACATTAGCATACAATGCAAAAAACTGGTAGGTATTATAGATAGTACCAAAAAATTTCCTTTGTACTTCTTTTATGCCTTCTTCATCAAATTTTAAACTGTCCCATGGAGATGCATTAGTTATTAAATACCACCTGGTAGCATCTGCACCATAAGTATTTATCGTTTTAAAAGGATCAACAACATTACCCAGCCTTTTACTCATTTTATTACCAGCCTTATCTAGCACCAAGCCGTTGCTTACTACTGTTTTGTATGCAACACTATCAAATAATAAAACGCCTAATGCATGTAAAGTATAAAACCAGCCTCTTGTCTGGTCTACCCCTTCTGCAATGAAATCTGCCGGAAAATTCTGCTTAAAAGTTTCTTTATTTTCAAAAGGGAAATGCCACTGGGCATAAGGCATGGCACCGCTGTCAAACCATACATCAATAAGGTCGGGCACTCTTTTCATTGGCTGCCCATTTTCTGACACCAGCACAATATCATCTACATATGGTTTGTGAAGATCTAAAATTCCCTCATGTAAATAATGCGTATTCGTATCCCCCCCCAAAAGTTCAGCCGCTTTTCTTATTTCATTATTTAATTCCTCAATAGAGCCTATGCATTTTTGTTGTTCGCCATCTTCAGTTTTCCATATTGGTAATGGTGTTCCCCAAAAGCGGCTGCGGCTCAGGTTCCAGTCTACCATATTCTCCAGCCAGTTGCCAAAGCGGCCGGTGCCAGTGCTTGCAGGTTTCCAATTAATTGTCTTGTTTAATTCTATCATCCTGTCTTTTACAGCCGTGGTTTTTATAAACCAGGCATCAACGGGATAATATATGATGGGCTTATCTGTACGCCAGCAATGGGGATAATTATGTTCGTATTTCTCAACTTTAAAAGCCCGGTTTTCTTTTTTCAATTTTACGGCTATGTCTACATTTACATCTACATAACTGGGGTCGTCTTTATAATCTTTTACATAACGGCCGCTAAATTCGCCGACACCATTTATAAACTTGCCTTGTTTATCCACGAGGGTAAGAATACCTAAATTATTTTTCTTTCCCACTTTATAATCATCTGCACCAAATGCCGGGGCTGTGTGTACTATGCCTGTTCCGTCCTCTGTTGTTACAAAGTCTCCCACGATAACTTTGAAGGGTTCTGCACCGGATGTTATCTCTTGTATTTTTTCTAATGTATTTGCTTCGGAGGGCAGGAGTTGTTCATAATTTATTCCTTCTAATTCTTTTCCTTTAAAATCGCCAATTATTTTCCAGGGAATAATTTTATCTCCTTCTTTATAGTTATCAAAGTTCCCGTTTTCTGCTTCTGGTTTAAAATATTTACCAACCAGGGTTTTAGCTAATACCACATTATTAGGAAGCTGTGTGTAAGGATTAAACGTCTTCACCAACACATAATCTATATTGGGGCCCACTGTCAATCCCAGGTTGGAAGGAAGGGTCCATGGGGTAGTGGTCCAGGCCATTAAATAGATGCCATTACTCATTAAATCATCATTAGTTAAGCCATCCCAAATTGATTTATTAATTAACGCCTCGTTTGCAACTTTAAACATCGCTACCACACTTGTATCTTTTACATCTTTATAAGTGCCGGGTTGATTGAGCTCATGAGAACTCAAGCCGGTACCGGCGGCAGGGGAATAAGGTTGTATACTTACACTTTCGTAGAGGTAACCTTTTTTATATAATTCGCTGAGGCACCACCAAAGTGTTTCTATATAATTATTTTCAAAAGTTACGTAAGGATTATTAAGGTCTACCCAATAACCCATTTTTTTGGTGATACTATCCCATTGGTCCTTATACTGCATCACCACTTCACGGCATTTCTTATTGTAATCTTCTACAGATATTTTTTTTCCTATATCTTCCTTGGTTATGCCTAACAATTTTTCTACACCTAGTTCTATCGGAAGGCCATGGGTGTCCCAACCACCTTTTCGCTTTACCTGGAAACCCTGCATCGTTTTGTACCTGCAAACCAAATCCTTCAACGTTCTGGAAATTACATGATGAATGCCGGGCATTCCGTTTGCACTTGGGGGCCCTTCATAAAAAACAAAAGGCTGATTTCCTTCCCTGATATCAACACTTTTTTCAAAGGCATGTGATTCTTCCCAATCTTTCAAAACCTGGTTGCTGATAGAGGGTAGGTCTAAATGCTGATATTCCTTATATTTTGGAGGCATAAATATATTTCCTCTTGATGTTTTTTCAAATGAGTGGGCAAAGGTAATAAAATATGCATTCGCCGTTATAAAAGTTGCAGGATATACATTACCAGATGGTTAGAATTCCCTTTAGAATTTGATGATTATTCAAGCCTTAAAATTATATTCAAAAACTATAGCACTTATCCACAATTATACCTGTTGGCATAGTATTGGCAAATAACTTTTTTTTGCAAACACATTCAAATTATCTCATAAAATGTTAACGTATGAAAAGCATCTTTTTAATTATTGCAGCAGGTTTGATTTTTAATTTTTCAGCCGATGCTCAAAAGAAGAAAACAGTCGTAAAGACAAAAGTTATTGTGCCTGAAAACGTCAATTCATCATTCAAAAATCAATACGCTAGTGTAGACAAGAATAAGTGGAGTAAGAATTACAGTGGAAATTTTGTTGCTGATTTTACTAATGCTTCGAGTTTAAAGCAAACAGTGGAATATGATGCCGCCGGTGGTGTAATTAAGACTAAGACAATGTATGATGTTGCAGCTTTGCCGGAAAATATCACCACAGCTTTGGCCACAAATTACGCAAATGCCAAAGTTACAGAATGTGCTAAAGTAGAAATTCCTGGCGTCGCACCATATTATGCAGTTAAACTTACAACTGCAGAAAATAAACAAAAACAACTATTAATAAGTGAAGATGGTACTGTGACACAATAAAAATTTTTGCTGGTTTAGGGTTTTATTAGGGTAAAACGGGGGTAGTCTTGCTCCCGTTATTTTAATAAAAATTTTGCTGAGTTCCTATAAATAACCCGGTACCTCCCGTATTAAAATTCCATTTTCCCCTCTGAATTAGAAAATGAACTAACTACAAAAGGCAACCCTTAAACCGGTTGCCTTTTATATTTATTATTTTGCAAATATAGTATCCTATATAATTCTTATCCTACTAATTCTAAACTTGCGATAGAAAATCCTCTCCGAAATTAAATAAACAAAGTAGTCCCATAAAAATTACATGAGACTATTTAAGACTTATACCAATTATAATTCTGGCTTCGGTCCTT